>JAZSPG010000047.1:0-15388 GCA_045537295.1 Candidatus Scatosoma sp. | reverse complement strand
ATTTCTTTGATTTCGGAAAAATAACTTACGTCGAATTTTCGAAAAAGATTAAAGAATCGTTACGGATAAATCGTTTTAAAAATTTTTCAACGTTTTTCAGTTTTTTCAAAAAACCGAGCTATAATCGATTGACTTTCTTTTTTAAAAATGTTATACTACCCAAGTAAGTTTGATTAAGACTTATTTTTAGTCGTATTTGATCATAAAATGAATAAGGCCCGTTGGTCAAGCGGTTAAGACACCACCCTTTCACGGTGGTAACATGGGTTCGAGTCCCGTACGGGTCACCAACAAAAACCTAAAACGAACAAAATTCGTTTTAGGTTTTTTGTTTTTTGGTGTCCGCTCGGGAATGGTGATGAACGCCTCGGGTTCGTGCGAGGAACATAAACAAACCAATTTGTCGGGCAGTTCAAAAAGTTCGATTTAGGTTGGTTAAGGTTCACCAAACAATACAAAACGCCGAACGGATTCGTTCGGCGTTCTCTCTTTTTACAATTTTTATTTTTCAAACTTGAAATCTTGCCACTTGCCACCGTTTAAGCGGTGAATTTCTTCCGTCGCAAGAAAGAATTTTTCCACGGTATTTCTTTCGGGGTAAAATTCCATAAACTCGCCTTTGTAAAAGGTGTAAAATCTGCTCAAATCCGTACACATTCCGTAAGTTGGTAAATTCTTGCTTTCAATATGGAAAGTAAATTCCTCACCGTCGCGCGTACCCGTATAAGTCAAGCCTAAACGGTTTAATTTCAGCGTTCCCTCCCCTACGATTATAGAAGTCGCTTGGTCTTTCAACGGCTCAAACTTAGGCAAAGTTCCAAGTTTCACCTTTTCGATAAGCTCGAAATTCTCGTCCTGCACCTCCGCTTTTATCGCCTCGCGTTGCGCATTAAACCACGCCGTTTGCGTTTCGGGGATTACGCAGGTATCGTCGAAAGGAACAAGCTCATAGGTATCTTTCAGCGTCGCGCCGTTTCCGCAATTTTCGCAAAAAATGGTATTCCCCTTGGTTTTAAGCGTGTGCTGTTTTTTACATTTAGGACAATAAAAAAGCAAATCTTCCAAATGCTCCGCGCCGTTTTCGCCGATATCGTAAGAATAACCCTTTTGCTTATTCCAAGCGTAATCGTCGTGATAGAGCTTTTCGTTGAGCGTATCCTCGATTTGTTCGGGCGTAAGCGTTTCCAACTGCTCGGGCGTGAACATACAGTCCAGCTCCACCTCCACGCGACCTACCCTATCGCGCAGGTTGTATTTCGGGCTAGTTAAATACCCGCCTTTAATCAAGAAATAATACACGGGTACTTTATAATGCTTGATAAATTTACCCGTACCTACCGCAACGGGCTGGTTTGCGCCCGAAATCGAGCTCATTCCCTCGGGAAAGAGCATAATTTTACCGCCATTCCCTAAGATACGGCTACACTCGCGGACGGTGTAGTAATCAGGCACGAAATTGCGTTTGGGTATTACCTTTAACAGTTTGAAAACGCCCTGCAAATGCGAACGGAAAAACTCGTTATATCCCGCCACGAAATTCATTCTATTTGGCAACACGGGAATACCCGTAAAAATATAATCCAGCCGTGACGCGTGGTTGCTGACAAAAATACACGGTCCTTTTATCGTTTTGGGGTCTATTTTATAAATATACTGCACCTTGTATTTTTTCGCGACGAAGGTTTTCCATACCCAGCCGAGCAAATTATAGGTAAAATTCGGTTTGCTTATTTTTCTTTGCGCCAACTCCTGCGCGAGCGTTTGCTTTGCCATAACGCCCTCCTTTTTTGTTTTCCATCTTTACTATTTTACCATTTATCTCGCACTTTGTAAAGCAAATCCCGTCACCCTTTTCTATGACAAAAGACCGCCTAAACTTAGACGGTCTTTGCTTTTTTATTTTTTATAATACGCTTATCGCCTTGTTCAAGCGCGCAATCGTTTTTTCCTTGCCGAGAATTTGCATAATCGTCCACAAATCCGGGGTATTCGACAAGCCCGTAACGGCAATACGCAACATTTCCGCGATATCCGCTACGTTCCCCGCGTAAGCTTCGGGGTTGGCTTTATACGCTTTCATATCCGACGCAAAACCGTTGTTTTCCGCAATGCCTTTTACTTTGTCAAACCACGCCGAGCTGTCGTCTTGGTAATTATATACCTCCTTGAACTGCCCCAGCACCGTTTTGACGATTTGGTTATCAAAGCGGTATGCGTATGCAGGCGCAAACCCTTCGTCGAAGAAGTAGGCAATCGTTTCCACTGCTTGTTTGGCGCAAATAAAGTCCTTTCTTCTCTTTTTACCGTTGACGCCCATACAAAGCGCGAGTACGTTGGTGAGATACGTTCTGTTTTCAAAATACGCCTTTTGTTCTTTCGCGCCGAACTCGTCCGTCCAAGCTTTTAAGAAGTCGTACATCTCGTCCGCCGACATTTTAGACATTTGCGTTTTGGCAATATCGTTGAGCTTGACGATATCAAAAAGCGCACCGCTTTTGCCCATTTTGCCGATAGAGAACTTAAATTCCGTCAACGGCTTATCGGGGAATTTCAACAACCATTCCTCAAAGTTAGAGTTGAGCAAAGTCATCATATACGTACGCACCGCCTCGGGATGATAGCCCTGTTCGCGATAGTAGCTAAGCGACGCCTCGGGGTCTTTACGCTTGGAAAGTTTTCTGCGCGTTTCCCCGTCGATTTTTTGGATAGAACAGTTATGCCCGTATTTTGGTAAACGGAAGCCCAGCGCTTTGAAAAGCTCGATATGGATAGGTAAAGACGAAAGCCATTCTTCCCCGCGAATTACGAGCGTCGTACGCATAAAATGGTCGTCAATCGCGTGCGCGAAATGGTAGGTAGGGATTCCGTCCGACTTCAAGATAACGACGTCTTGGTTGTTTTCGGTGACGGTGATTTCCCCTTTGACTTCGTCGCGGAAGGTGTGTTTGATATTCACGTCGCCTTGCGAGCGCAAACGGATTACATACGGCTTGCCCGCGCGTAAATTTTCGTAAATTTGTTCTTCCGTCAAACTACGGCAGGTCGCAAATTCGCCATAATACCCCGGCAACAGTTTTTGCGAAGTTTGCGTTTCGCGCGTTTTTTCAAGTTCTTGTTCCGAACAAAAACAAGGGTACGCCAAACCGCGACGAATAAGGTCTTTTGCGTACGCGTGGTAAATTTCCGCGCGCTGACGCTGATAATACGGTCCGTAATTACCACCCAAATCCGCGCCCTCGTCGAAGTTTACGCCGAAGTATTTGAGCGAGGTGTGGATAACTTCCACCGCGCCCTCTACCTTACGTTTTTCGTCCGTGTCCTCTATCCGCAAATAGAATACGCCGTCGCTTTGATGTGCAATTCGTTCGTTGGCAAGCGCAACGAACAAGTTACCGATATGCATAAAACCCGTAGGGCTAGGCGCTAGACGGGTTACCTGCGCGCCTTTTTCCAAAGCGCGTTCGGGGTAGAGCTTTTCGTATTCCTCTAATGGTTTCACGCTTTCGTCAGGTATGAGCGCGTCCGCTAATTTATTCCAATCCATTCTTTTATCCTCACTTTTTGTTTTTATTTTATTCAAAAAAATCTATATTCTTATACGAAATTTCGTACAAACCGTTTTCAATGCCGTGGGTTAATTCCACTACCTTTTCGCAAAGTGGCGTTTGCACACCGACCGCCTTACCCGCTTTGACTACTGCGCCGTTGATAAAATCGATTTCGCATTTTCTACCTTGCTGGATATCTCGAAGCATACCCGATACCAGTTTCTTATGCTTACGCATAGCAAACGGCAAAGCAACTAACGCAAACGCCGTTTTGAAAAAGCCCTTTCCGCCTAAAAGCTTTTGCATATCCTTGCCTTGCATTTGTTCTAATTGAACGCCCGACGCGTTGGCAACCGCCAACCCCTCGCGCAAAATACCAAGCGCGATTTTTCGGGATTTTTTACGCTTAGCTATCTCGCCAAACGCGCAACCCGTCACGACGGACAGCCCTGAAAACGCGCTATTTATAGACAGTTTACTCCACCTTGCACCCAGCAAATTTTGCGTGGGTTTTCCAAAATTTTTATTCCCTACCGCCTTGCCCGCATATGACAAAACCGCGGTGAGTAACGCCGTTTTTTCGTTATCGTTTTGATAGCCCGACACCTGCAAACCCATGCCGTCCGTTTTGGAAGTGAGCGACACTTTCCCCTCACCCATAAAATTTGCACCGAAACTCGCTACGCCCCCATAAGTGCGATTTTTGCCTATAATTTCCGCAATCGCTTGTTCGGGTAAACCGTTTTGCGTCGTGCAAACCACGCTGTTTTCGTGCAAGAACGGCAATAAAAAGCGTAAAATTTCCGCGTTGTTTTTTTGCTTGGTCATTAAAAACACGATATCGTATTTTCCCGTCATTTGCGAGGGCAAAAGCGCCGTTACGGGAATGGTGAGCTCGTTATTTTCCGCCTCGCAATAAATACGCGCGCCTTTCTCGTTTAAGCCGTTTATATGTTTTTCGTTGCGCGTGATTAAATGCACTTGTTTGAGCCCGCCGAGCGTGAGCAAACCGCCCAGCACCGTACCCATCGCGCCTGCACCGTAAATCGCAATTCTCGCTTGCTTGGCAAGTCCCGCCACGGCGGTTGTATTTTCGTTATCCGTCATACCGCTTACAATCATACCGTCCTTTTTCATTCAATCCCTCCTTTCCGTCAGGCTATCGCAGGTTTCGCAAAACCGCGCGGAAAAGGAAGGTTGTTCGTTCCCTGCGTATAAATGCCCCGTATCACCGAAACCCGTGCAACGAAACACGGCTTTACCCTCGCGACGCTCTTCCGTATACAGCGTGGTGACGGAAGTGGGCGAGGCTACGAAATGATGCCAAATACTCACGGGCGAAATATCGCAAAGTCGGGATAACAACACCCCCTCTATACCGAAATGGCAAAAGATAGCAATCGTGTCCCTGTTCCCTTTTTGCGTCGTATACAACTGCCCCTCGCGTTTATAACCGTGCGAGGCTATGAGTTTATCCAGCTCGCCTATCACCTGCAAATATTTTTCTTTCAAACCCGAACCTTGATAACATTCGTGATGATACCAACCGTCGAAATCGTAAAGCGCGCGTTCGTCCGTCCATTCGGTAGGAAGCATATCCCAAGCGATACAATGCTTTCTCCCGCCAGGGAAGGTAACGGAATGGTCGAACTCTTTCAGCCAGTCTTTGACGACGATTTCCTTTTCTCTACCAACGAATTTCGCATACGTCTCACAAGTTTCCTTTGCCCGTCCGAGCGGTGAAGTATACAAATAATCGATTTTTTCGTTTTTTAGCTTTTGCGCAAGAAGCGTCGCTTCGCGCTTGCCTTTTTCCGTTAAGCAATCGTTTTCGTAGTCGGGGTCGCCGTGTCGAATAATGAAAATTCTCACTTTTTCTGCTCCTCTAAAAATACCGTCAATATAGAGTTTTGCACGTATAAATATTCGTCCTTAATCCGCAAAATATCCCCGTCGAGCTGTAAATATTCCGCGGTCTTTTTCAGCGCGTCGCCAAAGTCCTCCGTTAAGGATACGCCGAATTTTTGCTTGTATTCTTGCAACGAAACGCCAAAAATAGTGCGAAGTCCTAACATTACAAACTCAAATTTCGCGTCCGCCTCTTCCACTTCTTCCGAGGTTACGGCGGGGTAAAAACCTGAAATAATACATTTCATATACTCGTCTAAATTAAAGGTATTCGTAAATCTTTTCCCCTGCATAAACGAGCTTGCGGAAACGCCCACGCCGATATATTCGCCCCGTTTCCAGTAGTTGAGGTTGTGCCTGCTTTCCTTGCCTTTTTTCGCAAAATTAGACACCTCGTAGCGAGAATACCCCTTTTCTTCCAACAGCTTGCGCCCAAACTCGTAAAGAGAGGCAACCTCGTCCGAATCGGGCAATTCGCCGTTGAGATAATCGGTGTAGATAGGCGTTCCGTCCTCGACGGTAAGCGCGTACATAGAAATATGACTTGAACCGCACGCCGTCGCTAATTCTATCGTTTTTTGTACGTCCTCTTGCGTTTGGTTTTTTAAGCCGAGCATTATATCCGTACTGAAATTTTTACCTTTTAATAGCTGGGTCGCGTACACGTAGTCGCGCGCGTTATGGATACGACCCAAATCGGCAAGCTGTTCGTCAATCGCCGTTTGCAATCCGATAGAAAAACGGTTAATTCCCGCTCTGATATACGTTTGCACCTTCTTTTCACCGAGCGTTCCTGGGTTTAACTCCAAAGTAATTTCGGCGTTTTTCGTTAAGCGAAAACATTTTTTTATCTGGTTCATTGCACCAAAAATGAGTTTGGGCGGGATATACGAGGGCGTACCGCCACCGAAATACACGGTGTCGAACTCGTAGTCTTTGAGCTCCTCGCCACGCATTTTGAGTTCCTTATATAAACACGCCATATACGCCTCGGCGTAGTCGATTTTATCCGCAAACGACACAAAATCGCAATAACTGCATTTGTGTCTGCAAAACGGTATATGCACGTAAATTCCAGCCATACCTACTCCTTTTTACCGCTAAATTTAATCCTTGTTCGTTTTCAAAATTTCCATAAACACTTCGCTGGGCACGTCTACGCTACCCACCTTACGCATACGCTTTTTGCCCTCTTTTTGTTTTTCGAGCAATTTACGTTTTCTCGTAATGTCCCCGCCGTAGCATTTAGCAAGTACGTCTTTACGCACCGCCTTTACCGTTTCGCGCGCAATGATTTTACCGCCCACCGCCGCCTGTACGGGAATTTCAAAAAGCTGACGGGGAATGGCGTCTTTTAAGTTTTCGCAAAGCGTTCTGCCCCGTTCGTACGCTCTGTCCTCAAACACGATAACCGACAGCGCGTCGCAAATTTCGCCGTTGAGCAAAATGTCTAATTTAACGAGTTTGGAACGCTGATAGCCCGCAAGCTCGTAGTCAAAGCTCGCATACCCTTTCGTGCGCGATTTCAAGCCGTCGAAAAAGTCGTATACGATTTCGTTTAAGGGCAGGGTATATTCCAACTTAACGCGCCGTTCGTCCATATACGTCATATTTTTGAACACACCGCGTTTTTCCTTGCACAAATCCATTATCGCGCCCATATAATCGGGCGGGGTGTAAATTTCCGCCTTGACGATAGGTTCTTCCATATACTCAATATCCGACGGGTCGGGTAGGTGCGTGGGATTGTCCACGAAAAATTCCTCGCCGTCCGTTTTATGCACCAAATAACTAACGCTCGGCGCGGTGGTGATAATATCCAAATTGAACTCGCGCTCTATCCGTTCTTGGATAATTTCCATATGCAATAACCCCAAGAACCCGCAACGGAACCCAAACCCGAGCGCGACCGAATTATCCGGTTCGAAAATAAGCGACGCGTCGTTGAGCTGTAACTTCAAAATCGCCTCTTTCAAATCGTTGAATTTACTGCCGTCTAAGGGATAAATACCGCAAAATACCACGGGTTGTACCTTTTTATATCCAGGCAACGCCTCGTTTGCGGGACGGATTGCGTTCGTTACGGTATCGCCCACCGCGACGTCCTGAATGGATTTTATCGACGCAGAAATATATCCAACCTCGCCCGCCTCTAACTTATCCTTGGGAAACAAGTTGGGCGCGAACACGCCGACTTCGGTTACGTCGTACACGGCGCTGGATAAAAAGGTCTTTATCTTATCGCCGACGCGAACGCTACCGTCCTTTATCCGCACGAACAAAATAACGCCTTTATAATTATCGTAATAACTATCAAAAATGAGCGCTTTTAAGGGCGCGTCCGTATCGCCGTCGGGCGCGGGGAAATACTTGGTTACCGCCTCCAACAAATCGCCGATATTCGTACCCTCTTTCGCCGAAACGCAAGGTACGCCCTCCGCGTCCAAGCCGATAACTTCTTCGATTTCCTTTTTTGCCTCGTCTATTCTCGCGCTGGGCAGGTCGATTTTATTGATAACAGGCAAAATTTCCAAGTTATTTTCAATCGCCAAATACACGTTGGCAAGCGTTTGCGCCTCTACCCCCTGCGTTGCATCCACCACCAAAATCGCGCCCTCGCACGCCGCTAACGAACGGCTGACTTCGTAGGTAAAGTCCACGTGACCTGGGGTATCGATTAAATTGAAAATATATTCCTGCCCGTCTTTCGCCGTATAATACATACGCACGGGCGTGAGTTTGATGGTAATTCCGCGTTCCCGTTCGATATCCATACTGTCAAGGAGCTGTTCTTCCATATCCCGCGAGGATACCTGACCCGTACTTTCCATAAGCCTGTCGGCAAGTGTACTCTTGCCGTGGTCGATATGCGCAATAATGCAAAAATTTCTAATATATTTATTCGGTTTCGCCATAAAAATACCTTATTCTTAATCTTATTTCTAATCTTATTTCCCTTTTCGAAATTCGTCTATAAAACAGTGTAACGCATACGGTACGGGCGCGTTTTTCTTCAAAAGCATACCCACCGAACGCGCGGGCAGGGCGATATCCGTTTGCATTTGATAAAGCGTTCGCTCCGCCAACATACCCTCGATATACTCGCGCGGAATAACCCCCACGCCCATACCGCTCGCCACCAAGCGTTTCATTAAATCCCAGCTCCCCACTTCGATAGACGGTTGTAATTCCACACCCAAAGACGAGAAAAAGTTATCAAACGAACGCCTTGCCACCGTGTTTTTATCCATCAGCACGAGCGGGTATTTTTTGAGTTTAGACAAGCTATGCACGCCCGCCGTCAATTCGGGGTATTTGTCGCTCGTGATAAATACGTCGTTTAACCGCATACAGTTACCGTATAACTGCAAATCGGGGTCGGGCGGGATAGGTAGATTGACAAACGCCACGTCGATTTTATCCGTTTTGAGTTTTTCAATGCTCTGCGGGGTAACGTCCGCCTGCAAATCAATTTTCACTGCGGGGAATTTCTCGTGAAAGGCTACGATTTTATCCGCGAGAAAATACTCGAAAATGGTGTCGCTCGCACCGATACGGATACTGCCCGTCGCACACGAATTTTGTTCGGCGATACGGTTTTCCGCTGTGCTGAGCAAATGAAGCGCATTTTCCACCGCCTCAAAAATTAGCTGTCCGCCCTGCGCGGATAACTGCATACCGCGATGCGTGCGGGTGAACAGCGTTACGCCAAGTTGCGTTTCCAGCTGTTTTATCGAACGGGAAACAGCAGGCTGAGAAATATACAATTCCTCCGCCGCTCGCGTCAAACTTCCGCATTTCGCTACCGTATAAAACACCCTGTATAAATCTAAATTAACCATAACTTTCCCCCGTCTTTCGTATTTCGCCCCTTATTATTTTTCTGCATTATTTCCCAACGCAAAATTTAGAGAATATCTCTTGAATAATCGCTTCCGTCGCTGTTTCGCCCGTAATCTCGCCCAAAGCGTCCCAGCCTGCCTTGACGTCTATCCCTATCAAATCGAGCGGTTGCCCTATTTCGCAAGCTTTCACCGCTTGCGTGAGCGCGTCAAAACTACGCCGAAGCGCGTCGTAGTGCCGTTCCTCGATTAAAAATGCCGAATCCTCGCTACCGTCGCAAAAACCTTTTTCGTATAAAAGTTCTTTCAATTTCGCAATCCCCTCGCCCGTCACCGCCGAGGTATGCACGTCTGCGTCCGTTGGGGTATCGTCCTTCGTTAAATCGATTTTATTGACAACTTTAATAAGCGGTTTGCCTTTGAGCATATCCAAAACCCTGCCGTCCTCTTCGTCGAACGCGCGAGAGGAATCCGCCACGAACACCGCAACGTCCGACGCTTTGATGAGCGCTTCGGCGCGTTCGATACCTATCGTTTCAATCCTATCCCCGCTCTCTCTTACGCCCGCCGTGTCGTAGAGGTTAAACTTTCTGCCATTGATTTCGATACAGCCTTCCACCGCGTCGCGCGTCGTACCCGCGATATCCGAAACGATTGCCTTTTCATAGCCGAGCAAGATATTGAGTAGCGAGCTTTTGCCCGTGTTGGGTTTTCCGCAAATGGCCACCGTTACGCCCGATTTTATCTTTTTGCCCGTAGAGTAGCCCGCCAACAATTTTTGCAATTTTTCGCAAAGCGTAACGAGCGAATTTTTCAACTCTTCGATATGCTGTTCTTCTATATCTTCCTCGGGATAATCCACCGAAACGTCAATACCTGCGAGTAAAGTTTTAAGTTCACTCTGCAACGCAACGACGGCTTTCGTTAATTTCTCGCTATACAGCAAAAAGCCCGCCTTCACCTCGGCGTCGCTTTCGCCGTTTATCATATCCGCAACACCCTCGGCGGAGGATAACGAAAGCTTGCCGTTCAAAAACGCACGTTTGGTAAATTCGCCTTTGGTTGCGCTTCTCGCACCCAAACGAAAGGTCTGTTTTAAGATACCGCGCGCCAAAGTTTCACCGCCGTGGCAATGAAATTCCACGATATCCTCGCCCGTATAGCTTGCGGGCGCTTTGAAATATACGCAAAGACCAAAATCGGTAAACGACCCGCCGTCTATCGTGCCGGGGTACATTCTGTACGGCTCGAACGAAGAAACTTTCACCTTGCCAACGGGCGTGAACATTTTTTCCGCCAAGGCAAGCGCAGTAGCCCCGCTGACGCGGATAATCGCCACACCGCCTCTGCCGTGCGCCGTTGCGATTGCCGAAATATTTTCCTCTTGCATACCCGCCTCCTTGTATAACCTATAATTATAGCTATACATTATTATACCACAGTATTTATCCCCTGTAAATCGTTTCACCGCCGTTTCACATAAAAAAAGACGGAAAATATAACTTTTTCTTATTTTCCGTCCGTATTTATTATTCCGTTTTTATGCACTTAATCAAAGAACTCGTCCGCGTCCGCGCCCGCCAAATCGCCCGCGTTCCCTTTCCCGCCTTTGTCCGAGGCAAATTCTTCGAACGGGTCGTCGGGTTTGGGCGTGTTTTGAGGCGGTTGGGGTTGCGTATAAGGATTACCGTAAGGGTTTCCGTAAGGATTGCCGTACGGCGAACCGTAAGGGTTACCGTAACCGCCGTATTGCTGTCTACGGCGCATATATTCTTCCCGTCTTGCGCGCATATACGCCTCGTAATCGATAGCTTTTCTGTTGCGCAATACGAATATTACGATATATCTTGCAGAGGGCATGAGGAAAGATAACACGCCAAGCACCGTGAAGTTTTTGGGTGCGTATTTTTTGTATAAACCTATCAAAAGAATTACGAGCAAAATCTCGTAAACGAGCTGTACGAGTACGATAAAATAATCGCTCATCTCGTAAAACTTCTCCACGGTCGCGGAAAATCCCGTCAAATTTTCCCAGTCGTAAACGAAATACAAGGGATTATCCGCCAAAGCGACTTTCGTCGGCATTCCGCATACGTTATACAAATAAATTTCGGACGCAATAACCATACCGCAAAGCACGGTGACGACGATTTGCGCTATCATCGTATACAACCCCGCACGCTTTACGCGTTGCCCGAACACGTTGCACTCGCCCGCTAATTTACCCATATAGAACACGTTTGCGAACGGGCAAAACGCCAACCAGCGTTTTTGCATACCCCGACGCTTTGCCATCGTATACAAGCCTACGCCCTGTAAGGTAAATAGCGCAAGCCAAACGGCAAACGCGATTGCGATACCCCAAATTTTAGAAATCGGCGTATCCACCCCAAAATACTCGCTTATCAGCGACGCCGAGTTGTAAAAACTGTAAATTTCCATAAACTTACCTCATTATTTTATCGAATATTCCACCTGCATTAAAGTCAAGCCCTTAGCGCAAACCGTTTTGCCAAGCAAACCCCTCTCGCCCGTTGCAAACGCCGTTTGCAAACTTTCGTCCGTGCGTTTGCCGTTTGCTAAATCCAACAGCTCGCCTATAAGCGTTCTCACCATATTGTATAAAAAACCGTTGCCCGTAACAAACACTTTCACGACGCGGATATTATAAATTTCCGTTTCTTCCACCCGCACTTCGTATACCGTTCTCACCGTCGTTTTTACCGACGAACCCGACGCGCAGAACGCCTTAAAATCGTGTTCGCCTTGAAAAAGTTTGGCTTTTTCCTGTAACAGTTCCAAACTCGGCAAGCTATCCACGCGCAAGGCGTATCTTTCAAGCAAGGGCATTTCCCGTTTACTCTCGTACAGCGTATAGCAATAGGTTTTACGTTTTGCGCTACGGTTTGCGTCAAACCCCTCGCCAGCCGACCAGCCCTCTAAAACGCGGATATCATCAGGCAGGTGCAAATTCAAGCAATCGGGCATTTTTTCGGGCGGAACGCTACAATCCAAGTCGAAATGACAGGTTTGCCCTGAGGCGTGTACGCCCGCGTCCGTTCTACCGCTACCCGTAACGCGCAAGGTTGCGCCCAACGCGGTTTGGATTGCTTTTTCTAATTCTTCTTGTACGGATTTGGCGTTCTTTTGGCATTGCCAACCCGCGTAATCCGTTCCGTCGTAGGCTATTTTTAATACGAACCGCATAACGAACACCCCCTCGTTAGAGCAATGCGGGCGTATAAATTCTTAAAAGCACCACGCCCGTTATGAGTACCGCGATAAGCAGGGTTGCCAACAAATCGCGCCAAGTAAACGCTAATTTTTTGTATTTCGTCCGTTTTTTACTACCCGAATAACACCGTGCGTCCATTGCATCGCCCAGCTCGTCGGCTCTGCGGAATGCACTGATAAGCAAGGGGATTAAAATAGGTATAATCGCTTTGACGCGTTTGACAAGTCCGCCAGTTTCAAAATCCGCGCCCCGCGCCTTTTGCGCGTTGATTATCCGCCCCGTTTCGTCCGTTAAGATAGGAATAAACCGCAACGCGATAGACATAATCAGCGCGAGTTCGTGTACGGGGAATTTAATCCATTTCAACGGCGTAAGCAAACTTTCCAGCCCGTCCGTAAGCGATACGGGGGTCGTGGTTAAGGTAAGCACCGCCGAACCGAGCACGAGTAAAAACAACCGTACCGCGAAAAACAGGGTGAAATACACAGCCTCTTTGGTGATTTTGAGAATCCCCCAAGAAAAAAGCACCGTTTCGCCCGAATGGAAAAGTAAATTTAATACCGCGGTAAACAGCAATAAAAAGAGTACCGCTTTCACCGATTTAAGCAAGCTTTTTATCGGTACGCCCGAAAACGCGACGATAATGAAAAAGGTCAGCGCGCACGCGCCTAACGCGTAGAAATTCTTCGCGGTAAATATCGCGACGATATACGCGATTAAAAACAACAGCTTTAATCTGGGGTCGCATTTATGCACGAACGAGTTCGCGGGGTAATATTGTCCAAACGATACTTCACGCATTTTCTCCACCCCCTTTCACGAGCGCGGTTACGCCTTGTATACATTCTTGCATTTTTAACCCACACCGCAAAGTTGCTCCGCCTTGCTCTAAAAGCCGTATCACCTTTGCGGTAAAGGGCAAATCCAAACCCGCCTTTCGCGTAATTTCTTCCGAGGAAAACAACGCTTGCACGCTCCCGCTCGCCAAAATTTTGCCTTGCGAAAAAATCGCTACGCCCGTGCAGTTTTCGGCGACTTCGTCCATATCGTGCGAAACGATAATCACCGTCTTGCACCAGTCCGCGTGGATTTTATGCAGTAACGCCATCATCTCTTCCTTACCCAGCGGGTCAAGCCCCGCCGCCGGTTCGTCCAACACCAAAATTTCGGGTTTGGTTACGATAACGCCCGCCACGGCAACGCGACGGCGCTGACCGCCCGACAGCTCGAACGGCGAACGGTTTTTCACGATTTCGTAATCCAACCCCACCGTTTGAATTGCCTCGCGCACCGCCTTTTCTATTTCTTCTTCCGAAAGGTTTTCACTAAAATTTTTTAAGCCGAACGCCACGTCCTCAAACACCGTTTCGGCAAAAAGCTGGTATTCGGGGTATTGAAACACCATACCCACTTTCTTGCGCACCGCGCGAAAATCCGTCGCCTTGTCCGTCAAATCAAACCCGCCTACTCTAAGCGTAGTCTTTTGGGGCGCGGGCGCGTTTTTCTTGGTTTTTTTAGGTTTGTATTTTTTCTCCGCCGTCGGCAGTTTGATTAGCGCGTTCAAATGCTGTACGAACGTGGATTTTCCGCTACCCGTATGCCCGATTATTCCGAAAAACGAACCCGACGGAATTGTAAGCGACACGGCGTTTAGAGCGTGCGTAGCAAATGGCGAAGAGGCATTATAGGTAAAGGACAGGTTCTCGCAAACAATACTGCCACTATCCTCGTTTACCGCCTCTTTTTGTTCGTTTAAGGGCGTTAGATAAGTACCTGCCCCCGTCTTTTGCAAAATTTGCGCGCTGATAGATTGCTCGTCAAAGCAGTCTGAAACCTCCACGCCGTTAGCCTGTAAGCCCTTGCAAAGTTTCATAGCTTTGGGCAGGGCAAGCGAATATTTCCGCAGACTTTCCTCCTCGCGCAAAATATCGCGGGGTTTGCCCTCCATCACGATTTTGCCTTGATGCATCACCACCGCTCTGTCGGCAAGCAACGCCTCTTCGGGAAAATGCGTAATCAACAATACGGTGATTTTTTCTTCTTTATTCAACCGCAAAACGACGTCCATTACCTCTTTTCTTCCGCGCGGGTCGAGCATAGCCGTGGATTCGTCCAAAATCATAATCCGCGGTTTTAACGCCAACACACCCGCTATGGCAATGCGCTGTTTTTGCCCGCCCGAAAGTCTTGCCGTCGTGGAATAGCGGTATTTTTCCATACCCACGGCGTTTAAGGCGAACTCTATGCGTTCCCCGATTTCCTCGCGTTTTACGCCGATATTTTCAGGACCGAACGCCACGTCGTCCTCCACGATAGACGCCACCGTTTGATTGTCGGGGTTTTGAAAGACGATACCGACGTTTTTACGGATTTCAAACAAATTGTTTTCGTCGCTCGCGTCCATTCCGAGTACGGTAATTTTTCCGCTCTTTTGCGAAAGCAAACCGTTGGTAAGACGGGCAAGCGTGGATTTTCCCGAGCCGTTATGACCTAAAACGGCGACAAACTCCCCTTCGTTTACTGAAAAATTCAATCCGTCCAACGAAAAAGCGGAACTAAGCCCAAAAACGCCGTCGGCGTTTTCACCCGTTCCTTCGTCCTCGTAAGAAAAATATATATTTTCAAATTCGATTACTTTCATACTCTTTCGTTTCTCTTTGATACTATTATACCAAACTTTACCGCTTATTACAATGAAAATGCGGTGAAATTTTACTTATCCGCGTTACTTCGCGCGTTTTACGCTATCTTTTCCGCACCGTATTCCCCGTTTTCGTCTATCGCTATGATAATATTCCCGTCTTTATCCGTGCGGTAGGTTTGCACTCCGCATTCTTCGAGCGCGGAACAAACCT
>JAZSPG010000008.1:0-11974 GCA_045537295.1 Candidatus Scatosoma sp. | reverse complement strand
TTCTTCGGCGCCATGTACCTAGGCATCCTCCGTAAGCCCTTTGTAGCTTGATCTTCTCTCTCTTTCTACTCGTCTTCTCGTTCGAAAAAAATTCTATATTCTTTACTCGGCTATTTTGGCAGTCATTTGAGTCCTTAACGTTTTTGTCTTTACTCAATGCTTATTAACCAAATTAGCTCTTTACTTTCATTCAATATTTGAATTTCTTTGCCTTTTCGTACTCGTCTTTTATTTCTTCTCAAAATAAAAAACTTTTGACTAATTTGCTATGCAGTTGTTAATCTTCTTGATACCCTTTCAACAGAAAGGTGCCGTTCTCGTAAAGCGACAGCTTAAATACTATACCATTAACGAAAAAGAATGTCAAGCGTTTTTTGAAATTTTTTTTAATTTTTTTTCTACTTTTTTAATTTTTTTCAATTTTTACCCTTTTTATACCCAAATCGCCAACAAATCCAAGCCTAACCACACCCTAATATATATAATATGTCGCGCGCGAGAAAAAAGTAAACGACGGAATAATATTTTCCGCCGTTCGTTATTACGTCCAAATTTACTTACACCCGCTACAAGTTTTGCAGTTTCCCGAGCATTTTTTGCTTTGTTTTCCCGTTGCGGACAACATTTCGCCCGAATAATCCCGCGCGGTTTCCCCCTGACAGTCAGGGCATTTCACCTCGTCCAAATACGACTTCACCAACTCGTCAAAGCGTTTTCCGCAATTTTTGCATTTGTACTGTAAAAAAGGCATTGTTCTCTCTCCCGTCCCAACGATTCTCCTACGATTTCCCTATTATTATACACTTCGCGCCCCCAAATTGCAACCGTTTTCGCCTCACAAAACGCCTTTCCCCTCTAAAAAACCATCAAAAAACCCAGCCACGTCCAGCCCGACCTTCTCAAAACTCCCCACCATATCGTACGGCGTCGCAATTTTATACCGATTATCCGCAAAATACCGCCTCAATCCCGCAAAAAATTTCTTATCCCCCACGCTTTTTCTCAGCGTATCGAACATCACCACCGCCTTATCGTAGCTCAAACACCTATACTCGTACTCGCTCAAAAACTCCTTCAAATGCCGAGTCATTTTGGTATCCGTCCGTCCCAGCACACTCCCGTACACGTCGTAATACGAGCGGTACTCTTTCAAAGCCCCCGCCACCTCGTCCTCTCGCTTGACGCCGTACTCCGCATATTCCTCGAAAAAACAGAGCGCGGAATACTCGGCAAGCCCCTCGTCCTGCCAAGCGTTTTGTATTTGGTCGCTACCCACAACCGCATACCACCACTGATGCGCCGTTTCGTGCACGACAGCGCGATACAGCTCCGTCCCCGTCAAATCCGCCGACACCATCACAAACCTCGGATATTCCATACCCCCGTAGCAAAACCCCGTTTGTGCCACCGTATAATTCGGATACGGATATTCCCCGAACTTACTCTCAAAATACGCGAACGCCTCGCACGCCACGCCCAGCGTTTTCTCGGCATTTTTGTCCTCGTAATAATAGTACGAAACGCTTTTTCCGTTCACTTCCGCCTTCGCCACACGGTACTTATTCGACAAAACCAACGCAAAATCCCGCACCTTTTCCGCGTTAAACAAATACTCTTTTTTGCTTTCGAGCGTGCGCTCTGAAACCACCTCGCCCGTTCCCACCGCCGTATACTCTTTCGGCAGTTTCAACGCCACCTTAAAATCCGCACAGTCGGACAAAAACGGGTCGCCGTCCGAATAATACGCCGTTTCCACAAACCCGCCGTCTTGATACGCGCAAAGAATAGGAAAAAAATTACCCAAATTCACCGACTTTTCCGCAATCCCCGTCCTGTGATTGACCTTTGCCAGCTTCACCATAAACCCGATATCCAGCACGACCTTATCCTCAGGGAACAACGCCTGCGGTAAATACGCGTACAAAATATTCTCGTCCTCGCCCATAACCTCCCAGCCCTTCGCGCCGTTGACGGACGAAATCACCATTTCCCCGTAACTCTCCCCCGCGTAATACGCCGAATTTTTCACCTCTTTCGCCACGGGCGCAAACAAAGCGTCTTTGCGGTAGGCGTTGGGATAAAGCTGGAATTTCAACACCCCCAACTCGTTGTCCGTCAAATTCTCAAAAGTCACCTTCACCGTCCCGGTAACCGTCGCGTTCTCTGGCACAAATTCCGCGGTAATCTCATACCTGCTACTCACCTTTTGCTCTTTTTTACACGAAACGAAGAACGGCAACCCCACCGCCAAACACGCGAATACTAAGGCAAAACTTAATAACTTTTTCATAAAAATACCCCCGCCCCGCAAAACACGGGACAGGGTATTATATGCCGTTTTTTCTCTCGTTATGCCAACCGCACCAACCGCGCCAAGCGCACCAAGCGCACCAACCGCGCCAAGCGCGCCTAACAAACTAAGCGTCGCCAACGAAAGTCGCGCGTTTTACTTTTCCTCTAAGGTGAGATAGGACGCAGGGTCTACGCGGTTGCCCTCTTTGATAATTTCAAAATGCAAATGCGCGCCGTCCTTGTACTCCTTACCGTTCGCCTCAGCGACCACGCCGATAACATCACCCTTCTTCACGCTGTCGCCCGCTTTCAATCCTTCGTTTTCCGTCACGTAACAGTACACCGACTTCAACCCGTTACCGTGGTTAATGACAATTTCCGTACCGATTAAAATATCGTCTTTATAAACGCTCTCGACAACGCCGTCCTCCACAGCCAACACGTTCGTACCCGCCGTTGCGGTAAAATCCACGCCCGAATGTTCGTAATACGCGTTGAGCGTCTTGTTATGATAAAACCCGTAATCGTTCAACACCGTCACCGATTCCAAAGGCGAAATCATACCCTCGGGCAACCCGGACACCTGTTCGTCGTTGTTATTCCCCTCGCCGTTGTTGATGGAATCGTCGGGGATAGGGGTAGACTGAACGGGCTGATTATTCGCCTGATTATCTTCCACTTTCCCGCCCGAAACGGCAACCGCGACCACGACGATAGCTAAAAGCGCCACCGCGCACCCAATCGCCGTCAGCATATAAAACCGCTTTTCACCGCTAATTTTCTTTCTTTGCTTTTTTTCCTTTTTTACTTCTTTTTCGTTTTGTTCTTTCATTTTTTTGTATCCTCCGAAAACTTTGTATGTAAATGTTTACCTCCTTTTCCCCGTTTTATACCTATCTTTTTGAAAAACCTTTCTCAAAACCCACCGAAAATAATCGGCGAACCAATGACACATTCCTCGTCAGACACCGCAATATGCAAATTCACGCGCGCGCCGTTCACCCACAGGGCGTTATCCCATTTATCCGTATACGCGTACACGCTCACGACTCCGCCCGCGCTCTCGCAAAAAACCACGCTCGCACCGCATTTCGCCACCGCCTCGTCGGCAATTTCTTTCGCCGACCGCCCGTTCCTTAAAAACCGAACGCTTTCCCCGCGCACCTGATTGAGTTCCCAAACCCGCAATTTTTGCGTTTGCCAGCCCTGCGAGGATGCGGAATACAAATAAAAGGTCCGTTTCCCCTCGAACGCGGAAAACTTACAGCTATTTAAGGCAAGAACGCCGATAGCCACAACAACCGCGCTCCCCACCGCCAACATTAGCGCAAAAAACCTTTTTATCCGCCCGCCGAGCATAAAAAAATCCCTCCCGTAACCTACGCAATCGAATTACGGAAAGGATTATTGCCTAACTATTTGATTTTTATACCCTTTTATTTGGTTTTATACCGCTTTCTCTCTTAAAAATCGCCCAATTTTTCCCCGCCGAGCAAATGGATATGCAAATGCGCCACCGTCTGCCCGCCGTTCTCGCCTTGGTTGATAATCACGCGGTAACCCTCTTTCAACCCCAGCTTTTCCTCTAAGGTAGGAATTATTTGAAAACAATGCTTAACGACTTCCGCCCTTTCGCTATCCATTTCAGACAGCAACGCGAAATGCGTTTTGGGGATACAAAGATAATGGCACTTGGCTTTTGGCTGAATGTCCTTAATGACAATCATCTTTTCGTCCTCGTACAACCTCGGCGACGGAATTTCCCCCGCGACAATTTTACAAAAAATACAGTTTTCCATATATATATTTCTCCTTTTTATTTTTGCATAACTTTCGCCAAAACGCCGTCCTTAAAACACCGTTCAACGCATACTTGGGTAAGCCTTTTTTCCATTTCACCCTCGATATATACGCGAATATAATTTTCCGCGTACCCCTCGGTATACCCGTCTATACAGTTTTCAGGCGCGATGGTAAGCGTTTGTCCTATAAACTTTTGCAGGTATTTTTGCTTTTGCGCCTGCCCCGCCAAAAGCAACCGTTCCACCCGTTCCTTTTTAACGGCGTGAGGCAATTCCTTATACTTTCTATACGCGTTCGTACCCTCGCGCGCCGAATACGGAAAGGCGTGAATTTGCGAAAACCCCGCCTCCTCCACGATTTTTAGCGACAAAGAAAAATCCTCTTCCGTTTCGGTGGGAAACCCAACGATAATATCCGTCGTAATGGACGCAAGGGGAAACGCCTCGTAAATCATTTTGCACTTTTCCAAATATTCCTCGCGCGTGTAATGACGGTTCATACTCTTCAACACCGCGTTCGACCCGCTTTGCAAGGACAAATGAAAATGCGGAGCAAAATTTTTCAACCCCCTCAACGCGTCTAAAAAGGCGGGCGTTATCATACTCACTTCCATCGACCCCAACCGAATCCGCGTATCCGCGTTATGAATTTTCGAAAACAAATAAATCAAATCGCGCCCGTTCTCGTCCTTGTAATCGGAAATATCAATCCCCGTCAGGACCGTTTCCATAGCCTCGCTTTGCAAAATTTCCGCCACCGCGCTGTCGGCGTTTCGGCTACGGCTACGCCCGCGTAAGTACGGTATCACGCAATACGAACAAAACCTGTTACACCCGTCCTGAATTTTGACGAACGCCCGCGTTTTCAAACATTCGGGCAGGGGCATTTCCTCGTATTTTTCGCTTTCGTTAAATACCTGCCCCCCTTTTACGCTTTCGTCAAAGCCCGATTGTACGATTTCTAAAACGCGGTTTTTCCCTTTTGCGCCGAGTACGGCGAAAATATTTTCACCCTTTTCCAAACACGCCTCGGCGTTTTTTTCGGACGCGCACCCGCAAACGATAACCTTTGCCACGGGATTGCATTTTAACGCCCTGCCTATCGATTGACGGCTCTTTCTCTCCGCCTCCGCCGTCACCGCGCAGGTGTTGATAATATACAAATCCGCATACTCTAATTCCCGCGAAACCTCGTACCCCAAATGTTTCAAGCCCCGAATGAGCGAACCGCTTTCCACGTCGTTGACTTTACAGCCGAGCGTAAACACCACCGCCTTCATTCGAGTTCTCCCAAAGCGAACGCCGTAATCGCCGTCAGCGCCACGCCCGCCGTTTCGGCACGCAAAATGCGTTTTCCAAGCGAAATCAAGGCGTACCCTTGCGCCGTTGCCTCGTCCGCTTCCTCGCGCGAAAACCCGCCCTCGCTACCGACGACAATCACCGTACTGCCCGAAAGTTTCCGCAAATCCCTTTCGCTCTTTTGGGCAAACTCGCAGGCAAACAGCTTGTTTTCATACCCCGCCCCGCTTTGCAAAGCCGAGGACAAAGTTTCGTAATACACCACTTCGGGATAGGTCGAACGCAGGCATTGCTTAGAGGCCTCGCGCGCCACCTTGTTCAGCCTTTCTAATTTATTCGCGTTCATATACGCCGAGGAAAATTGAGAGGAAAACACCCCGATTTTCTTCACGCCCAGCTCCACCGCCTTTTGCACGACGAACTCGTTTTTATCCGCGTTTTTCAAATACCCGAACAATAAGCTCATCTCCGTTTTTGCCTCGCGCGCACCGACTTCCTCTCTTACGATATTCAAAAGCATCTGCTTTTTTTCCACCTGCGCTACCACGGCGGTATATTCCTTTCCGCTGTTATCGAGCAAGATAACTTCCGCACCCGCGCCGATACGCAGTACGTTCTTCGCGTGTTCGAATTCCTCCCCGCTAAGCACGGCAGTTTCGCCGATTTTATCCACAAAAAACCTTTTCAACGAATACCTACCCCCTTGCTTTTACGCTTTATGCTTTAATACGAGCGCAAACCACTCGCCCTTTCTCGTTTCGCGGATTACTTCCAACCCCACCTGCTCGTACGCGGTTTTCACCATTTGTAAACGGCTTTCGATAATCCCGCTCAAAATCAAAACGCCCTCTTTTTTGAGGTTTTTAGGGATAGACGGGGCAAGCATTTTCAACACCTCGCCCGTAATGTTTGCAAGCATAATATCCGCTTGAATTTGCGTGTCGTCCAAAAGATTCGAAAGCGCCACCACGGCGTTTTCCGCCACGCCGTTCAACGCGCAGTTGTGCGTCGCACTTTCGACAGCAATCGGGTCAATATCCGTCAAATACGCCTTACTCGCGCCCAGCTTTAACGCGGAAATACCCAAAATACCGCTCCCGCACCCCACGTCGATACAAACGCTTTGAGGCGTGAGATAGTCCTGCATCAATTCCACGCAAGAAGAAGTCGTTTCGTGTTCCCCCGTTCCGAACGCCATATTCGAATCGAGCAAAACGATACGCTCGTCCGCCTTGGGCGCGTACTCTATCCATTCGGGTACGACGACGATTTTTCCCAAATGAATAGGACGGAAATGTTTTTTCCACACGTCAATCCAGTCGTCGCCGTCCACCACGCGTTTGGTGTCCTCCAAAGTCCCGAACGAAAAATATGCCTCGCCCGCCGATTTCGCCGACTGAATATCGGACAAAATCGCACGAACGGTTTGTTCGGCAATATCTTCGGCGATATAACATTTTACGAGTACCTCGTAATTTTTCTCCAAACTCGCTTGGGTCAGCTCGTCGTCCATATAATCCCAAAAAGTCGTTTCCTTTGCGGTTTGCAAAGCGATAATATCCGCCCTGTCGCAAATGGTAACGCCATAATCGGTATAATTCCACATAATATCCGAGATAATTTCACTCGCCTCGCTCGTGGTATGGATAGTAAGTTCAATATATTTCATAATCGCACCTCATAGCGATAATATTATACCACGCCCGAACGATTTTTGCAAGCGTTTACAAATATCCTTTACCCGCTTTCCCCTACTTGTCCTTGCGAGGCGTAGCCGTGGCAATCCCCCAAACGCAGTCGCAAAAAAAATAAACGGCGGACTTTTAAGTCCACCGTCGCGATTAGCGCCTATTCCATTTTGGCAATTTCCTTTTTCAAACGCAAAATAATTTTCTTTTCCAAACGCGATATGTAGCTTTGCGAAATACCCAACAAATCCGCCACGTCCTTTTGCGTCATTTCCTCGCCTCCGCCCAAGCCAAACCTCAAAAACATAATTTTTCGTTCGCGCTCGTTTAGTTTTTTCAGCGCCTCTTTGAGCTGTTCTTTTTCCGCGCTCGACTCTATTTCCCCGTACACGCTGTCCGCGGAAGTACCCAAAATATCCGAAAGCAACAGCTCGTTCCCCTCGAAATCGGTGTTGAGCGGTTCGTCGAAGGACACCTCGCTCTTTAACCGCGCGGTACGGCGCAAATACATCAAAATTTCGTTTTCGATACACCGCGAGGCGTAGGGGGCAAGCTTGATGTTTTTGTCCGCCTTAAACGAGCTTATCGCCTTGATAAGCCCAATCGTACCGATAGAAATCAAATCGTCGTTTTCCACACCCGTATTGTCGAATTTTTTAGCGATATACACCACGAGCCTTAAATTGCGCTGAATTAGCTCCGCTTTTGCCTTTTCCCGTTCAATTTCGCCCCCTTCTGCCATCAATTTCAGCTGTTTTCCTTCCTCTTCCGGCGAGAGCGGAAGAGGCAAAGCCTCGCCGTTTCCGCACACGTAATCGACGGTGTTTTTTGCCTCAATAACATTGATTTTTTGCAGAAAAATTTGCAATACTTCTACGATTTTCAAGTTCTTCACCTCTTTGTTTTTTACTCCCGTTTTTCCTCGAATACTTTGGAGTTGAGCAGTAACTTATATCCTCTTGATAACATATTCGCACTCACCGCAAAATATGCCCCTTTTATCCACAATTTTTCACCCCTTTCCCGTATGCTTAAATCCCCTTGAAAAACGCTTAGCGTTTTCTCTCCGGAAAGCGTGGAAATTACTATCTTTTCTAAGCGTTTTTCTAAACATTCCTCTTGAAAAAGCTCGATATAAACCTCGGGTGATAAAAAATGCACCGCCTTTCCTTTATAGCTTGCAAAATTCCCGCTGTCGTAAAATGCAAAAACGCGTACAGCCCTTTGTTTACAAGCGATTTCGCAATCGTACACAAACTTTTCCACCGCTCTTTTTTTATAAAGCATTTTTATAAATCCAAGCGAAAAAACGCCCAAAACGCAAACGCCTAACCCCACGAACGCTTCCGTAACCTCTAAGGCAATCAGCGCACCTCCAAAGGCGAAAGTAAAGGCGAAAAAACAGGCTAAAATTAGTAAAAAATTGCTTAAATTTTTCTCGATTTTACCGTTTGGATAGGCGCAAAAACAAAGCAAAATTGCCATCGCGCTTTTGAGCAAAAAAGCCAAAAAAACAGGTAAAATCAGCAAGGGAAAAACGACGGCGAATACCCCGCCTAAGCTCGCAGAAAACGCTAATTTTCCCGCCTTTACCCGCGTTTTTCCAGCCTTTAAGGCAAGGTATAAAAGCGCACCGTCTAAAAGGAAATTTTCTAAAAACGCGTACTCGATATAAACGCTCATAAAAACCCCTCAATCCCTTATCGCGTAAGGGATTGAGGCTATTATACCATAAAAAGTGAAAAAATAAAAAAACGGCTTTTGTAAAAAAACCGTTTTTATTGTCAAAATGCCTTTTGCCAAAAGGGATTGCGCTCGTTAATAAAAAAATTACTATTTTTGCAAAATTTTATTATTTTTTTACGCAGTATTTTTGGTAGTTGCGATAAAAGGTGTTCCAAGATTTATAGCCCACCTCTTTCATCACGTTCGTCAAGGGTACGTTGGGTTGCGCCTCTATCATTTCTTTGACGGCGCGCATTCTTCTTCTATTGATATACTCGCGAAAGCTCATACTGAACAAATCGTTAAACCGCCTAGAAAAATAGGTTGCAGTGTAGCCGAACAGCTCCGCCATTTCCTCCAACTTCAAATCCTCCGTGTAGTGTTCTTCTATATAGCCCATTACGTCAATAAACATATCCTCGCCCGCCTTTTCGCGTTTGACTACTTCGTAGTGGCGAAGTAAACTGCCCATCAGTTGATATACCGTTCCGATTTTATAAAGATGTGGAACTTTCCACCAAACCTGCCACGAATTTTCAAACAGCGAAAGAATTTCGTCTTTCGCCTCGTTGCAAGGCAAAAATACGGGCAAACTCTTTTCGTCTAACTCTAAACCCTCTAAGTATTTTTTGTCAAATACGATTACCCAAAGGTCGATTTCCCCCGACACCCTGCAATAGTGCAGTTGACGGGAATCAACGAAGATACCGTCGCCCGTTTTCATATAATAATCTTTTTTATCGACGTGGTAAAGATATTCGCCTTTTACCAAGAACGCGTATTCTACCGCACCGTGGAAATGAGGCATTACGTGCAAGCCGTCCCCGCTTTCTTTATAGTGCATTATCGCGATATGCCCGTCGTTGTCCGACTTCTTTTCGTATAATCCGTCCACTAACACCTGCTTTTTCCCCTTACGTCTTATCATTTTTTATAAGCAAACTCCTTTGTATACGGACAGCGTAAATCTGCCTGCTCATCATCATCTGATACCTTGCGGATAAATCTCTCGTAAATAAAAGATACCGCTTTCTCTAAACTCTCGCTATCATCCGCGTAAATAAACAGCATTTTTCCTATCGTTTGTATATAGGTTTGGTAGTGATGCATATCCACGTCCTTAAAAAAGTCGTCGGTTAAATTTACCTTACCTACGCAAATCGCGTGTTCTAAATAGCTGGGCGCAACCGTGCTTTCAGGCACGATTTGCATATACGCTCCGCTGGCACACTCTATCTCGTCGCGCAAGCGTTCCGCCTGTTCCTTTTCATAGTCCGTGGCGTTATCGTTGATTGCAATACGGTAGCGAGTTTGGCTTTTTACTACCAAATTCAAACCGAACGGTTCGCTCTCGCCGATACGGTCTAAGCCCGTAAATTCCGCGAGCGATAAAAAGCGCGTTTCGTAGTCCGTTTTTTCTTCCCCAAAATAGTATTCTTTATTTCGCGCTATCATACGCAAGGGGGTCAATAAAACGCGCGCCAAGCGTTTTTGGTATTTGTATCTTTGAATACCGTCCAAGCGTTCCAAATCCTGCATTCCCGCTTCTAAGCTGTCCACGAGGGATATAAGAAAGTCGAGCGGATAGGTTTTGCCTGACAAGAAATCGGAATTGACGTCCAAAAGAGAAAGGTGCAAGCCGTTCGCGAATTTTTCCGCGTAAAAGTTTTCCATCGTTTGCATAAACGACCAAACTTTGTCCGCAACGATACCGTAATAGCCGTAAATATATTCCTTGGCAAGCGTCCACGCGTCTAAGGTAGGTTCCCAGTAAAGTTTGGATGCGACGTACGAGCGCATATCACATTGCCAGTCGTAAAAATCGTTGTATCTGCCTTGGTTCATTACGTAAGACAAACCGCTCTTTGCGTAAAGGCGGATATTTTGCTCCATACAAGAAAGCGTAGGCGCATACCACAAAAACTCGTTGTAATTGGCGTGATAGTCCCAAAGCATTACGTTTTTGGTGAGTTTTAACCAACCGAACAGGCGCGCCCGTTGCTCTTTGTCCTGTCTGCAATCGTCCAACGCGTAGGTGTAGTCCGCGCCGATAGGCGCGAAACGGATATGCAATTTCTCGCAAGGGATTACCAAATCGTCAATCGGTTCGCCGTTTTCTTGAATCGGCGGTTGTACCGTGCGCTGATAAGCAAAGGTGACGAGGTTGAAATCGTCTTTTTTGCCCTGCGCGCGCAAACGGCGGGATGTTTCCTTAGCAACGGCGTTGAGGAAAATTATCATCGTTCCCGCCTCGCCGTTGTATTTTTTGCGTTTTGCCTCACAACGCGCGCAAGAACACATTGCGTCCCTATCGTCTTGACGTCCGAACATAAAGAATTTCCTATCCGGCGCGTCCTCGATAAATTCGCAAAGCGATTGCACTACCGCCTCCGCGACGCTTTCTTTTTGCGCGCTATCAAACTTGCCCTCCTCCGTTAATCCGTTGGAATAGCAAAGCTCTAAATTGTGCGAATAGGGATTGCGCGAGTAAAACTCGGGGTGTTTTTCCAAATACTTTTTCGGGGGTACGTACAGCGTCGAATTATGCGTGGTAGGGATTTTATCATACCATAAATTCCGCACGCCATAACGCAAATTCTCTTTGGAATTGGGCGTAATAAAGCGACGGCGAAGTAAAAAATCTCCGTTGAAAAACACGCCGAAGGTCATATAATCGCGTTGCGGGAAACAGGGCTTACAAGCAAAGTCCTTTTCCTCGATTTCCAAGCTTGTCTTTTTCGGGATATACGTTTCGTCGTGATTGAAAAAGCGTACGCCGATAAAGCGTTCTACAAATTCCAGCATACCGTACGAAAGGGCAAGCGCGGTGTTGCCCACGATATACAGATTGCCCTTTTCAAAGACGAACGCAAAGCCTTGCTCCCCAAGCTCCGTTAAATGCGTGCGCGCGTATACCGCTTTGGAATATTCGTTTTCGCCCACGCAAATATAATTTTTTTGTCCGTTATACTTTTCAAAACGGAAACCACAACTTCTAAAAACAAAGTCGTTAAGTTGTTTTACTACGCGGTTGGTTACGGGTTCGTCTTGCGTGCAAATAAACCCGTAACTCGCGCTATTTAATTTATCAATAATCATTATACTGCTCTTTTTTCTTTTTTACTTAGGCTAAGCCTACCTCTTTTCTTCTCGACGCCACAGAACGTT
>JAZSPG010000110.1:0-18904 GCA_045537295.1 Candidatus Scatosoma sp. | reverse complement strand
GCAGTAAAGGCAGCGGTAGAAGCTGGTACGGCGGCGGCTACGGCGCTTGGCGAAGTTATCGCTACGCACGTAATCCCTCGTCCCCATATGGACGTGGAAAAGCTTCTTCCCAGCATTAAATAAGACAATAGGTGAAAGGGTGCGCTTTGCCTGAAAAGATTAAGTCAAAGCGCAAACTACCTTTCCGTATTTTGTTTAGGGAACGAAAAGAAAGTAAAGTTTTAGGAGAAAGACTATGAAAGCAATAGCGTTACTGGAAGTGCAAGCCTTGGTTGCCGCAATCACCGGGCTGGACGCGATGGTAAAAGCTGCCGATGTAAAGCTTATTCACGTAGAAAAGCGACTGGGCGGTAGATTGGTAACGGTTGTCGTAGAAGGCGAAGTTTCCGCGGTGCAAGCGGCGCTGGAAGCAGGCGCGGTGGCTGCGTCGGAGGTCGGAAACGTAAAGGTATGCGAGGTGATTGCGCGCCCGCACCCCGACGTTATGAGATTTTTAACGACGGGTTAACAACACGGTTATATTAAGGACAAACCTTAATTTAATAAAAAAACAAAAAATAAAAAAAATTTTTAGGAGGACTAAAAAAATGGAAGCATTGGGTATGGTTGAAACGAGAGGTCTTGTAGCAGCGATTGAAGCGGCGGATGCAATGGTAAAGGCGGCGAACGTCGTACTTATCGGTAGCGAAAAGATTGGTAGTGGATTGGTAAGCGTAATGGTACGCGGTGACGTAGGCGCAGTAAAGGCAGCGGTAGAAGCTGGTACGGCGGCGGCTACGGCGCTTGGCGAAGTTATCGCTACGCACGTAATCCCTCGTCCCCATATGGACGTGGAAAAGCTTCTTCCCAGCATTAAATAAGATATAGAATAAAACGCAAAAAAGCGTTCTATATTTTAGAGGAAGCGGACTAAAAGTTGGAAAATACCGTAGTACCCAAAGGCTAAATTTGGGTACTGCGGAGGTTTTCAAACGAAAAAACAGGAAAAATGAAAGGGTTTAGCCCAAAGACAGTGAGTATTTAGTTAGGAGTAGGTATGGAAATTTCAAGCGCAAAAATTGCGGAATTGGTAAAACAGGTTTTGTCGGATATGGAAACGGCGAATACGGGCGTAGCGACGGGTGCAAACGAAGTCCCCGTAGGCGTTTCGAATAGACATATTCATTTGAATAAGACTGATTTAGAAACTTTATTCGGCGAGGGATATGAAT
Organism: Candidatus Scatosoma sp.; assembly: GCA_045537295.1. Taxonomy (GTDB): domain Bacteria; phylum Bacillota; class Clostridia; order Christensenellales; family Borkfalkiaceae; genus Scatosoma. The sequence continues at coordinate 17,693 of JAZSPG010000110.1, read as the reverse complement.
TGACGCCGTTAAAGGATTTATCGCAACCTGGACAATATGCGTGCAAGGAAACGCTTACCTTAATCGGTCCTGCAATGCGTCCGATTGAGAACGTGCGCGTACTTGGTCCGCTTAGAAGTAAGTCGCAAGTGGAAATTTCTATGACGGATTCTTACGTGTTAAAGGTGAAACCGCCCGTAAGAGAATCGGGTAAAATTCAAGGCTCGGCGGGGATTACCATTGTCGGTCCCAAAGGGGTAGTAGAGCTGAAAGAAGGCTGTATTATCGCAAACAGACATATCCATATGTCGCCCTCGGATAGCGCAAAGTTTGGTGTTTTAGACGGGGATACGGTGACGGTGGACGTAGAGGGAAAACGCCGTACGCGTTGGTATGACGTGCAGGTACGCGTGCATAAAGATTTCAGATTGGAAATGCACGTGGATACGGACGACGCGAACGCTACGGGGATTGGAAACGGTTTTAAGGTAAAAATCGTGAAGGAGTAAACAAGTGTTAAGAGGCATAATTAGAGGGAATATCGTATCCACAAGAAAGCAAGAGTCGCTTGTCGGTTCGAAGTTTATGGAAGTAGAAATTATGGAAAACGCGCATCTGACGGGAAAATTTATTATCGCCGTAGACAGCGTGGGCGCGGGTATCGGTGAAACGGTACTCATTACGACGGGCAGTTCGGCTCGTCTTGCGTTGCATAACACGAATGCGCCGTGCGACGCGGTGATTGTCGGTATCGTAGATTGAAGTAAAAAAAGATACCGTGTAGGGTTAGTATGAATTTGAAAGAAATTATGAAAAAAGCAGGAATCGTAGGCGCGGGCGGTGCCGGGTTTCCCTCGCATGCGAAGCTTGCCGAGGGGGCGGATACGCTCGTAATTAACGGTGCGGAATGCGAACCGTTGCTCTACACTGATTACGTGCTTTTACATAAAGAAATGCCAACGGTGCTTTTCGGGATAAAAGCGGTAGCGGAGGAATTGAACATTCCCCGCGCTTTGCTGTGCGTAAAAGAGCATACGGCAAAACGCTTAAAGCTTTTGGACGGCGTGAAATTGGCGGATAAAATTTGGCTCAAAGTGTTGCCCGACGTATACCCGATGGGCGACGAAATTAGCTTGATATACGAGGCGACGGGTCGGGTGGTTAAACCCGGAAATTTACCGATTACCGCGGGAGTTATCGTGTTCAACGTGGAAACGCTGTATAACGTAGCGCAAGCGGTAAAGTTTGATAAACCCGTACTTTCTAAATGGGTGACGGTGGCAGGTGATATTGCCCAGCCGTTCGTGGTGAAAGTGCCGATTGGTACGCCCGTATGCGAATTATTTGAAAGAAACGGCGTGGAAGTACCCGAGGGGTATACCGTATTAGACGGCGGTCCGTCTATGGGTAAAGTTATCGACGTGGAAACGGCGGTGGTGACGAAAACGACGAAAGGTCTATTGATATTGCCCGATTCCTGCGAGGCGGTGACGAGTAAATATCTCAACGGCGAAACTTCAATAGCGCGCGCGGAAACGGCGTGCTGTCAATGTACCCGTTGTACCGATATGTGTCCGAGGGCATTACTTGGTTATCCGTTAGAACCGCATAAAATGGTGCGGACGGCAAAAAGCGCGGTACAAATTATGCCACAAATGGTGTTGTCGGCAACCCTTTGTTGCGGGTGCGGGCTTTGCGAAACGCTGGCTTGCTGTCAAGGTATTTCGCCCAAAGCGGTGATTAACGAATACAAGGCGTTGCTTGCCAAAAATAAACTGCGCTACGTCGCTAAGGACGAGGTTATGCCTTTGGCGGAGCGCGAATACAGAAAAGTCCCGTCAGAGCGTTGGGCGAGCGTGTTGGGCGTGGCGAAATTCGATAAACTGCCCAAATATATTGGGGAACAAAAGGATTTTTCCAAAGCGGAAATTTTGCTTAGACAGCATATCGGCGCACCGAGCGTATGCGTTGTAAAGGACGGCGATTTGGTGTCGGCGGGAGATATGGTAGCTGAGAGTGCGGAGGGCTTGTCCTTACCGCAATACGCGTCGGTTTCGGGAAAAGTCACGGTAGAAGAAAACGTAAAAATTATCATTGAGAAGGTTGAATAATGTTTAAGGCGATTGGTGTAATTGAACTCAAAAGTATTCCCAAAGGGGTAGAGGCGACGGACGCGGCGCTGAAAAGTGCAGGCGTGCAAATGGTTTCGGCACACCCCGCTTGCCCTGGAAAATACGAAATTATTTTGACGGGGTCTATTTCGAACGTAACGGCGTCGGTAGAACACGTTTTGGAGCGTTTTGAGGGGTACGTGATTGATTCGTCCGTAATGGGCAGAATCGACGAACAGGTAATCACGGCGTTGTTCGGTACGCAAAAAACGGAAAAGAAAGGCGCGCTCGGCTTGATTGAAACCTTCTCGGCGTCCACGACGATAAAAGTCGCGGATATCGCCGTGAAAACTTCGCGCGTGGATATATATGATTTGCGCGTGTCGCGCGGTATGGGCGGTAAAGGCGTCGTAATGCTGATTGGCGAAATCGGTGACGTGACGGCGGCGGTAGAGGCTGGTTCGGCGTACGCGAAACAAAGCGGTCAGCTTTCCTCGAATTGCGTAATTCCCGCACCGCACGAGGAGCTTTGGAATCAGTTGTAAAAAAAGATTGCCACGGGCGAAACGCCCTCGCAATGTCGGCGGTAGGGAATAACCGAACTGCCCTTGCAAGAAAAAAGGGAAAACAGCGTTAAAAATAAGGTGAAAAGCTATGGAAAATATGAAATTCGTAATTGAAAAAAGTGCAAGAATTGATAAGCTTATGGACGACTTGTTCCAAAAGATGCCCGAGATAGAATCGGCGCGCGGAAAGTTGATTACCGAAAGTTATAAGGCGACGGAATCGCTTCCGATAATTCGGCGCAGGAGCGCGGCGTTTGCGCACATTTTGAAGAATTTACCTATCGTTATCCGCGATAGAGAACTTATCGTGGGCAGTGCGACGGTATCGCCCCGCGGTTGTCAGGTATTCCCCGAATACTCGTACGAGTGGTTGGAGGCGGAATTTGATACGCTTGGAACGCGTGCGGCGGACCCGTTTTATATCAGCGAACAAACGAAAGAGGATTTGCGCCAAGCTTATCCGTATTGGAAGGGCAAAACTTGTAGCGACCTTGCAAAGAGCAATATGGACGAAAACGCGTATTCGGCGTTTGCGGTGCATAATATTTTCACGCCCGGTAACTATTTTTATAACGGTATTGGGCATGTAAACGTAGACTACGGCAAGGTGCTGAGAATCGGATATTTGGGTATTATCGAAGAGGCGAAGACGGCACTTGAAAAGTTGGATATTTCCGACGGGGATTACGTGAAGAGAAGTAATTTCTTGTACGCGGTAATTGAAAGCTGTGCCTCGGTAATTTTATACGCGAAAAGATACGCGAATTTAGCCAAAGAAATGGCGGAAAAAGAAACCTGCGCAGTGAGAAAAGCCGAGCTGGAAACGATAGCGAGAAACTGCGAACGTGTACCCGCACACCCTGCGGAAAGCTTTTACGAGGCGTGTCAGGCGTTCTGGTTTATCCAGCTTTTGTTGCAGGTGGAATCTAACGGTCACTCCATTTCCCCGGGGCGTTTCGACCAGTATATGTACCCGTATTATAAAAAGGATATCGACGCGGGAAAGATTACGATTGAACAGGCGCAGGAATATATCGACTGTATTTGGGTAAAACTCAACGATTTGACGAAAGTGCGCGACGCGCTTTCGGCGGCGGGCTTTGCGGGTTACGGTGCGTTCCAAAACTTAATCGTCGGCGGTCAGGATATACACGGTTTGGACGCGACCAACGATTTGTCGTATATGTGCTTAGAAGCGTCTATGCACGTACCTTTGCCTCAACCTTCCATTTCCGTACGCGTTTGGAACGGTACGCCCGACAGCTTTATGTTAAAGGCGGGCGCTCTGACGAGAATAGGTACGGGGTTACCTGCGTATTACAACGACGAAATTATCATTCCGTCCATTATGGCGCGCGGGGTTAGCTTAGAGGACGCGCGCGACTATTCGATTATCGGTTGCGTAGAACCGCAAAAGGGCGGAAAAACGGACGGTTGGCACGACGCGGCGTTCTATAATATGTGTCGCCCTATGGAACTCGTTTTTTCTAACGGCGTGGATAAAGGCGTACAAATCGGTCCGAAAACTGGCGACGTAACGCAAATGCGTTCGTTTGAAGAGTTTTTTGACGCGTACAAAACACAACAAAGCTATTTCATTAAACTGATGGTAAACGCTTGCAACGCTATCGACTTGGCACACGGCACGCGTTGCCCGTTGCCATTCCAGTCCTGTATGGTGGAGGATTGTATCGGTCGCGGTAAGTCCTTGCAAGAGGGCGGTGCGGTGTATAACTTTACCGGTCCGCAGGGTTTTGGTATCGCCAACAATACGGACGGCTTGCTCGCGGTGAAGAAACTTGTGTTTGAGGACAAGACGGTGACGATGGAAGAATACCGCGACGCGCTGAACGCGAACTTCGGCTACGGCTTGCAGGGTTCGGCGGCGGAACGCGTAACGGCGGAAATCGTTTGCGAGCTTGCAAAACAAGGCGTAGAAGCGACGGCGGAGGTTATCCGTGCAATTTACGAGGAAGTAACGACGGCAAATTCGCTCGACCCTCAACAAAAAGCGCGGTTTAGAGAGATTAAGCGGTTAATCGACGAAACCTGCCCTAAATACGGTAACGATATTTACGAGGCGGATATGTTGGCGCGCGAGGTCGCGAACAGTTACACCAAGGAATTACCGCAGTATAGAAATCCTCGTGGCGGTATGTATCAAGCGGGCTTGTATCCCGTTTCGGCGAACGTACCCTTAGGCGAACAAACGGGCGCGACGCCCGACGGTAGATTAGCGTTTACGCCGATTGCCGACGGTATCGGTCCTGCGTCGGGCAGGGACGTGAAAGGTCCTACGGCTACGGCAAACTCGGTGGCGAAGTTGGAACAGGGCATTGCTTCCAACGGTACGCTGTTAAATCAAAAATTCCACCCTTCCGCACTCGCGGGCAATTCGGGACTTGTGAAGTTCGTGGCGCTTATCCGTTCGTACTTCGACCAAAAGGGTATGCATATGCAGTTTAACGTGGTAACGCGTGAAACGCTGTTAGACGCGCAGGCGCACCCTGAAAAATACAAAACGCTGGTAGTGCGCGTAGCGGGGTATAGTGCGTTGTTCACGACGCTGTCCCGTTCGTTGCAAGACGACATTATCAACCGTACGCAACAAGGTTTTTAATTAAAGGTATATTTAGATGAGCATATATCAAACCCAAGGTAGAATATTTAATATACAGCGATTCTCGATTCACGATGGACCGGGAATTCGTACGATTGTATTTTTCAAGGGTTGTTATATGCGTTGCGCCTGGTGCTGTAACCCCGAATCGCAGGAATACAAAATCCAAACGCTTATTGAAAACGGCAAGCAAAAGACGGTGGGCAAGGACGTGACCGTGGAAGAGCTTATGCCTGAAATTTTGTCCGACTTACCCTTTTACCGCAGGAGCGGTGGCGGGGTCACCTTATCGGGCGGAGAAATTTTAGCGCAACACGAGTTCGCACGGGATTTGCTTTGCGCCTGCAAAGAGGCGGGTTTGCATACCGCCGTGGAATCGACGGGAAACGCCGAGTTTTCTAAAATTCAAGAGATTTTGCCCTATTTGGATTTGTATTTAATGGATATTAAACATATGGATTCGCAAAAGCACGAAAAATATACGGGTGTGGGCAACGGGCTGATTTTGGAAAATGCAAGACGCATAGCAAAAAGCGGTCAAACGGAACTGATTATCCGCACGCCCGTCGTACCGACCTTTAACGATACCGCGGAGGAAATCCGCGCGATTGCAAAATTTGCCTCTACGCTCGACGGGGTAAGGGAACATCATTTATTGCCCTATCACCGTTTGGGGCAAGATAAATACGCGGGGCTGGGCAGGAAGTATACCCTTGAAGATATCCAGCCCCCGACGAAAGAAAAGATGGAATACTTGCTGTCGGTGGCGGAAGAGAGCGGTTTACAATGCCAAATAGGCGGTTAAAGTAGAATAAGGAGAAAGTAAAATGGAATTAAAGGATAAAATGACGATTATACAAGAGTTCGTTCCCGGTAAGCAAATCACGCTTTGCCATATTATCGCAAACCCCGGGGAAACGCTGTATACCAAGCTCGGCTTAGACCCGCAAACGGATTATACCAAAAGCGCAATCGGCGTTTTGACGGTCATTCCTTACGAAAGCGCGGTAATCGCGGCGGATATCGCAATGAAATCGTCGGGCGCGGATATCGGGTTCGTGGACAGATTTACGGGTACTTTGATTATTACGGGTACGGTTTCGTCGGTGGAATCAGCGTTTACGGCGATTCGTGAATATTTTATTAATAAGCTCGGCTACGCGTGCTGTGAGCTTACCAAAACCTAATGAAAAAGATAATGCTACTCGGCAGGGTGGCGGCGGGGAAAACGACCTTGACGCAGGCCTTGCGCGGTGAGGAAATTAAATATTACAAAACGCAATACGTCAATTATCTCGACACGGTGATTGATACGCCCGGGGAATATACCGAGCGTAGAGAAACGAGCGGAGCGCTGGCTTTGTACGCCTACGAGGCGGACGTGGTGGGTTTGGTGCTGTCCGCAAACGAACCGTATTCCATATTCTCGCCTTGTTTGACGAGTATGGTAAACCGTGAAACGATAGGGATTATTACGGGTATAGACAAGCCCGACGCGAACGTGGAACGCGTGGAGCGGTGGTTAAGGCTTGCGGGCTGTAAAAAGGTATTTCCCGTCAGTTCAATTACGGGCGAGGGGATTGAAGCGCTTGCAAACTTTTTAAGAGAAGATACGCCAAAGCCCAAACGCGTAGAGCAAGAGAAAAAAGGAAAGCGGGTACAAAAGCCGAAAGCGGTAGAAAAAACGCAAAATTTAGATACTTGGCTTTTATGACGGATAAGGAGAACTATGAGCAAAACCAAAGTAATAGCGTTTGCGAACAACAAAGGCGGTAGCGGAAAAACGACGACCTGTTCTAACGTCGGTTGCGCGATGGCGTCGCTTGGGAAAAAGGTGTTGATGATTGACGGCGATATGCAGTTAAACCTCACCATTTCCTATTTTGACGAGGAACAGGCGCTGGAATTTGCAAAGAACGGTAAAAATATTCATTCCGCGTTAAAAGACGAAAGGGATTTAAGCGATTATATCGTGGAAACGGGCATCGAGGGTTTGGATATCATTCCGTCCACCTCGCTAATGAGCGGTATTGAGTTCGACCTTTTCCCTAAATGGCAACGCGAATTTATTTTAAGAAAATGTTTAGAACGCGTCAAAGCCAAAGGGTATTACGATTATATTTTAATCGACGCACCCCCGACTTTAGGTTGTTGGGTAATGAATATTACTTGCGCGTCCGACTTTATCGTCATTCCCGTAGAGGCGAGCCCTTGGGGTTTGTTCGGACTTGCGAATATGTTCGAATTTTGCGCGCAGGCAAAGACGATGTCGCCTAGATTAGAAATTATGGGTATCGCGGTAACCAAAGCGGACGAGCGCAAAAAATATTTCAAGCAAACGATGGAAACCTTGAAATCGAGCGAAGGTGCGCGTTTGTTTGAGTCGTATATCCGCGTAGACAGCGCGGTGGAATGGGCGCAGGATAACAGCAAACCCGTCGTTGCGTACAAGAAAACGAGTCGTAGCGCCGTGGAATATATCAATTTAGCAAAGGAGATAATGGAATATGGCAATCGGTAAAAACGCAATCAAAAGAGTGGAAAATAACGGGTATTCGAAGGTGCAAACGAACGCGCCCGATATGGAAAACAGTAGCGTAATCGCAAACCCCGACCCGCAAGTTACGGAAAAACTTATCGCGCCCGTAGCGCAAACGACGGCAAAGAAAACGACCGCAAAGAAAGCGACGGCGAAAAAGCCGACGGCAAAGAAAACGGCTTGTAAAAAAGACGCGTTTGAGCGCGTGGAGCTTGGCGCGGATATGCCTTATTATTTATTATAAAAATAAAAGCGATAATAAAACGGCGTTCACTTTGTAAAGTGAACGCCGTTTTTGCGTTTCTTATTTTATTTAGCCTACGATAAGATTTTCCTAACGACCTTTTACGATAATGCATTTTTTAATCGTTTTGCCTGCGATTTGTTCGGCAATTTCAGGCGTTTGCGCTACGAGGTTTTGGATTTCCTCGTCCGAAAGTCCTTCGGCAATCATAATTTTTGCTTTGATTTTGCTGTTGATTTGTACGGCGTATTCCACCTCGTCCTTAACAAGCGCCTTTTCGTCTACGGGAGGGTAGCTTTCTAAGAACACGCTTTCCTTATGCCCCGTAATTTCCCAAAGCTCTTCGGCGAAATGCGGTGCAAAAGGTGCGAGCATACGGATAAGGTCTTCGATACAGGATTTATAAAACGCCGTATTCTTTTGCTCGTTTTCGCTGTCGTATTTGATAAGCGCGTTCACGTATTCCATAATACGCGCCACAGAGGTGTTGAACGAGAATACTTCCGCGTCGCGCGTGATACATTTTACGGCGTAGTTCTTTGCGTAATTTAACGCCTTTTCTTGCGCGCGCATTTCGCTGACGCCGTTCTTTTGGTCATTTTCTAAGCATTTGCGTACCGTTCTTTCTACACGGTCGATAAACTTCGCAACCGACTTAATCCCGTCGTCGTTCCAAGGTCCGCCCTCGGTGTAGCTGAAACCGAACATAAGATATAAGCGGAAGATATCCGAACCGTACTCGTCGATATACACGTCGGGGGAGATGACGTTGCCGTGCGATTTACTCATACGGTTGCCGTCAGGGCCTAAGATAATGCCTTGGTGTACGAGGCGTTTGAACGGTTCGTCGAAGTGGATATAGCCCATATCGCGGAGCGCTTTGGTGATAAAGCGCGCGTAAAGCAAGTGCATACAAGCGTGTTCCGAACCGCCGACGTATACGTCCACGGGCGCCATTTTATCCGCGATTTCCGTCGAGAACGCCTGTTTGTCGTTGTGGGCGTCGGGATAGCGCAAATAATACCAGCTGGAACAAACGAAAGTATCCAAGGTATCAGGGTCGCGCGAGGCTTTGCCACCGCATTGAGGACAGGTACATTTCATAAATTCCTCGTGCGAGGCAAGCGGGGATTTTCCGTTCGGTCGGAATTCTACGTCGTAAGGAAGTTTTACGGGCAAATCCTTTTCGGGAACGGGTACGACACCGCATTTTTCACAATGAATCATAGGGATAGGCGCGCCCCAGTAGCGTTGACGGGACACCGACCAGTCGCGCAAACGGTAGTTGATTTTCTTACCGCCTTTGCCGATTTTGGTAAGATGTACGGCGATAGCGTCGCGCGCCTCGTCGCCAGATAAACCGTCAAATTCACCGCTGTTTACCAAGATACCGTCTTCGCAGAAGGGTAAAATCGTTTCCCCGCCGACCTTTTGGATAACTTGGGTAATCGGCAAACCGTATTTGGTTGCAAACGCGTAGTCGCGTTCGTCGTGCGCTGAAACCGCCATTACCGCGCCCGTGCCGTAAGAATACAAAACGTAGTCCGCTAAATAGATAGGCACTTTCTTTTGGGTGAGGGGATGGATAGCGTACGCGCCCGTGAACACGCCCGTCTTTTCACGCGCGGTGGAAAGTCTGTCGATATCGTTTGCCTCGGAGGCGTACTGGACGTACTTATCGATAGCGTCCGCGTATTCGGGGTGCGCGTCTTTTAATTTCGCCGTGAGCGGATGCTCGGGCGCGAGAACGACGTAGTTTACACCGAATACGGTGTCGGGGCGGGTGGTGAATACGGTGATGGTATCGCCCGTTTCACATTCGAAATGAATTTCACAGCCCGTCGATTTGCCTATCCAGTTCTTTTGCATAAGTTTGGTCTTTTCAGGCCAGTCAATCTTGTCCAAATCGGCGAGAAGTTCTTCGGCGTAGTCGGTGATTTTGAAAAACCATTGCGTCATATCCTTGCGGAGAACGACGGACGAACAGCGTTCGCATTCGCCGTTGATAACCTGTTCGTTGGCAAGTACCGTTTCGCAGGACGGACACCAGTTTACGAGCGCCTCTTTGCGATACGCTAAGCCCTTTTTATACAGCTGTAAGAACAGCCATTGCGTCCATTTATAATAATTTTCCTCACAGGTGATAATTTCCGCAGACCAGTCGAACATAGCGCCCATATTTCTTAATTGACGCTCCATCGTTTCGATATTTTTCTCCGTGGAATCCTTGGGGTGAATACCCGTTTTAATCGCGTAGTTTTCCGCGGGTAAGCCGAACGCGTCGAATCCCATAGGTTGAAATACCTCAAACCCTTGCATTTTCTTGAAACGCGCGTAGGTGTCGGTAGGACCGTAGTTATACCAGTGTCCTACGTGTAATTTTGCGCCCGAGGGATAAGAGAACATTTCCAAAACGTACCATTTTTTATCCGCGTTCTTTTTATTGAACGTATTGAGCTTGGATTTTTCCCATTTGGCTTGCCATTTGCTTTCCACGGATTTCATATCCATAATAAAAGACCTCCGATTTAACGCGCGTTTTTTTTCTGCGCGTAGTAAAATTATTCCTTATGATTTACAACATTATATATTATAAAGGATTTTTTTCGACAAGTCAAGCAAATACGCAAGCACAAAAGCGCGGTATTTGCGGTTTTGGAATAAATAATTTTCGCGCCGTGGCATACAATAATGGTGTGGAAGAAATAACGATAACGCAAAACGGCTATAACGCCGTATATATGTCTTACTTATACGGTCGGGTACAAGAACGGTTTTCCTTTTTACCCGCCGTTTGTCAATTCAAAGCCGAGGGCGAATACGCCGAGCTTGCCTTTCGCGCCGAACGCGCCTACTGCCCGTACGTGAAACGGTTTGCAGAGGAAAATATGGCGGATATTATTGCCGTGGGGTATAAATACGCGTTTTTTGAAAAGCGTTTGTCCTTACCGCTTTTAAGCGAGGAACAAAAACGCTTGCTTTTTACCGCGCTCGTAGCGGCGGATTATAAAGACGATAGGGCGTACGCCTATCGGCGTTTGGGCGGGGGGAATAATTATTGCTTGGACGGGGTGTACCATTTCCGCTTGCGCGAGCTGAAAAAGCGCTGGGAAGGGATAGCAGAATACGTTCCGTCCGATATGAACGTCGCGTCGCTTGAAGGTTTTTTAGAGTTCTTAACGGAGGACGGCGAGGGTAAACTGTTCGTAAAGGGCGGTAAGGTGTACGACGAGGAATACCGCGTTTTGTCGCGCAGTACGCTCACGGGCGCGGAAACGGTAATCGGCGAGATTTTATTAGGGCAAGCCGAACGGGTGTATTGCTTTGGGGAAACGGACGAGGATACGAGGCGGTTTTTGAAAAAGTATTACGGCGGAAAAGCGGTTTTTTGCTGAAAATATAAAAAAGGTTCTTGAAAACGGTTGACAAAAGTAAGGGAAATGGGGTAGAATAGAGGAGGTAAAGACAAGTAGCGTCGTAAGACGGAAACACAGAGAGCGCCGTTCTCGGCTGAAAAACGGGCGTTCCGATACGTTTGCGAAACCGCTTTATCGTTGGATAGGATAAAAAAATAAAAAGCGGTTGCGGAGGATATTCCGCGACAATTAAGGTGGAACCGCGCGAAAGAAAAAAATCGCGTCCTTAAACTCTTGATAGGGGTTTAAGGATTTTTTATTTTTATATTCAATTTATATTCAATTTATAACGAACGGAAGAATTACGGAGGATTATTTTTATGAAAATCGTACTCAAAAACGGCGACGAAATGGAGCTGAACGAAGGCGCGACGGCGTACGAGGCGTCGCTTGCGATTTCCGAGGGCTTGGCAAGAAACGCGGTTTGCGCGAAAGTGAACGGCGAGTTGGTGGATTTGTCCCACAAACTTAGCGAAAAGGACACGTTGGAAATTATCACTTTGAAAGACAAAGAGGGGTTAAACGTGTACCGCCATACCTGCGCGCACGTGCTTGCACAGGCGTTGAAAACGGTGTATCCCACCTGTAAACTTTCGATAGGCCCCGTTATCGAAAACGGATTTTATTACGACGTCGATTTCGTAACGCCTATTTCCGCGGGGGATTTGTCCAAGGTAGAGGCGGAAATGAAAAAAATCATCAAGGGAAATTTCCCTATCGAACGCTTTACCTTGCCTAAGGACAAGGCGATTGCGCTTATGCAAAGCTACAACGAGGATTATAAGGTCGAGCTTATCGAGGACTTACCCGAGGGCGAAACTATTTCGTTCTATAAGCAAGGCAATTTTACCGACCTTTGCAGAGGTCCGCACCTTCCCTCGACGGGTAAAATCAAAGCGTTTAAGCTGACGAGTATCGCGGGCGCGTACTGGCGCGGTGACGAGCATAATAAAATGCTCACCCGTATTTACGGTACGGCATTTGCAAAAAAAGACGAAATGGACGCGTATTTCACAATGCTCGAAGAGGCGAAAAAGCGCGACCACTTAAAAGTGGGCAAGGAATTAAAACTGTTTGCGCTTATGAACGAGGGCAAGGGCTTGCCTTTCTTCCTGCCCAACGGTATGGTGCTTAAAAACACGCTTATCGACTATTGGCGTCAAATCCATACGCGCGAGGGATACGTAGAAGTATCTACGCCGATAATGCTCAACAAAACGCTTTGGGAAACTTCGGGACACTGGTCGCATTACAGAAACAATATGTACACGACGAAAGTGGACGAGGAAGATTTCGCGATTAAACCTATGAACTGCCCCGGCGGTGTGTTGGTGTATAAAAACGAACCGCACAGCTATAAGGATTTGCCTATCCGTATGGGCGAGCTGGGAACGGTACACCGTCACGAAAAATCCGGTCAGCTTCACGGGCTTTTCCGCGTGCGTTGCTTTACGCAGGACGACGCGCATATCTTTATGACGCGCGAACAGATAAAGGACGAAATTAAAGGGATTGTTCGGCTTATCAACGAGGTGTATACGCTGTTTGGGTTTAAGTACCACGTCGAACTTTCCACCCGTCCTGAAAACAGTATGGGTAGCGACGAGGACTGGAACACCGCTACCGACGCACTCCGTTCGGCTTTGGACGATATGAAAATGCAATACGTCGTCAACGAGGGTGACGGCGCGTTCTACGGTCCGAAAATCGACTTCCATTTGGAAGACTCGATAGGCAGAACTTGGCAATGCGGTACGATTCAGCTCGACTTCCAACTTCCCCAAAGATTTGAAATGGAATACGTGGGCGAGGACGGCGCAAAACACCAACCGATTATGGTACACCGCGTCGTGTTCGGCTCGATTGAACGCTTTATCGGTATCTTAATCGAACATTTCGCAGGCAAATTCCCCGTATGGCTTTCGCCGTTGCAAGTGAAAATTTTGCCGATTACCGATAGACAGGAGGGGTATGCGAAAGAGATTTGTGCGAAGATGCGCGAGGCGGGCATCCGCGTGAGCGTGGACGAGCGGAACGAGAAAATCGGTTATAAAATCCGCGAGGCGCAAATGGAAAAAGTACCGTATATGTTGATTGTCGGTGAAAAAGAGTCGGAAACGAAACAAGTAGCCGTTCGCCGTCGCGACAAGGGCGATATGGGCGCGGTTGGCGTGGACGAGTTTATTTCTACGGTACTTGCGGATATCGAGGGCAAGATTGCGTTCTAAAAAAATAAAAAAGTACGAAATTTTGTAAAAAATCATAGGAAAAACAGTTGACAGAGAGGCGTATCTTGTGGTAAACTATTAGAGCTAAGCAGGAGTGAACCTTCTCGCCGTGCGACGTTAATTGTACGGCTCAATAATTTTCCGATGGGATTTTAGCGGGATTATTGCGGGTTGCTTTTGCGTAAAGCAACCCGTTATTATTTTTCGAGAGGTATACGACCATTAAAGACCAACATCAAATCAACGAGAATATTCGTGACAGGGAAGTGCGAGTCATTTCCGCTACGGGAGAACAGCTTGGAATTATGAGCGCGCGAGAGGCGCTTGCGATTGCTGAGGAGGAGGGGCTTGACCTCGTTAAAATTTCCCCCAACGCAAACCCGCCCGTATGCAAAATTATGAATTACGGTAAGTTTAAGTTTGAACAGGCGAAACGCGAAAAGGAAAACCGTAAAAACCAAAAGGTTGTGGAATTAAAGGAAATTTACCTTTCTATGACGATTGATATCGGGGATTTGAACGTCAAGGCGAAAAAGACGGTTGAAATGCTCGGGGACGGGAACAAGGTAAAGGTTTCTATCCGTATGCGCGGTAGACAGATGGCGCACGCGTCGATGGGTTTGGACGTTATGAAACGGTTCTTTGATATGCTCGGCGGGAAAGCCGTGATGGATAAAGAACCCAAGACGGAAGGAAGAAACATTTTAATGATTCTTTCGCCAGCAAAATAACCTGCAAATAAGCGGGTAACAGCTTAGGACAAGCCTTGCCTTAGGGCAAGTTGTTATAAAAACAGTTAAAAATTTTTTCGGAGGATAAAGATATGCCTAAACAGAAAACACATAGTAGCACGAAAAAGCGTTTCTGGCTCACCGGTTCGGGTAAAGTGAACCGTTCGCACAGCGGTAAAAACCACAAAGCAGAAACCAAGAACAGAAAGAGAAAGAGAAACCTGCGCCAAGTTACGCTTGTTTCTTCCACCCAAGAGAGCACCGTCAAGAGTATGATGCCCTACAAGAAATAAGAAAAGGAGATAGAAGAATATGCGTATTAAGAGAGCAGTGAACGGCGTTAAAAAGCGTAGAAAAATTTTGAAACTTGCCAAAGGCTACTTCGGCAACAAGAGCAAATCTTACAGAATCGCGCGTGAAGCGGTAATGAAATCGCTTAACTATGCGTTTATCGGTAGAAGAAGAAGAAAGAGAGATTTCCGTCGTCTTTGGATTGCGAGAATTAACGCAGCGGCGAGAATTAACGGTATTTCTTACAGCAAGTTGATGCACGGTCTTAAAGTTGCGGGTATCAATTTGAACAGAAAGGTGCTTGCGGATTTGGCGGTGAATGACGCGCCTGCATTCGCGCAACTTGTAGAAAAAGCAAAATCGGCGCTTTAATAGCGTCTTGGAAAAAGCCTTTCACTTGCATAAAGGATAAGGCTTTTTTGCATTTTTAAGCGAAATGATTTTAACGTCGAAAAACAATCCGCTCGTCAAGGAAACGGCGGGTCTCAAAGATAAAAAAGCGCGCAAACAAACGGGCTTATTCCTCGTCGAAGGGATAAAAATGTTTCGTGAATGTTTGCAAAGCGGGTATACTATCGATAGGGTGTTTGTAAGCGAGGAATATACGGGGGATTTACCCGTGGACGACGGCTTGCTCGTGCGCGTATCCGCGGAGGTGTTCCGTTTTTTATCGGACGAAAAAACTCCGCAAGGCGTGCTTTGCCGTGTCAAAATTCCCGTAAATAAGCTGGAAAAACCGCAAAACGCGTGTTTGGTTTTGGACGGTGTAGCAGACCCTGGGAATATGGGCGCGATTATCCGTACGGCGAACGCGTCGGGTTATACACAAATTTATCTTACAGAGGGTTGCGCCGACCCGTATTCGCCAAAGAGCGTGCGTGCGAGTATGAGCGGTATATTTTTCACCAAGCTCTACCAAGCTTCGCGCTCGGAAATTTTAGAAATATTAGAGGGTGTACCCGTAATCGTTGCGGATATGCACGGGGTAAACGTGTTTACGTTCACTCCGCCCGAAAAGTTTGCGCTTGTAATCGGCAATGAGGCGAACGGCGTTTCGACGGAATGTAAAAACCGCGCGGAATATACGGTGAAAATACCTATGCAATCCACGCAAGAAAGCCTAAACGCGTCGGTTGCGACGGGTATTTTGGCGTATGCGCTTAAAAAGCAGGCGTTTTTAGAGTAAAAATAAAGGAGAAAGAAATATGTCAGGACATAGCAAATGGCACAACATACAGGCAAAGAAAGGTAAGGCGGACGCGGCGAAGGGCAGAATTTTCACTAAGCTCGGCAGAGAAATTGCGGTAGCGGCGAAAAATAACCCCAACCCCGAAACCAACAGCAAGCTCGCGGATATTATCGCGAAAGCAAAGGCTGCAAATATGCCTAACGATAACATTCAACGCAGTATCAAAAAGGCGTCGGGTGAAATGAGCGGTGCGGATTATAAAGAACTTACCTACGAGGGCTACGGTATCGCGGGTTCGGCGGTGATTATCACGACGCTTACCGATAATATCAACCGTACCGCAGGCGACGTGCGTTCTATTTTGAGCAAGCACGGCGGTCAGCTCGGTCAAAACGGTTGCGTATCCTATAACTTCGACAACAAGGGTTATATCGTCGTAGAAAGAACGGTGGAATTAGACGAGGACACCATCACCGAATACGCGCTCGAAGCGGGTGCGGACGACGTGGTTGTGGACGACGACGTTTACGAAATCTTCACTACGCCCGAAACGTTTTCCGAGGTTCGTAAGTATTTAGAGGACAAAAACGCGGAACTGATGGCGTCTGCGCCTAAGGGCAGAAGAAACGAGGAAGAAGAACAAAAAATCCGTTTCGTGCAAGCGGAAATTGCAATGATTCCCCAAAGCAAAATTACCTTGCCTGAGGATAAAGTGGCTACTTTCCTCAAAATGATTGACGCGTTGGAAGACCACGACGACGTGCAGAACGTATACCATAACGTAGACTTGCCCGACGAGGACGAGGAATAATTTTTTATCGTTATCCCGTTATTTTATTGACAGGTGCGGTAAAATATGGTAAAATAAATTTATAAATCCCGTGAGGGAGTAGCAAGCGCATAAGCGTGGTAAGTCAACATTCGCAACCGATTTCGGTTTGGCTTACCTTAAATTGCCAGACTCACCTAACTGCTTAGGATAAAGCGACGCGGTGAGTATAAGTTCGTAAAAAACCCCGTGTATGCTTTATATGGTATATATGGGGCTTTGTTTTGGTAATAATAAAATTAAGGAGTATATAATGAAAAGGTATTGTCAAGAAAAGGAAAAAGTACTTTCCGATTTACAATCGTCCGCCACGCAGGGCTTGACGAGTGCAGAGGCGGAAAGACGACTTGCGGAGAACGGTAGGAATAAGCTGGTGGCGGGTAAGAAAAAATCGCTCGTTCGTCGGTTTTTAGAACAGCTCACCGACCCTATGATTATCATCTTAATCGTCGCGGCGGTAATCAGCGGTGTGATTGCGGGTATTGAGGGTGAGTTTCCCGCCGACGTCATCATTATTCTTGCCGTTGTGGTCTTGAACGCCGTTTTGGGCGTATTCCAAGAAAGCAAAGCGGAAAAAGCGATAGAGGCGCTACAAGAAATGTCAGCGTCCACTTCAAAAGTCTTGCGCGACGGTAAGCTTTTGGTGTTACCCAGCGAAGAACTCGTCGTCGGTGATATCGTGCTTTTGGAGGCGGGCGACGCCGTACCTGCGGACGCACGCGTTTTAGAAAGCGCGAGCTTAAAAGTCGAGGAAGCGGCGCTTACGGGCGAATCCGTTCCTGTCAATAAAATTACCGAGGCAATCACGGCGGAAAACGGTAAGGACGTACCCTTAGGCGATAGAAAAAATATGGTCTATATGGGCAGTACGGTGGTGTACGGACGTGGCGTAGTCGTGGTTACGGGTACGGGTATGGCTACCGAAATGAGCAAAATCGCGGGTGCGTTGG
>JAZSPG010000040.1:0-23076 GCA_045537295.1 Candidatus Scatosoma sp. | reverse complement strand
ACTCATCCATATCCGATAAATCTTTTACCTCAGAGGGATGCCCCTCCGTGGTCTTATGCGGTATTAGCAGTCATTTCTAACTGTTATTCCCCTGATATGGGCAGATTGTTCACGCGTTACTCACCCGTCCGCCACTCACTTTTCCCCGAAGGGATAAGTTCGTTCGACTTGCATGTGTTAAGCATGCCGCCAGCGTTCATCCTGAGCCAGAATCAAACTCTTAAGTTTAATTGCTTAAAGTCATTATTCCTTTTACAAAATAATAACGGCTCTAACTAATTTTTTGTTATCTCTTTGCTGACTTGCTTTTCAAGGTCACTTGCTTTTTACAAGTTCTTTTGAAATTTAACGGAAATTCTACCTTATTTGCTTGTTTGTCAAATAAAATCTCATTTCTTTCTTATTCTGTTTTTAATCTGCTTTCTGCTAAGCTACAGCTTAGCTCGCTATCCCTTCGCGGTGACAGCTTGTATATATTACCACATTCCCTTTTGCTTTGTCAACTGTTTTTTTACCCTTTTTTTAACTTTTTTTATTTTTTTTGAAAAATTTAATAATTCTTGATTTCTAAGGGGATTTCTATGTCTTTATCCTCTAAAAATACCGTCATTTTCGGTGTTTTACGCAGGTATTTAACCAAATCGACGCCCGTTTGCACGCTTTCGGGCAAATAAACCCCGCCGAAAAAGCTGTTCGAACCGTGATAATCCGTTCCGCAGGCAATAAATTGTTTGCGTTCCTTGACAAGCTCGACGATTTTTTCCGCGTAGCCCAAGTCTCTGGCAGAACAGTTGATTTCAAGACCGTGTACCAAATTCGGCGCAATCGGTTTTCCGCCGTAGCGGTACGGGTGCGCCTGCACGAGTAACAACCCGTTCTTTTCGCAATACTCGAAAAGCTCCTTTTGCGTCAAGGTGAAATAGCACGGCGAGGAAAGTAGCTGTTCTTGCGTAATCCCGTACACGAGCCAGTGTGCGTACCAAGGATTGTCCAAAGTTACTTCTAAACCCAGCATCAACAAAAAGCCTTTGTCGTCTGCGTACGCTTTGGCGTTTTCAAATTCTGCGACGAAACGCTCCATAAACTCGGCGTGACAGGACGGTTCGTAATAACTCGAATCGCAATGGTTGGTTAAAATACCGCCGTCATAGCCTTGGGCTTGTTTTTCGTCGATAAGCTGTTTATAAGTTACGCGACTGCAAATGCTAATAGGCTTGGAATGCAAGTGCATATCGATTTTTAATATTTTTTCGTCCATAGTACCTCTCTGTTTTACTATACCGTTATTGTCATTATTATAGCAACGCGCCGTCTGAAAGTCAAGCCTTAGCGCGCAATTTTTCTTGACTTTCACGCGCGCGCGTGTTACAATATATAATATAAATATATAGGAGCAAAATTATGCTGGTTACTTTGCGTATTTTATTTACCGTTATTTCGGCGGTGTTCGTCGCGTCTATTCTGCCCGTAGGCGCGTTTTTGGGTTGGGGCTGGGCAGGCGCGTGCGGGCTTTTCGCCGTTCTGTTTTTCGTTTTGATGCTACTTTGCAAGCAAAGCCAAGAATTTAAGGAACGGGACGAAAAGCGGTTTTCAGAGGATTTTATACAACCGACAAATTCCGACGAGAATAAATAATTTTTGAGGAAAATTTCTTGTTGTGATAAAAAATTTTCGCTTTGGCGGTTGACAAACGGTGTTTCGTATAGTATAATAAAAATACGAAATACTTTGGGAGGTAAAATTTTATGGAAAATTTTGCAAAATGGTTTTATAAACAAGGAATTTTAATGCAAGTAATTTTGTTACTTATCCCCGTTGTGAACTGGTTTGTAGAAATACTCGTTCGCTGGTCGGCTTGGATGAAAACGAAAAACTTGATTACCTTGGTGGTTGCAATCGTCGTTACTTTTGGCGGTGCGATTATCGGTTGGCTGGATATAATTTGGCTGTTGCTGTTCGGTCACCTTTTGTTTGCAAAAGATTAAAACTATATCATAAAAACCCCGCCCGTTTTTGAAAAACGGGCGGGGTTTTTACGTTGCTCTTTAACCGAAAATATTGTCAATACCTTTCTTCAAGCCTTCCTTTACCGCACATTCAGGGCAAAGCTCTTGATTATCAAGTTCTTCGTAAACTTCACATTTATCCGTTTTCTTTTCGCAAATATCACATTTATCGTTTTCACAGCCAGCGAAACAGAAAATTGCCGTAAACGCTAAAATCGCACAAAGAATTTTTTTCATATATCCGTCCTCCAAAATTAAATTTTGTATAGCTATTATACCACACAACTCTTCGTTTGTCAAGGGCGCGAGGATTTTTCCTCGACAATTTGCAACAAGTTTTCACAAAAAATGTTCCTTTTGTTACAAAAAATATTTTTTACGGAAATTTTTTTCAAACCGTTTACATTTGTTCTAAAAAGCGTTATAATATATTTGTAAATAAGTTGAGTCACGGCTCGACGCAATAAATAAGCTCATCATTTTCCCCCTTATCATATAGGTAACCGCCTTGGAATCGTAAGATTTCAAGGCGGTTATCGTTTTGTTTCATAAATGAGTTGCGCCTAACGACGCGTGAATTTTCGCTATCGCTCAATGAATTGGGCTATCGCCATAAATTGAAATGCAAAGCATTTCATTATTGTAATTATTCCACAATGCAAAACCTCGTTTTGCAATTCACGCCCGCAGGGCAATTCACGAAATTTATTTCACTTCACGCAAAGCTTTGCTTTGCAATTCATTCTCTACACGCTCCACTTCGCGTATTCGTCCGCTTGCAAACAAACCCGTATCGGCGTTCTTTGCGCGTAGAAATACGAATCAAGCGGGAGCGCGTGTTCTTCCAGTCTTCGTTCCTGTAAGATAAACAACAGCGTCGCCAGCAATAAAAAGGGCAACGGGCAAAATTCACCGGGATTGACTTGGCTGATTAACAGCAAACCCAAATACGAAACGCCCAAGCTTATCGACCAAGGCGAACGGCGGGTAAAGGTAAGCCGTGCGCGGACGAAAAACTGAAAAGCATACGCCAGCACGCCCAGCACGCCCATACTACCGATAATTTGCGGTATATACATATGATACCAAGTCATTGCGCCCTGTTTTTTGAATTCGCCGTACGCCAACGAATCGTCTAAAATACCCGTGCCAAGCCAAGGCGAAGCCAAGAAATTTTCAAACGCCTCGAACAGCATCGTATACCGCGCTCCGCCCGTCACCGCGCCGTCGGCTAACAGTCTGTCCGTAATTACTTTCCAAATTACCTCTCCGCAACAAAGCGCAATGAGCGCCGTCGCGCCGACGCAAAGCAAGGCTCGGCGCGTTTTTTTCGTTCCGCCGTTTAATATCCAAATTAACGCACAAACGAGAAACTCTACCGTACCGAAGATAAGCCCGCCACGCGAGGTCGTGACGCACGCCGTTCCGAAAAATACCGCCGTCAGCGCGGTCAGCCATTTGCGTTTTATCCCCAAAAACATAGGAAACGGCATTGCGAACATTAGTAAAGTGCTGATATTATTGCGCGAAAAACCGATTGCGTACGCGCCCGTGGGTAAATTTAGCCAGCGCCGAATATACCCAGCGCTCACCATTACGAAACACAGTACGCCCATAAGCGTCATTATCAGGGCAAAGCGTTCGCGGATATCATAGTCGCGTCGCACGGAAAACTGCGATTTCATCAAGTAATATGCGAGCAACATTCCAAAACCCAGTCCGAAAATATAATACGCGCCGTGCATATAGTCCCATAAACCGAACGCGCCCGCACCGCCCAAGGTGATTGCAAGCGATACCGCAATAATCCCGAACGCGCTTTCACCGTTTCGAAAGGGTTTTGCGTACACGACGAAATGGAACAGCCCGCACGCCACTACGATAGGCGCGAACGGCAGGTATACGATAAAGGTGTCGTACGAATCGTAACAGCTCGTCAAAAAGGTGGACAGCAACAAAAACGGCAAAGTGGTGGGCAAAATATCGTCGCACACCACGAGCTTTAAGGCAATCAACGCCACGAACAGTATCGCGCCCGCCACCTCTTGCATAGCCAGCGTTACAGCGATTGCCGACAGCGTTTCAAACAACGCGAACGGTACTCCGCCCAAAAGCGCGCGCGTTTGTATAAGTAACCCCCGCGCGTTTTCTTTGAAGTTTTTCGACTTTTGAGCTTGCATTTTCCTCGTCCTTTATAATGCTTTACCGTAAAATAGAAATGAGTTCTTTTAAGTCGTTTATTTGATAATCGGGCTGGATTCCCCCGTCGTTTTCTATCTTTTTCGGCGTAAACCAACAACAGTCCATTCCCACCCGTTTCCCGCCGAGAATATCCGAATGTAACGAATCCCCCACCATCAAACATTCCTCCGCGCGCGCGTTCAAATCCCGTAAAATAAATTCGAAAAACGCAGGCAACGGTTTTATCGCCCCCACCTCTTCCGAGATATACAGCCTGTCTATCTTTGCCAAAAAGGGCGCGAGCCTTGCCCGTTGCATTTGAGAAAGACCGTTGGTCGCAACGCATAAACGGTAGTTTTTAGCCAACGCGTCCACCGTTTGCATTGCGCCGTCGATTGCGTTCCCCGAACTGATAAGCTCGGACAAAAACGCGAGTCCCAGCGCTTTTGCGTTCCCTTTTTCACGCAAAGACGGGAAGTCTAAAAACAACCGATTGAAAATTTCCTCGGTGTGCGTGCGATAGAGCGTGTGGTAGTGCTTTTGGATATATTCCGAACTGACATCGTATAGCCCCGCGTCCGTCCACGACTCCTCCGAGTGTTTTCGGCTTTGTTTTAATAAATCTTCGCTAATTTCCACGCCTAATTTTTCGTATAAGCGTTGATACGCGCCCCGCTCGTCCGCAAGATAATTCAATAGCGTATGGTCGGCGTCGAAGATAATATATTTATAATCCCGTTTTCTTTGCATAGTCGCCTATTTACCAGTCCTGTTTTTTGCGCGATTTGTCTTTTACGTCGTCGTAATACTCAAAATACCGTTCTTTCAACTGCGCGAGCGAGAGAGGCAACGGTTCGCCGTCGTTTTGCATCCGCTCTAATAAATCGCGCAATTCCTCTGGCGAAAAATCCGCCAAATCGCTCTCTTCCCCGCACGCTTGCAGAAGTTTTAATAAATCTAATTCCGACATACTTTCAAAGCTCCAAAGCTATGTATTCCTGCCTATCGGGGATATGGCAATGCGTGAACCCGATAGCTTTTAACGCGCGGACAAGCTCCGCGCGCTTGTCGCAAATTCGGCTGGTATCGTGCGCGTCCGAGGCAAGCGAAACCAACCTTCCGCCAAGCGCGAAATACCGCTTAAAAATATCCAGCGGGGTAATACTCAGCGCGCCTTCCATTGACGAGTTCATTTCCAAAATTTTATTGCGTCTAATAATTTCCGTTAGAATTTTATCGATTTCCTCGGCAAATTCGGTATAGGAAAGCGTTTTGTCCGCATACGGCGCATACCGCGTGGCATACCCGATATGCCCGACGATATCGTAGGGATAGGACGCGGACAAGCTGTCGTAAATCGTAGCGAGGTATTCTTTATACACTTCCGCTTTTCCGCGAAGTCCGCCCTCGGCGTTATAAAAAAGCGTTTTGTCGTAATAATCCTCGCCGTTAACGCTATGCACACTGTTGACGATAAAATCAGGCTTATATTTTTCCACGACCTCGCTATACAGCGCAAGCGCTTTTTCGTCCTTGATATAACTAAATTCCGCGCCGATAAGCACGTTCATTACGCCTTGATAATCTTCCTGCAAATGCCTTGCACGGTGGAAATATTCTTCCGTGTCTATCATTCTGCGTTCAACTTTGTTACCCCGAACGAGCAAATCGTAATCAAAATGCTCGGACACACCGTAAAACGCGACGCCTTTTTGTTGCGCAAAGCAAAGCATATCTTGCAATGCGTCCACTCCGTCGAATGAAAACGTGGAATGCGTATGTATATCCGTTAAAAATTTTTGCATAATCCTCTCTCTCGCTTTTTTGCTCTACCGTTTTATTATACCACACTTTTTCTTCTTTCGCAACCGCGCGCACGTAAACGACAGGAAAAATTTTTCCAGCCCTACCGCAAAATACCAAATCCCACCGCTTTTTCTCTTTTTCTTGCCCAAATCTTCCACTTTTACCGTTTTTCCCCTGCGTTTTATGCTTGCTTTTCGGGTTTTTTAGCGGTTATAATAAAACGGTAATTTTAATGAATTGAGCTATCGCCCGTGAATTCAAACGCATAGCGTTTCATTATTGTAAAATTTTATAACCCTACCACAATGCAAAACCCCGTTTTGCAATTCACGCGCCGTTAGGCGCAATTCACGAACGCAGTTCCTTTCACGCAAAGCTTTGCTTTGCAATTCATTTCAATCCCACGGCGTTTCCCGTGAAACGAAAAATCTAAAATCCATTAAATCAAAGGAAAAATTATTATGAAAAAAGCAAACAGTTTACTCGCGCTTATTTTAGCGCTATCCTTTCTCACCCCCAGTCTCGCACTCACCGCTTGCGAAACGGACGACAGCCTACAAACACCTCCGCCCGCGCTTTCCGCGCCCTCGGTAGACGAAGAAGAACCTTCTGATTCGGCGAACCCCGACGCCCCCACGCCCCCGACGACGCCGAGCGAACCCACAACGCCGAGCGAACCCACGACGCCTCCGCAAACGGATAATTCGGATAATAGCACGGTGGTAAAACCCGTCGTACAAAACGCACAATACATAAAGGCGACGGGGAATAGCGTGAATTTGCGTTCGGGCGCGGGTACGAGCTACGCCGTTTTAGGACAGGTACACGCGGGCGAAAGCTACGCCGTTTTGGGCAAAACGGGGAACTGGTATAAAATTTATTACAAAAACCAGACCGCCTATCTCTACGCCGACTACGGCGCGGTATTCACCGTTCAAAAAAGCAAAAACCAAGAAGTCGAATCGGTGATTTCCGAGGGATATAAGCTTTTGGGCATACCCTACGTGTACGGCGCGGTGCGCTTGCACGACGGTAACGGTAAGCTGTTGAAAGGTTTTACCGCGCAAAAATTCGATTGTTCGTCGTTAATTCAGTATATCTTTTATAAAGGCGCGGACGAGCTTTTACAGGTTACGACCAGAACGCAAGTAAAACAGGGCGAGTTCGTCGCGAAAAAAGACTTGCAACGGGGGGACTGTATGTTCTTCACCAACGAAAGCCGTCAACATTTGACGGGCGTGGAACGCGTAGGGCACGTCGCGCTGTATTTGGGGGATAATTATATTCTTCACACCGCGTCCGACTACGCGCGCATTGAAAAAATCTCTAATCAGCGCTGGAAGTTTTATATTGAATCGCGTCGTTTCCTTTAACCGCGTTTTTTTATAAACGCAAACTTACGCTCATCCTTTTTCCTTCTTATAATCAAACCGCGTCGGGCTAATCTTTTCGCCCGACGCGGTTTGGTTATACCCTTCTTGTCATCTCGATTCCGCAAGAGAGGCGCAGGTTAGAAAATACACCGCGCTTGCGCCTGCGTTCTTTAACACTCTCGCGCACTCGCTTCCCGTCGCGCCCGTCGTCATAATATCATCAACGAGCAAAATAATTTTATCCCTACATATAACGCGGTTTTTAATGCGGTACGCGCCCTGCGCGTTTTCCCATCGCTTGTCAAAACTCAAATCCTTTTGAGGCGCGGTTTCCCGCGTCTTTATCAAAACGTCCTCGTACACCTTGATACGAACGCCCTGTTTTTGCAAGCAATCCCGCACCGCAAACGCCAGCTCTACCGCTTGATTATACCCTCTTTCGCGTTCGCGTTCTTTGGTAAGCGGAACGGGGATTATCAACGCCGTTTCTTCGTTCAACGCATACCTGCCCTCGCCTAATCCGTTTTTCAGCGCGCTTTTCACCATCTCTTCCCCAAAGAAATACGCCAATCTCAACCCGCCGTTTTTCATTCGGTTGATAATCGAGGCGACCTCCCCTTGATAGACAAACGGCGCACAGCCTTTATCAAAACGGGGTACGACTAATTTACAGGACAAGCAAACGCCCTCACTCCAAGTTTTTCTACCGCAACGCGCGCAAAAATACTTATCGTTTTTGCATAACTGCTCTTCGCAATCCGCGCAAAAGCGTTTTATCGGGTACTCGAAAATTTCCGCTCCGCAACCTTCGCAGGAAAAACTCGTTTTTGCGCTCAACGCGCGTAATTTTCTCGCCCAGCGTTTAAGCGTTTTCACAAACTTCCTCCGCGGATTTTTTGCGTTGGTACTTAACCAGCGCGTACGCGCCGACCACACCCAAAGCGAACAGCACCGCGCCAAGCACGATATCCAAAACGGGATTTACCGCCGTTTTGCTCGCCCAGCTTTCGTACACTTCCAAAATATCGCCGTTGCAAAACATAGACAAAACCGAGCCGAGCGACAAACCGACAATCGCATAATACGCGGTGTGTCTTGCCCGCGCAAACAACGCGGTAAGCGCTTTGGAAAAACCCAAAATCCCCGCGATAAATCCCAAACCTAAACCCGCGTACACCAAAAATACCGCGGGATTTTCACGCCAGTAGGTTAAACTAACGCTGTCTAAAAGCGCGGAAAACCAACCCACCGCCATCAAAAACGCGCTTGCCGAAAGCCCGGGTACGATTTGCGTTACGCTCACCACCGCACCCAGAACGAGCGCGAGTACAAAATGATACCAACGAATATCCGCAAACATATTTCCGCCACCCGTTTTCTTGGAAAGCCACGCCGAAAGGACGCCGATAATTACGGGTACGAACACCCCCGAAACGAACAGCGCCACGCGTTTTTTCGAACGCTTAGCGTCCTTAATTTCGTCTTTTACGGCGGGAAACGCTCCCGTCATCAGTCCTGCGAATAGGCAAACGATGGCAAACGGCAAAATTTCAAGCAATTCTTTCACAGCCAAAAAACCCAGCAACACGCCGACGATTAACCCAAGCCCGATAGGCAGTAAAAAAACGAAACATTTTTTGAATTTTTTGAGTAGATTGCCCAGCGCGTATAAAAACTGGTCGTACAGCTTAAAAATAATCGCCACCGTCGAACCGCTTATGCCTGGTACAATCACCGCCAGACCGATAAAAAAGCCCAAAACCGCGCTCTTGCACCAGCTTTTTTTGGTATATTTTATGAGTTCTATCTGCATTTTCTCCCGTTCGCTCATATTTTACGCTCCCTTTTCGCCCTGCGTTTTTTTACTATCAGCAAAATTAGCCCTACGAATATCAAACCCACGCCCGCGCCTAAAAATCCGCCCGCGGTATCTAAGAAAATATCTTTCATTTCCGCGCCTCTGCCACCCGTAGAGATTTGCAAACACTCGTCGATTATCGGCGTCAAGACGATAAGAGCGAAAGGCAAAACGCACAGCGATTTATCGCGCGTGTACGAAAAATAACAGGCGATAAGTAGCAAACCCAGCAACGCGAACTCGGAAAAATGCGCGATACTTCTGATAAGGCTATGTAACTTATCGTAATCCGCGCCCGTTGCCGTCGCAACGCTCGACGACGGTGCGATTATCTGCGCGGTGTCCTGCACCGCGTTGGTAACGGCTAAGCTCTGCGCCGACGACTGTTCGCCCGTTTTTAAGGAATTAGAAAAAATCCACGCAAAAGTCAGCGCGCACGCAAGCGTGAGCGTTATCCGCAAAATCCAAATCCCGTAATTTTTCCTCTTGCTTTTTCCCATATATACTATTATACGCAAAATCGCTGTGAAGGTCAATACTTTATAGGATAAAATTTACCAAAAACTTTCGGCAAATTCGCCTATTTTTTGGCAAAAACCGCTAATTTTCCGCGCCTAAACCTCGTTATACTTATGTTATAGGATAAATCTCGTTATAGCGGGAGGAATTTTGTACTATTCTCTAAAAAGGACGACGCAAAATGAACTATATCAAAAAAATGTGTATTTTACGACAGGTAAAACAAGGCTTTTCAGGCGACGGGAAGGCGCTTTCGGGTTTGGTCAAAGCCGAACAGTACGGTAAAAACCTCTCTATCGAGGTGTCCGTCATCAACTTCGCGCCCCTTTCTTCCGGCGAATATTACTGTATTCTTTCCGACGGTAAATCCACCCCCGAAACCCTGCCCCTGCGCGCCAAAAGTCTATTTAATATCTTGACGGATATGGATATTTCCAACGGTTTTTGCGCCGTCGTTTGTTTCGTGAAAGACTGCATTACCCCGATAGCCTACGGGGTCAACGGTAACGGTTCGTATAACTGGAAAAGTATACTCAACCAAGCCCTGCCCCCCTCGTTCCGCGAAAAAGAAAGCAAAAACGGCGAGGTAACCACGCAAGACGAATCCGCGCAAACGCAAGCGCAAATCCAAACGGAAACCTCAGCGGAAACCCAAGCGGAAACAATCGCCGAGGAACAAAGCGTTACCCTCTACGACGACGAAAGCGTCGCCGTGCAAAACTACTACGAGGAGGAAAAAGATGAACAAATCCAGCCTGCAAAAAATAGCGAAGATGCACCGACTCCGCGCGCAAGTCAAGACCAAACGACGCAAACGGGGGGTAACGCTGAGGAAGATGTCCATGCTTCGCGTGTACGCCACCCGTTTACAACCGACTCGGACGGATACTATTTGTCCGTAAAGGCGGAAATGGACGAGCTTTTGCAAAAATACCCCAAAGACGACACCTTGAAAGGCGCGTTTTGTTGTAGCGAATGGATTCGCGTGAAAGGCGAGGCGGACAACCCGCAATATTTGGTCGGTATCGTTTACGAGGAAGGCAAAGCCAAATATATTTGTTACGCGCTTTCCGCCAAGGATAGAAACAATCCCCCCGCCGAAATCCGCGACGCTTGCACTTTCGTTCCCGCCACCCCCTTTTCCGAAAACGAAGGGTTTTTCGTGATTTTCCAAAGTGCCTCCACGGGCGAGTGCATTAAACCGTTAAAAGCGTAATTTTGCCTAATTTTCTTTCTTCTAAAAATTTTTATATATTTTTACATATTTTTTCTAAACGCTTGACAAGTCTTTTTCAAAAGAGTATACTGTAAAAAAATATATAAAGGTATACTTATGAATACGACTCTTTCCCTTAGTAAAAAAATTGCTTTCACCGCGCTGTTTGCCACGCTTTGCTGTATCGGTACTTTGCTTATCTCCATTCCAATCCCCGGCGGACACGGCTATTTTAACGTGGGCGACGTGTTCGTTTTGCTCAGTGCTTGGTTTTTAGGCGGATTGTACGGACCTATCGCCTCGGCGGTGGGAAGCGCGCTTGCGGACCTTTTCAGCGGTTACGCCATCTATGCCCCCGCCACCTTTATCATCAAGGGCGCGGACGCGTTCGTCGCATACCTGGTATGCCTGTTTTTCAAAAAACTCATCAAAAAAGAAAGCTTAGATTTTATTCCCCGCGCACTTTCGGCGATTGCGGGCGAGGCGGTTATGGTTGCGGGGTACTTCTTTTACGAAAGCCTTTTGTACGGTTTTGCGGGCGCGGTGCTTTCGATAGTCGGTAATTTATTACAGGGCGCGTGCTGTTTGACGCTTGCCACCGCGCTGTTCGCTTGCCTGTATCCGATTAAGCCCCTGCGCAAGTTTTTCCCCAGCTTGATAAAAGATTAAGTTTTTACCGTAAAATAATACGCGAGGACGGATTTTTTCCGTCCTCGCTATTTTTCGTTCCTTTATACTCAACCCAACAAAATATCGAATACCAGCATTACGCAAAACCCTACTAATAACGCATAGGTCGCGCCCCGCTCGCTTCCGTGGGCGTGCGTTTCGGGTATCATCTCGTCGCTAATCACGTACAGCATCGTTCCGCCCGCAAACGCCAAGGCAAAGGGTAAAATCACCGTCGCTATTCGCACCGCGAAATACCCGATAAGTGTACCCGCGACTTCGATAAGCCCCGTAAACGAGGCGTATAAAAAGGTCTTTTTCTTGCTAATGCCCTCGTTGAGCATCGGCGCGATAATCACCATTCCCTCAGGGATATTTTGCAAAGCTATACCCAAAGCAATCAACAGCGCCTCGCCCGTGTTGCCCGTTCCAAAACCCACGCCCGTGGCTATGCCCTCGGGCAAATTGTGAATGGCAATCGCCACCACGAACAGCATTACCTTATTCAACCGCTCATTCCCGCGGTGGTTTTCTTCCTTTTCACCCAAAAGTCCGTGCAAATGCGGTACGAGTTTATCCGTTAAATTCAAGCAAACCGCACCCGCAAAAATACCCAAAACCGTAATGAGCAGTCCGTATTTCCCGCCGTATTCGAGCGAGGGCAAGATAAGCCCCAACACCGAGGCGGACAACATAATACCTCCCGCAAACGCAAGCACGATATCGCTGAATTTATGCGATAAACGCTTGAATGCAAAACCGATAACCGCCCCGATTACCGTCGCGCCCCCAACACCGAGCGCCGTCAACAACACTAATTCCATCGTTTTTCCTTTTATTATAACAGTTTTCTAAAATAATATATCGGCAACGCCGTCCAACCGTGGCACAAGCTCCCTGCGTTCTCAAACGCCGACGCGCCCTCCGCCGTTTCCCAAGTCGCCGTCGAACCGCTCTCCACCATCGCTTTATAGTTTTTGCGAATATCCGCTAAAATGACCTCGCGGTATTTGCCTTCGTCCACCGCAAGCATAGCGTCGTAGGTAAAGCATTTCATAGACAGCGAACAGGGTACGAGCGTACCGTTTGCCAACGCCTCGCAGATTTTTTCCGCTTCTGCGCCCGTAACGATACCAAAGCACACAGCTAACGCGTTGACGAGTTCCAAATATACCCCCTCGTCTTGAAGTTTCGCGCGCATAAGGCCCGCGGTCTTATCGAAAAAGCTTTGATAAACGCGTTCTTTGAGCGCGTCCGCCTCGTTTGCAAACGGGTAGTCCAACCCCGACATTTCGCAAATTTTTTCAAACGCGCGCAACGCCATCACCGTCAAAATATTCGCCTGTGCGTCGGGGATAATTTCGTCCTCGCCCTGCAACATACCGCCTG
The DNA here is from genome assembly GCA_045537295.1 of Candidatus Scatosoma sp. Taxonomy (GTDB): domain Bacteria; phylum Bacillota; class Clostridia; order Christensenellales; family Borkfalkiaceae; genus Scatosoma. The sequence goes on along the minus strand of JAZSPG010000040.1, from coordinate 10,059 downwards.
CGTCCACCGCTCCGTCCGAACCCGTAGACCAGTCGTAGAAATTCCAGTTTTCCTTACCTGCGAAACGGTATACCAGCCCGTCCTCGCGCCGTTGCGCCAAAAACGCCTCTAAAATTTGTTTAATCCGCGCGTACGCCTCTTTGCCGAACGCGTAGTCCTTGGACGCTTCCATATACTCTTTCACCGACAGCGCGTAGTATAAACTAAACGACGGAATGGTTAAATCCACACCGCAGGGATAGCAAATCGCCATCAAACCCGACGGGTATCTGTCCTTACTCATTAACGCCAAATTCGCGCGCACGTACGCAAAATTCCCGTCCTCGAACGCCTCGTACCCGCACAGCATTTGGTTGCGCGAATCGTATGCGTACAGGCATTGTTCGCGCCAAGGACAATCCGCGTAGTGTTCCATCATACAAAGCCGTAACGAGTTTACACACATTTGATACACCGCCTTATCAAACGCGCTACCCTTTTCAAACGCTCTTACCTTGACGGGATAAACCTGCGGAATTACGCCCGCAAAGCGCAAGGAAATTTTATCCTCACATTCGATTTGCAAGTATCTGCAACCTAGCCTAAGCATATAATTCGCGTACTCGTTTTCGCCCGCTTTTGCAATATACGAAAAACTGAAATCCCGCGCGCCGACAAGTCTACGCACTCTGCTCTCTTTCAAATCCTCGCCGTAGGACAGGGTAATTTTTTGCGCGGTCGCGCTCGTGAACGCAAACGAGAACAGCCCCACCGTTTCTTCGCCCAAATCCAAAACGAACAGCTTGTCGTCCTTATTTTGCACCACTTTCCCTGTTTTTAAGGAAAGCAACTGCGATTTTTCAATGGGACGCGCGACCATATCACAACGCTTGTCTTTCACCAAAGAGGGCGCGAACCCGTTCAGCTCGCCCTTTTTCCAGTCATCCTCTTTGTTCGCGTCGTATTCATAGCTAAACCCAAGCTGAGGCGTCATCCATTTTTTTGCTCCGCTCCTATACGCACGGCTTTTACGCGAAAGCACGGTTTCGTCGCTTTCAACGCATACCTGCCCCGCTCGTTCTATCTCGAACAGCAAACCGCTTGGCGCAACCAAATAGCGTTGGAAGTTCTCGCCGAAGTACCAAACAAGCACCGCCACCGCATTTTTGCCCGCTTGTAAATAAGGCGTTATATCCAGCTCGTCGTACGCCTTATACCACTCGTAATCGGCGTACTGGTTACAGGACACGAATTGACCGTTTATCCATAAACAGTAGTCGCTGTCCGCGCTGATACGCATCAACGCTTTTTCGCCCTGCTTTGCGTCCCGCCAAAGAAATTCCTTGTAAAATTCCGCGTAGCTGTCCGCACCCGAAAGCCCGTCCGCCCAAATCCATTTCGCGTTTTGAAAAACTTGCATAACCACCTCTAAACCTCTTTTCCCCTCCCGTTTTCGCGGGAGGGGAAATTTTTTATTTTTTGTTTTTTATTTTTGCATAATGACAAAGCTCTTACCCGTCAAAGTAACGCTCTTTGCGTTTTGTTTCGCGTTTTGCGAAAGCAAAATTTCACCGTAGTTTTCAATTTCCACCGCTTTCTCGCTGGGATTGATTGCAACGACGAAACTCGTTTTACCATCCGTTCTTTCAAACACGAGCGGATACCCGCCGTTGTCGCAACGCAAAATTTTTAAGTCCGCGTCCGCATTGAGCGCGGGGTTTTCGTTACGCAATTTCGCGAGCTTTCTTACGGTGTTCAACAGCGAATTTTCACGCGTTTCCTGTTCGGCAACGCTTTGCGTTTTGCTATCGTTCACGGGCAAATAAATCTCGCCGTCCGTTTGAGAGAACCCGCGGTTTTTCCCGTCCGACCATTGCATCGGCGTTCTCGCGCCCGTTCTAATATACCCGCCGTCCTTGTTGATACCCCAAGCGTGCGTCATACCAATCTCGTCGCCGTAATAGATAAAGGGTACGTGCTTATAGGTGAGCAAGAACGCGAACATAGTTTTCAAAACTTCCTCGTCCTTTTTCTCGGCTACGCGCACGATATCGTGGTAACCGCTGGGTACGGAAAAATACCCCTTGCCCGCAACTTCGCCGTACAGCCTTTGCGTGTACGAAAGGAAATTTTCCACCGTACCTTGTCCTTCCGCCGAAAAATACGTTTTTCCGCACTCAAACGCAGGTAAAATATTCGTACCCTTTTCCTTACGGAATAAATCGTTGTATTCGGGTCTGTCGTGCGCCAAATAGTCCAAATCGAACCCGCATTTGCCCACCGAATTAGAGGGATACACCCACTCTGCCACAAACGCCACGTCGGGATATTCCTGCTTTATCGTACCGATTAAAATATTCCAAAGCCATTTCAAGCCCTCGACGTCCTCGTCGTTATCCGAGTTATACACGCAACCTTTGACAAGCGAGTTTGCCATATCCACTCTAAACCCGTCCACGCCCTTGTCCAGCCAAAACCGCATAATGCTTAAAATTTCCTCTCTAAGCGGTTTTAAGCGTTCGTCGGTATAGTGCATTTTCCAGTCCTCGCCCAAATCGTACGCGTCCTTGCGCGTACCAGGCGCGGGCAAGCGGTTATACCCGAAATTGAGCGCGGGTTGGCAGGCGTAATAGTTAATTACGTACCCCCCGTCGCGCGCATACAAACCGTGGATACTGTCCTTTTTATTGAAATTGCTGTCCGTCCAAATATACCAGTCGGTGTATTTATTTTTCTCGTCCTTGGCAGATTGTAAAAACCAAGGGTGCGTAGAAGAGGTATGCCCGATAACGAGGTCGATTATCACCTTAATACCAAGCGAATGGCATTTTTCGAGCATTTCTTCAAAATCCGCCATCGTACCAAACGTCTCGTGTACGGCGCAGTAATCGGCTACGTCGTAGCCCCCGTCCATAAACGGCGAGGGGTAGAACGGATTAAACCAAATCCCCTTAACGCCCAAACCCGCCACGTAGTCGAGCTTTTGCGCAATACCTTTCAAATCCCCGATGCCGTCGCCGTTAGAATCGTAAAAACTCGTCGGATAAATTTGATAAAATATACAATCTTTTATCCATTTGTTCATAATCTTTCACCTCGTTATTTTTTATTAAACTCTATTAAAATTTATTAAATTTATTCTTGCGTTAAATCGACCACAACGCTTTGCGTACGGCTCTTTTCCGCCGCGTAGCAAACCAAATGCGAGTTAATCGAATCCTCAATCGAAGTAATCGAAACGGAGGATTTGTCGCCGTTGAGATAGCGTACCGTATCGTGCATTAAATAATAATCCCCGCCGTAGTGGCCTTGTACCGAATTATCCTTATCACCCTTGTCGAACGCCTTGCTAAAATCAATCACTTCTTCGCTATACCAGCAGTCTACTTTCTCGCTCGCACGCTTGCCTTCTCTATCCAGAACGTCGAACACGCGAACGACAAGCTTGTTTTCTTCCACGTACCCGACGATTTCGCCGAACTCGCAAACGATATGAATATGTCTACCCGCTTTGCTCGCTCCGCCGACCATATTCAAGGTAGCAATCGAACCGTTCTCAAACTCGATAGACACGCATTGTCTATCCACGATATCCATATCCGTCTTATACACGCATTGCCCGTACACGTCCTTTTTCAAGAACTCGATTTTTTCTTCCAAAGTGATTTCGTCTAAGGGTTTGTCTATCTTGCTCCAAGTATAGAACGGGATAAAGTCGCGCTCGATTTGGAAAGTATACGCATTGAACATACATTCCTTTTGGTTAGGACAGTCAAAACAGTACTGCGTTGCTCCCTTAGGCGCGTTCTTTTCGGTATAGAAACTACGAGAACCAAAACTCGAAATCTTTTTAGGCGCGCTCGCGTTGTTCAGCCAGCAGATAAGGTCGGTATCGTGACAGCATTTTGCGAGCAAGAACCCCGAACCGCATTCCTTTTCGCTACGCCATTTCCCGCGCACGTACGAATTGATGAAATGCCCGTGCCATACGTGTTCGTTGAGTTGCATATCCACCACTTTCCCAAGCTTACCGCTAAGCAAAGTTTCCTTGATGGTGCGATAGAAAGGCGTATAGCGAAGCACGTGGCACACAAGCACTTCCAAGCCCTTTTGCTTTGCCAAATCGGCGATTTCCAAAAGCTCTTGACTGTTCCCCGTGATAGGCTTTTCCAAAACCAAATTGTAATTCGCGTGCAATAATTTGATTGCCGTTTCGTAGTGCATCTGGTCCATCGTTGCGTTCACGACGAAATCGCACTCGATTTTTTTAGACAAAAATTCGTCCAAATCGGTGAACCGCATTTCCTTCGCGACGCCGTATCTGTTGCCCGCCTCGTTCATTCTGAACTCGTTGACGTCGATAACCGAAATAATTTCTAATTCCTCAGGCTTTGCCAGCGCGTAATCGCAATAAATACAACCCCTGTTTCCTGCACCGAGCAATACCGCTTTTAATTTTTTCATAATTTTTTTCTCCTTTTCCTTTGGGTTTTTACGAAAAACGGTTTTCGCGTTTTTCTTCCCTTTTATTATAGCATATAACTTTATAAAAAGCTATGCCAAAACTTGCGGTAATACTGCCAAAATTTGTCCTCTTTTCTGGTTTTGGGTTCAAAAGCAATCTAATCAATGAATTGCGCCTATCGGCGCGTGAATTTTCGCTATTGCTCAATGAATTGCATTTTCAACGCATAAATTGAAACGCAAAACGTTTCATTATTGAATTATTCTACAATGCAAAACTTTGTTTTGCAATTTACGCCCGTAGGGCAATTCACGAGCGAAGCTCATTTCACGCAAAGCCCCGCTTTGCAATTCATTTTTTTATACGGGCATACAATCGTGCAAAACTTCCGCTTTGCCGTTTGCAAATTTCACCGAAACGACCTCTCCGCCGTTCGCCTCGCCGTTTACGCACACCGCGCCCAAACGCACGGTAAACGCCTTTTTCTTGGTATCGGGGTTATACAATCTCGCGATAAATCCGTTATCTTCCGCTATCTTGCAAGTACAAAGTAGTACCTCGCCGTTTACGCAAATTTGCTTATCCTCGCGCCTTTCCGTTTTTCCGCCGACGGGGAAAATATTCACGGCGTACGGGGGCGTGTTCAAGTTTTCGGCTTGACGGCAAACCTCAAAAACGCTACCCTTGAAAATACGGAAATTGTAGATATACCTACCGCAATCGATACGCGGTAAATACCTATCCTGCGGATACACTTCCTTTTCCTCGCCTATCGGGTGGAAACAGTACCCCGCGCCTCTAAGCAAGGTCAAATGGATATACCCGTCCTCTACCTTGCCCGCGTACACGCCGTCGTTAAGAACGGCAAAAATTTGATTATCCGCGCGTTTTACGCCCAACCATTTTTGATAGCAAATTTCCACGCTCGGCTTGTCCTCGCAAAGAAACGGTCCGTCGCCGAACGCCGTTGCGGTTTCAAAGTCTTTGGGGATAGGGAATTTAATACGCACCAACCTGTTTTTATCGGCAAATTCCACAGTCGCCTTTATATCGATATACGGCTGATTTTTATACAATTTATACTGCAACACGGCGTTGGTTTTCCCCGCGGTATACAACGCCTCGACGCCCGTATAAATATCCCCGTCCTCGATAATTCTAGCGGGGGCAATCTCGCTTTTTACCCGACAAAATTCCATTGCCTCTTTTTCGTTCATCAAACGGAACGGTTCGGGATTTTTGCCCATCGCTTTTAACTCTGCCTTGCTCATACCCCAAGGGTCTGCGGTGTCCTCATACATATCCAAAAGCACAGGCGCGGTCAATAAACCGCCCGCCAAAACGCTTTGCAAACTTTCTACTTCTTTCGCGCGCTTGTCCCGAATTTCAATAGGCTGGGTCTTTATCGTAAACCGCGTAACGCCAAGTGGCGCTAACTCGCCCTCAAAAATCACGCGCTTGCGCCAGTCGAGGTTGAGCGTCGAATCCTCTTTAATTTGCTGGCAAACAAGCTGTTTGCCGTCCGCCGTATACACGCGGGGCGCAAATTCCTTATCGCTCCAATTTTGGTCGGCAAGCGAAAATTCCGCCTCGATAAGCGTTTTCACCGTTCTTGCCTCATAGTTAAATACGAACACGGGGTATTCGCCCTCGCCCGCTTTTTCCTGCGCCATAACCAAATACAAAAACGCGTCCGTTCTGTAATCGCGGAGCGACTTTTCGCTCGCGGATAATAATCCCAAGCCCTCGCGTTCACCGTCCTCGATACAAGTTCCAGGTAAAATATCGTGGAATTGCGCCAAAAGCAGTTTCTTTTCGGCTTTTTCCAGCTCGCTTAACTCGGGTTTGAAACCCTGCAATTTCGCGGACGATAACATTTTTTCGGTCGCGAAAAATAAATTTTCCGTTTTCCTATACGCCTGCTTGACGCGCGCCATCGACGAATAACAGCCGGGCATACAGGTTACGAAGGATTCTCTTACCTCCGCCGGTACTTCAATCTCGTCGGCAAACAGCGCTTCGGGCGTGCTGTGGAAAATGTCCACGCCGTCCACTTTCAACGCTTCGATATCGCGTAAATCCTTTCGCGACGGACCGCCACCGTGGTTGCCCACGCCCCATAATACGTAATCCACCGCCAAGTCTTGCGTTTTTCCGCTGGCGATAGAGCCGAGCATACCGTCACCCTTGCCCGCAAGCTGATTGCGGATTTTTTCTTCCGCGCGCCCAAGCGGAGCGTTGTACGAGAAGGTATGCGTTGCCAAAACGGTACTGCCGTCCGGTCCAACCCAGCGGTAGAATTTGGACGGATAGTTGAACTGTTCCTCGTTCGGACGGCAATGAATATAGCCGTTATAGCCGTTCTTGGCTAAAATTTGCACCAAACCCAAGCTATGTCCGAACGAATCGAAGTTGGTCATTACGGTCGGTTGCACGCCGAATTTTTCCTTGAAATATTTTTTGCCTACCGAAATTTGCCGAACAAGCGCTTCCCCGCAGGGCATTAAGCAGTCGGGTTGCAGGTACGTACCGCCCGAAATATGCCATTTTCCGTCCTTGACGAGTTTTTGGATACGCTTAAAAAGGGCGGGTGCGTTTTTTTCGATTGCCTCGTATAAGAGCGATTCGCCGTGGCAGAAAATATAATCGAATTCCTCCGCTAAATCCACCGCGCTTTTATAGGTCGCGATTACCGCCGAAATACCCTCGTCCCAAGTCCATTGCCAAATAGGGTCGAGGTGTGCGTTACAAATTAGGTGCAGTCTTTTCATTTTCCTTCCTTTTTCGGTAGTTTCCCAGCAGGATATTAGGACAAAAGCATGGTTTCCACGAGCTTGATTGCCATATAGTAATGAAACTCTCTAATCGGGTGATTGAGCTTGTTGGCAAGAAGTTCGGTGGTATTCACGCCGAGCGCGATTAATTTTTCCCAAACGGTATGTAAATCGCAAACGGTTACGCCGTATTTTTTACAGCTTTCTTTGGCGACCTCGAAATATTCGTGTAAAACGCCGTTGTTTTGCACGGTTTGGGCAAAGGTTTGGGCTAACTCTTTGAATAACTCGTCCTTTAAGTGCGGGCTGGTTACGCCGTTCATCACGTTTTGCGTTAAGAAGATACAATCGATTTGCTTTTCGCGTAATTTCCCAAACATTTCCTCTAACGCGTTTTGATACGCGTTCAAACCGTCTTTACCTTTCGTGCTGTCGTTCAAACCGTAAGAAATGACCACCAAATCGGGATTGTAGCTCAAAACGTCGCGTTCAAAGCGGTTTGCGCCCACGGGCGCGCTGTCCCCGCTAATTCCGCTATTGATGATATTTACTTGCACGTTTGGGTATAACAAATTGAGTATTTCCCGAACGCGCGTGGAATACGCGCTTTTATAATCGAATACCGTTTCCAAGCTCGTAGGCGAGGTGAGGTAGCACTCGAAACAACCCTGCGTAACGCTGTCGCCGAGAAAGGCGATGGTCACGGGTTTGTTCGCCACGAGATTTTGCTGTTTTTCCTGTAAAAGCCGTCTTATTTTCATAATTTTCTCCTTACATTAGCGCGAGGGGGATTTTCTTAAAACAATTATAGCATATTTTAGACGCTTTGCAATACTTTGCCATTGTAAAATAAATACCCAAACGTTGTTTTTTGCTATCTTCCCTATTATAGCACAATTATAAATTTTGTCAATAGCGGATTGTCATTTTTTTATCTTGATTTGACGGTTTTTTCGTACGAATTATTCAAATCGTCAAAATATGCAAAAGGCTTGCGATTTTCCGTAATCTATGCGAGAACGGATACCTACCGCGGATAGCTACCGCGATTTATCGAAAGAGTATCTTTTAAGCGAGGGCAAAAAGCTGAATGCTTGGTAAAACCTAATAAAAACGTAAGTTACTGACCCAAAACTGACCCAATTTTATAAAAATTGTCCGTTGAAAACCGCGAAAAAGCAACAAAAAAAAAGGGCAAAAACAAGCGTTTTTTGCTTATTTTTGCCCTTTTTGGTGCGGTCGACAGGAATTGAAGCAGTTTCCAAAACGCTGAAATCCTTTATTTATAAGGCTTTCAGCCCCTTACTCGCCAAAAACACGCCAATAATTTTATACGTTATTTACTTCGATTTCATAAATCATTTTATTGATTTGCTTTTGCTTGATAAACATCATCATATACCAAGGCAGGTATGTGGTTTTTTCTTTTTGTTCAACATTCCCTTTGCATAATACGAACGCCTTGTTGATATTCCAATCACTTACTTTCAATACGTTATTGAGTGCGGTATGCTCCATGTAATCGTTGCCCGATTTCGCTTCCACTACGACAACTTGATTACCCGTTTTGATAATAAAATCCACTTCGCCTAATTTATTGCTATCGTAATAACGGAGTTCAAATCCATTGCATTGTAATTCTTGCGCAATCGCATTTTCAAGAATGCTCCCTAAATTCACCGAAACGTCGCCCTGCAAAAGGTCGAATTGAATATCGCTCATCGACGCCGCGCAAAGCAATCCCACGTCGTTTGAAAACAACTTGAAAAGACTGCGTTTTTCGTTCAATGCAAGTGGCATAATGGGCGCGCTTGTATTATAACAAGGCAACGCCACGCCTGCATCTACGAGCCAATTAAAACTGTCTTGATACCGCAAAAGTCGCGCGTTTTTGTCCACGCTATTCACCATAAAACGTCGGTTTTTTTGTGCCAGCTGTGCGGGGATACTGTCGAAAATCGCTTTGATTTTTACTTTATCCGTCTTGGGCGCGTACTGCGAAATATCTTGACGGTATTTGCTTAAAATGGAGTTTTGGTATTCGATTACGCGCGCAATATCGTGCGTATCTAAAAACACCTGCACAGCTTCGGGCATACCGCCCACCACCAAATACGCGTAGAACAACTTTTGCATTGTCGTATGAATAACGTCGGAAACGGGTTTTAAATTGTTAAAACAATCTTCTAAATACGCAAACGTTTCTTCTTGAATACCGTTTGCCGAAGCAAATTCACGGAAAGACATAGGGTACATATTGTGTTCTTCTTCAAACCCAACGGGAAGCGACGGAATATCTTCCACGTTCACCCCCAAAAGCGAGCCCGATTCGATATAATCAAATCGCCCGTCTTCCACGAGAAACTTAATCGCACAACGCGCGTTGGGACATTTTTGAATTTCGTCCAAGAAAATGAGTGTCTTTTTCGGCTCTAATTTCATTTTCGTGAACGCGGAAATGCCCATAATAATGGTGTCCGCGTCCAAATCGCCGTCGAAAATCTCTTTTGCCTTGGGTGTTTCAAAGAAATTGAGTTCGCAAAAATGCTCGTAATGCCGTTTTGCGAACTCTCTCACGGTCGTGGTTTTACCGATTTGTCTTGCCCCAAAAATACAAAACGCTTTCTTATGCGGATTGTTTTTCCAAGTTAATAACTTCTCTTCAAAATCTCTTTTTAACATAATTCCACCTCTTTTCAAATAGAATTATAACATTTTATTTTAATTTAGTCAACAGTTTTTAATATTTTATTTATAATAATGGAAAGACTTTTAACATTTTTTGAAATATAAGGCGTATTAGGATAAGGCGGTATTCTTTAGAATACCGCCTTATCCTGC
>JAZSPG010000018.1:0-4339 GCA_045537295.1 Candidatus Scatosoma sp. | reverse complement strand
GGTGAACAAGGACCGCAAGGTGAACAAGGTCCGCAAGGTGAACAAGGACCTCAGGGCGAACAAGGACCTCAGGGCGAACAGGGACCTCAAGGTGAACAAGGTCCGCAAGGTGAACAAGGACCGCAAGGTGAACAAGGACCGCAGGGTGAACCTGGGGTGGTAACGCCTGCGACGGAGGTTGAGGACGCGGTGGTTACGGACGCGACGGCGACAAGTAACGCAGAAAAAATCAACGAACTTTTAGCGTCGTTGCGCGCGGCGGGATTTTTAGAGAGCTAAGCGCATAAAGAAAAAACCGAGGCTTACTGCCTCGGTTTTTGCGGTCTGTTTTGCTAAATCCATTACAATACTTTGGATAAAAATTCCTTTAAGCGTTCGTCCTTGGGGTTCGCGAAAAATTCCTTAGGCGCGTTTTCTTCCTTGATAACGCCGTCGCTCATAAAGATAACGCGGTTCGCCACTTCTTTGGCGAAGCCCATTTCGTGCGTTACCACGACCATCGTCATTCCCTCTTTGGCGAGTTCGGTCATAACCTTTAACACCTCGCCGACCATTTCAGGGTCGAGCGCGCTCGTGGGTTCGTCGAACAGCATAATATCGGGTTCCATCGCAAGTGCGCGGATAATGGCGATACGCTGTTTTTGTCCGCCTGAAAGAGTGGAAGGGTACGCGTTCGCTTTGTCTTCCAAACCGATTTTTTTGAGCAGGTCCATTGCTTTGGCGGTTGCCTCGGTTTCGGGTATTTTTTTCAACCGCATAGGTGCGAGCGTGACGTTTTTTAAGACGGTGAGGTGGGGGAATAAATTGAACTGTTGGAACACCATACCGATTTTTTGACGGTGCAAATTGATGCTTTTTTGGATATATTTTTCAATTTGTTTTTCTTCCGCGCGTAAAGTTTCGTATTCCTTTTGCAAGGCGGTATACGCGGTTTCGTCGAATTTGCCCGTCTTTTTTTGCGCTTTCAGGGTTTTTAAGCGGTTTTTAAGATATACCCGTTCGTTTTTGAACACGAACTCGTTTTCGAGTAAAATTTCGCCTGCGGTGGGTTCTTCCAACAAATTCAAACAGCGTAAAAAGGTGGATTTACCGCAACCCGACGGACCGATAACGGCGATAACGTCGCCCTTGTTTACTTCGAGGTCTACCCCTTTCAAAACCTCTAACTGTCCGAATTTTTTATATAATTTACGGACGGCGAGGATAGGGGAAGTTTGCGTGTTATCTTTCATTTTTCGCAAGCCTCCGTTCGATAATTTTTATCGCGAATACCATTATATACACGATAGCCAAATAGCAAGCGCCTACGATAAAACCGCTGGCGAGGTAGTTCGGAATAGAACGGTAAATGGTGTCTGCGGCGGCGTTTAAGTCGAAAGTCAGCGTTCCGGGGGTAGAGCCTACCCAGCCGATAATCGAGGTTTCTTTAAGAAGGGCAATCAATTCGTTGCCGATAGCTGGGATAATGTTTTTAACGGCTTGGGGTAAGATGATACGTATCATAGTTTGAAGCCAAGTGAAACCCAAGGCTCTGCCCGCTTCCATTTGTCCTTTATCTACCGAGGTAATCCCCGCGCGGATACTTTCGGATACGTACGCGCCTGAGTTGATACCGAAGGTGATAATCGCCGCGTACGGCTTAAAGCCGGGGATTGCGAATACGGCGAATACCATAATAAACAACTGTAACGCCACGGGCGTTCCGCGGAATACGGTGGTATAAATATTGCAAAGAATTTTGAAGGGTTTTATCCATTTGTTATCGGGTGCGATTTTCACGACCGCAACCACGAACCCTAAGAACAAACCGAGGATTGCGGCGACGAAAGTTACGAGTACTGAGTGGAACAAACCCTCGAAGATATACCCGCGCATTTCGCTGTTGGATAAAATTTTAAGAATATCGTTGAACATAAAAAATCCTTATATAAGAGAGAGGGAAAAACGCGTCGTCTTTCCCTCTTGCGTAGTTTATTGATTAAAGACCAAGGTGCTTATTAACGAGCGCTTGAATACCGTCTTTGCCAAGTTCAGCCAGTACTTCGTTAATGGCTTTAAGCAAATCGTCTTGTCCTTTGGTTACGCAAATGGCGTAGGAATCGATTGCCGCTTCATCCGTTTGACCTTCCTCGCCTTTATAATAGAGCGGGGCGCAAGCGAGATTGGATTTGCCTTCGATAAGCTTTTTCGCGGGCAATTCGTCAATGATAAGAACGTCGGAATTTAATCCGATATCCGCAACCGCCGTGCTCAGCGCGCCGAAGTCCACTTTATTCGCGTTCGTTTCGTATAAAGTACCGCCTTCCGCTAATTCGTCGCCGAGGAACAAGTCCGCCGTCGTACCGCTTTGTACGGCGATACTCTTGCCTGCAAGCGAATCCCAGTACACACCCTTAACGCTGTCCGTCGTCGTGGATTCGTAGGAGGACGCCTCGCTCGTTTGATAAATTACGTAAAGGTTTGCCGTGTAGTATTCGGTAGAGAAGTCTACCTTTTGTTTGCGTTCGTCCGTGACGGAAATACCCGCCGCGCCTACGTTGCAAAGTTTGCCTGCGGAAACGGTATCTACGATAGTGTCAAAGCCGACGTTTTCAAATTTTACTTCTCTTTTTAACTTTTCGCCTACGAGGTTCATAATATCTACGTCAACGCCTACGATTTTACCGTTTTGCATATATTCAAAGGGGGCAAAACCCGCTTCGGTGTATACGATAAGCGCGTCCTCTTTACAAGAGGAAAAACCAAGTGTCGCAACCGATGCAACGGTTGCAAGAACGGTGGAAATAAGTCTTTTCAGTTTCATAAATATAACTCCTTTTTTATTAAAGTATACGCCTATTGTAAACGCTAATGCAAAAAAAGTCAATCGCTTTTGCGTGCAATTTTACAATAAATCTTTTTCTATTAACTTTAATCCCAGCTCGTGGACCATTTTTAACGCCTTTTCTTCCGTGTTTTCGTCCAAAAAGAGCTTGGGGTTATGCGCGTCTACGCCCAAAACCACTTCGTTGCCGACCTTTGAGGCTATCTCGAAAAACGCGCGCGAGGGGTAGTGCCGTTTATCCGAAAGCCCGTACAGGTTTATTTCCAAAGGTATATTTTTCTTTTTCGCAAATTCGCAAATACGCCGATATTCCCGCTCGGCAACCTCTTCGTTGACATTCCAGCCCGGCATATCGGGGTGCGCCAAATATAAAAAATCGCCCGTGTTCATACCTGCAATCGCTTGTGTGGCGTATGCAATCAACATCGTTTCGTCCGTTGTGCCGTATATATGCCGTCCGTTTGCCTCGTTGCCGATATAATGCTGACCAAGTAATAAATAATCGGGGGAAACGGTATGCAGGAACGCCATTTCTTCCTCGTGGTAATCGGGATAATATTCCAGCTCAAAACCGCATAAAATCCGAATATCGTCTTTGTATTCCTTGGCGAGCGCTCGCACGCTGTCTACGTAATCGTGTAGCTGGTCTAACCGCATACTATGCCGAGGCTTTTCGCATAATTCCTTGGAGGGAAAAAGGTAGGGCGCGTGGTCGGAAAAGCCCAGCGTTTTCAATCCGCGCGCAATCGCCGTCTCGATATATTCTCTGTTTTCGCCTACGGCGTGACCGCAAAGCTTCGTATGCGTATGATAATTAAAAAGCATAACAAACTCCTCCGTACGTCATAGTAATTATACACCCCATTTTGCGAATTGTCAAGAGAAATTCCATTTGACCGTTTAGGTTGGGGGATAAAAAATGATTTCACGAGCGTAGGTTGCATTTGCGTTCGTTTTTCATTACGGGAGAGAAAAGGTGTTACAATAATTCCTGATTGCTACACCACGAAAGTGTTGCGTTTTTTTTGCGTTTGTGTTATAATCGGCATAAGATAACTTTGAAAATACGGAAAACGACTTATGAACAACGAATATTTTTCTTTTGAACTTATCAAAACCGACCCCGAAACGGGCGCGCGCGCTGGGATTTTACACACCCCCCACGGCGATATCGAAACGCCCATCTACATGCCGGTTGGCACCGTGGCCTGCGTCAAGGCCATGACTCCCCGGGAGATGGAGGAGATCGGCACGCAGATCATGCTTTCGAACACCTACCATCTGCACCTGCGTCCGGGCGAGAACCTGATCAAGGAAGCCGGCGGCCTGCACAAGTTCATGTCCTGGAACAAGCCGATCCTAACCGACTCCGGCGGATTCCAGGTCTTCTCCCTGGCCGGCATCCGCAAGAACAAGGAGGAGGGCGTCACCTTTCAGAGCCATCTGGACGGCAGCCGCCACTTCATCGGCCCGGAGGAGTCGATGGATATCCAGCAGGCCCTGGGCGCGGATATC
>JAZSPG010000005.1:0-2379 GCA_045537295.1 Candidatus Scatosoma sp. | reverse complement strand
ATAGTAACGAATCTCGTAATCTGAGAAATCTTCTTACGACCTTCTTCGCCTTGTTTGGACATTCTCTCAAGCGCAGGAATACCTACGCAGAGAAGTTGCATAATAATGGACGCGTTGATGTACGGTCCGATACCGAGCGCGAACACCGTACCTTGCGCAAGCGCGCCACCGGTGATGCTACTCATAAGGGTAAGGAAATCGTTTGCGGTATCACCTTCAAACAATTGTCCAAAAACACTTCTGTCCAATCCGGGAACCGGAATGAAACAACCGATGCGGAAAATCAAAAGCAACAAGAGCATCATATATACCTTGCGTCTGATCTCCTTGACTTTAAAAGCATTAATAAGAGTTTGTAACATTTTATTCTCCGTTTATGGTTTCTTTTGGATTTGCACCAAAAAGTCGACGTAGGAAAATAAACGATAACAACGGAGACCGCAAAATGCGGTTTCCGTCATTGGTCGATTAAAGAACTTCCGCCGTACCTTGCGCCGCTTCAATCGCAGCTTTTGCGGATGCGGAGAACTTCGCCGCTTTCACGGTGAGTGCAACGCTGAGTTCGCCGTCACCGAGAACTTTCAATCCGCAGTTGTTTTTGACAGCCTTAGCAAGGCCGTTTTCCATAACGAAACCGTAGTCTACAACGGTGCCTTCGGGTAAATCCGCAAGCATTTCAAGGTTTACGATTACGTAT
This sequence comes from Candidatus Scatosoma sp., assembly GCA_045537295.1. GTDB lineage: Bacteria > Bacillota > Clostridia > Christensenellales > Borkfalkiaceae > Scatosoma. Next base: position 1,682 of record JAZSPG010000005.1, on the reverse strand, counting down.
ACCTTTTTGCCGTTATGCGTGAAACCTCTCTTAGGTACACGGCGCGCGATAGGCATTTGACCGCCTTCAAACCCAGGGCGAACACCGCCACCGGAACGAGCCCATTGTCCTTTGTGACCCTTACCGGAGGTTTTACCCGTACCCGAGCCGATACCGCGTCCAAGTCTTTTCGACGGTTTCGTTGCTCCCTTTGCGGGAGAAAGAGTATCTATTCTCATAGTAAATCTCCTTAAATGTTTTCTACTTTGACGAGGTGCTTCACTTTCGCAATCATACCTTGAACTGCGGGAGTATCGTCAAGTTCTTTGGAAGAACGGATTTTTTTGAGACCAAGCGCCTTTACCGTCGCTTTGTTTGCCTCAACCTGACCAATCGTGCTCTTTACGAGCGTAACTCTAATCTTTGCCATTTTTTTGTTCCTCCGTTACTCTTAGCTACGAATTTCTTCAACGGTTTTTCCGCGAAGCGCCGCAACTTCTTCAACCGATTTGAGTTCTTTCAAACCTTCGATTGCCGCTTTTACGCAGTTGCCGGCGTTTTGACTACCGTGAGATTTCGTTCTGATGTTCTTAATACCTACGGCTTCCATAACCGCACGAACGGGACCGCCGGCGATAACACCGGTACCTTCTTCAGCGGGCATCATAAGCACTCTGCCACGACCGAACACGCCGATTACTTGGTGGGGAATCGTGCCGTCTACGATGGATACGGGAACCATATTCTTTTTCGCTCTCAAAGTTGCCTTTTCAATAGCCTCGGGAACTTCTTTCGCCTTACCCGTTGCAACGCCAATTTTGCCGTTGCCGTCGCCCACGATTACGAGCGCCGCAAAACGCATATTTTTACCGCCCTTTACAACCTTCGTTACGCGATTGACTTCGATAAGCTTTTTAATAAGCCCGTCGTCTTCTGCCTGTCTTCTTTGAGGTCTTCTTTCTCTCTTTTCGTCTGCCATTGTACCCACTCCTTAAAATTTAAGTCCGGCTTCTCTTGCGCCATCCGCAACCGCCTTTACACGTCCCGTGTAAAGATAGCCACCTCTGTCGAATACGACTGCTTGAACGCCTTTTGCCATTGCTCTTTCCGCTGCAACTGCGCCCACTACCTTCGCTGCGTCCGTCTTCGTCATTCCTGCGATTTTTTCCTTCACCGCTTTGTCCATCGTGGACGCCGACGCTAAGGTTACGCCACCGGCTACGTTGCCAGCTCTGTCGTCGATGATTTGCACGTAGATATGGTTAAGACTTCTGTAAACGTTCATACGAGGCGCTTCCGCCGTACCAACTACCGTCTTTCTGACGCGCGCGTGGCGTCTCTGTCTGACTGCATTTTTATCAATTTTCGTAATCATACTTTAACGCTCCTTATTTCTTACCTTTACCGGAAGTCTTACCTTCTTTGTGTTCTACGTTCTCGCCCTTATAGCGAATACCGTATCCGTGATAAGGCTCGGGCAATCTGATTTTGCGGATATTCGCCGCAATTTGACCGACAAGCTCTTTGCTGATACCGCAAACGTTTACTTCCGTTAAGCTGGGGCATTCAAACTTAATCCCCTCGGGGGCAACCACTTCAACAGGATGCGAAAATCCTACGTTGAGTACGAGCTTGTTGCCTTGTACTGCCGCTTTCCAACCTACACCTTTTACTTCAAGCGATTTCACAAAGCCCGCCGAAAC
>JAZSPG010000043.1:0-5842 GCA_045537295.1 Candidatus Scatosoma sp. | reverse complement strand
ACTCCTTGGCTCACAGAACGACATGGCTACGATCCGACTTCTTAGGTTGACTGTCCATTTTCGCAACGACTTCCGCCATCGTTGCTTTTGCTTCTGTTTCCATTTCCATCTTTAATAGAACCTCCTGGGCTTGTTTGCTTGGGGTACTCGCCCCCATAACAATACCTACCTTTTTATATCTTTTGATTGTTTTATATTCTAGGTCGGTTGCACTCGACAAACGAAATACCGCCGGGCAATGTGCTTTGCAGATGTCGTAGAGCTTGTTGGTGTTGCTACTGTTTAAGCCTCCGAGCACTAGCATTGCGTCACATTTTTGCGATAATTCGCGTGCCTCGTTTTGCCGTCCTATAGTAGTATAGCAAATTGTTTGAAAAACTTCAACTGTTTTTCTACGCTTATTGTTAAGATTTTTAATAATTTTTTCAAATTTTTCCTTAGAATAGGTAGTTTGAGCCACTACAACGCATTCTTTTTGGGGTAAAAGGTCGAAATCGTCCTCTTCCGAGGAAAAAATATACGCTGTTTCCTCACACCAACCGTTCAACCCGATTACCTCGGGATGCGTGCGCTCCCCTATAATCACGATAGCCTTGCCTTTGGCGTACTCGTCGGCGATAATGCGTTGCGTTCGGCGAACGAACTCGCAGGTACAGTCCACGATTTTAATACCGCGTTGTTTGCAAATTTCGTACACGGCTTTCCCGACGCCGTGCGAGCGGATAATTAGCGTTGCACCCGCAGGTACTTCCGCTAAACTTTCCACTTGCATAATTCCGCGCGCGGTAATTTCCTTCACAACGTCTTTGTTGTGGATAATTTCCCCAAAAATATAAGTATTTTTAGAGTCTATCGTTAAAGCGGTATCCACGGCTTTTTGCACACCGCGACAAAATCCACCGCTTTTTGCAATGATGATTTCCATTTATTTAGCTCTCTTTGCGTTTCGGCATTTTTTGTTTTGTAAAAACTCGGTATGTGTCAAGCGCATATTCAGCATTAAATCACGTAATTTATTATCCGCCTCGGCAAGCTCTTCATCCGTCAATTTCCTACCGTAATATTCAGTCAATTCAAACGGTTCGCCGATTAAAATATGCGTGCAACGGAAAAACCGAGGTTTTTTATAGATAACGACGGGAACGATAGGCGTTTTCGTTTTGATTGCCATTACCGACGCGCCGTGCTTAAACGGCAACATATCCGCGTCCGTTTTATTACGCGTTCCTTCGGGGAAAACCGCTACTTTTTCGCCGTTTTTAAGACATTTGAAACAATCCAGCAACCCGCGAACGTCTTTTCCGTCACGGTTTACGGGTATCGACTTTGTTTTGCGCACGATACCGCGTAAAATCGGGACTTCAAGTAAACTGCTTTTACAAACGAAATGTACGCCTTCCCAAGTGGTTGACGCGATAAATACAGGGTCTAATAACGCGTAATGATTACTTATATATACGCACGCGCCGTCCTTGACTTTTCGCGGTCCGTAATAACGGAAAGGTTTAAGTATAAAATAAAAAGGAATAATCAAGCACCGCAAAAAATTCAAAAGCGGGATAATATGCCGTCCCTTTTTATTTGCTTTTACGGTAATTTCCTTTTGTTTTTTGGGCTTTTTCTCTTTGCTCATTCCGTTTTTCCCTTGTTTATATTTTGGACTGAATATTCGATTTTACCGCGAAAAGCACTTGCTCTATATCCATATCGGAAGTATCGATTACCACGGCGTCCTCCGCGCATACGAGCGGGGAAAACTCCCGTTCGCTGTCCTGTTTATCTCTTGCGAGAATCTCGGCGTGCAATTTTTCGAAATCCACAATTTCACCGCGGGCGGTAAGCTCTTTATATCTACGCATTGCGCGCACTTTACTGTCCGCCGTTATGAAGAATTTGAATTTTGCGTCAGGCAATACCGTAGAACCTATATCCCTGCCGTCTAATACACACGAGGTCTGTTTGGCGATTTCTCTTTGCATTTCTACCATTTTTACCCGAACGCAAGGATGCGCGGAAATTGTAGACGCCACCATAGAAACGGCGTTTTCGCGAATAGCGGACGAAACGTCCTCACCGTCCAATATCGTATGTTGCGTTCCGTTTTTATATTCCACTTTTATGTCTAAAACAGGCAAAAGTTTTTTTACCGCCTCGCTATCTTTTGGGTCAATCCCCATACGCAAAGCTTTCAAACCGCAAGCTCTGTACATTGCGCCCGTATCTAAATATAAAATATTATAATCTCGCGCCAACGCCTTGGCTATCGTGCTTTTCCCACTACCCGCAGGACCGTCTAAGGCTATATTGAATATTTCACTAATATCTTTCCGCAACGCTTTCGCCCCCTTTTGATAAATATGTTTTACCGCTCTGTTATCCGCAAGCTCCGTGAAAAGCATTAGACGGATACATAACGGTAACGCACCCGTAATTTCGGGTTCTACGCACGCAAACAGCGGTGCGAAATCGTACCCGCATTCCCGCGCTACTTTCGCGGGATGGTAGGAATGAATATCCGTCGTTAAGGAAAATAAAAAACCGCGGATTTCTTCTTTTTTAAGGTCGTTTACCTTAAAAATTTCGTCTAATAACGCTTTTACGCTATCAAATATAAAAGTTTTTTCGTCGCGTTCTATCGTCGTCGCGCCACGGATTATTATCATAAACAACCTCTTTGGTTAAAATTACTTTTTTATTATACCGTAATTTCCCCTTTTTGTCAACTTAATAAACGGTTTTATTCCTCATATAAAGTGATAATACGCCGATTATTTTATGGTATTTCCCGCTAAATACCCCGTAGAAAAAGCGATTTGCATATTAAACCCGCCCGTGAACGCGTCGATATCCAACACTTCCCCGCAAAATTTTAATCCCTCTACCAGCTTGCTTTCCATCGTTTTAGGATTAATTTCAGATAAATTTATCCCGCCCGAAGTAATAATCGCCTCTTCAAAACCCCGCAAACTCTTTATTTTTAAGGGAAAATTCTTTATCGCCTTTATAAGTCGTACTCTTTCCTCTTTCGTGAGTATATTTACCGCCTTTTTTTCGGGAATTCCGCTTAAAGATAATACTACGGGCAGTAATTTTTGCGGTAACAATTCCACCAACGCATTGATAATTTGCTTATTTTTGTATTTATCAAAATCACGCAACAACCGCTTGTCTAAGGTTTGTTCGTCCAACGCAGGTTTTAAGTCGATAAACGCCGTCAAGGAAGATAACGGTAAGCGGTTTATCGTAGACGACGCGGATAAAACGATAGGTCCAGATATACCGAAATGCGTAAATAACGCCTCGCCGAACTCGCTAAACACCGTTTTTTCGCCGTTTTTTACGGTAAAACGCACGTTTTTAAGCGCTAAACCTTGTAATTGTTTGAATAATTCCCCTTGCAGATTTAATCCGCAAAGCCCGCATTTCAAATCGATTACAGAATGTCCTAATTCCCTCGCAAAACGGTAGCCGTCCCCCGTAGAACCCGTAGTTGCATAACTTAATCCGCCCGTGGCAATGATAATATAATCACATTCGTATACCGCTTTATTTGTTTGCAATTTTACTATGCGTGACATAATACCTATGTCAGACATAGTAATTATCTTTTCGACTGTTTCATTTAATTTTATAGTTACACCTGCGTTTTTACACGCTTTTTCAAGTGTTTTTGTAATGTCGCTGGCGTGATTTGAGGCGGGAAAAGCGCGGTTTCCCCTTTCTACCGTTACAGATAAGCCTTGTTCTTCAAAAAATTCTATCGTTTTTTGCGGAGAAAAAGTATAAATACCGCCACGCAAAAATTTATCGCCACGAACTACGCTTTGTAAAAATTCGTCGGGCGCAACGTCGTTGGTGAAATTACAACGCCCCTTGCCCGTTATATAAATTTTTTTACCGAGTTTTTCATTTTTTTCAATTAAAACGACTTCGTTTCCGTTTATCGCCGAAGCGTACGCCGACATTAGTCCCGCAGGTCCACCACCGACTACAAATACCCTTTTCATACCCTAATATAATCCCTCTATTAAATAACAATAAAATAAATGTTTCACAATAAATGTTTCACGAAAAATTTTTTTTATAAAGTTATGCAACCGATTGAATAATTTCAATCGGTTGCGTTTATTTTTCCGTATCTAAATTATTAGACGGGATATACGCCCGTTTTTGCAAGGTCGCGGTCTATTCCTTTCTTTTGCGCCTCTCTCCATTTGAAGAAGTTTTCGGCTACCTGTTCAAATACCGCATACGACAATACGTCCTCTTCCTTTTCGTAATAGCCAAGCTCGATTACCTTTTGCTTGATTGCCTCGTATTCGGGTTGCAATAAGTCTGCGGGACGGCAGGTAATACGCTCCGTACCAGCGAGAACTTTTTTCGCGATTTCTTCGTCGATAGGCATAGGCAAAGCGCCGTATTTACCAGCAAACAAATCCTTGCTCTCTTTGGTAACCATTTTATAGCGCTCACCCATAACAATATTTAACACGGCTTGCGTACCGACGATTTGCGACGACGGCGTAACCAAAGGCGGATAACCGCAGTCCTTTCTAACGTTGGGTACTTCGGCAAGACATTCGGTAAGTTTATCGATTTTGCCCGCTTTTTCAAGCTGATTGATGAGGTTGGAAAGCATACCGCCGGGAACTTGATACAACAAAGTATTTACGTCGATTCCCTTTGATTTTTCGTTGAGAATTTTATCGTCCTTTAAGCGTTTTTCAACTGTTTTGAAATGCTTGATAATAGGTAACAATTTATTAATATCAATACCCGTATCGTAAGGCGTATCTTTGAGCGTGGCAACCAACGGTTCGGTTGCGGGCTGTGAAGTTCCGTTGCCCAAAGGCGAAAGTGCAGTATCGACGATATCTACCCCCGCAAGAATAGCCATAAGGTATACCATATCGCCCGTACCTGTCGTGTTGTGCGTATGCAAATGCAATTTGGTGGTAGGTTTCAATACCGCCTTTAACGCCTTTACAAGCTCGTACGCTTTGAGGGGCAATAAGAGGTTTGCCATATCCTTCAAACAAATATTATCCGCCCCGCATTCCTCTAATTCTTTGGCGAGTTTGATGAAATAATCGTTAGTGAATATCTCTTTACCGTCAACGATAGCGCTCGTATAACAAATGGTCGCTTCGCAAATACCGCCGTATTTTTTGATAGCGCGCATAGAAACTTCCAAGTTTCTCGGGTCGTTCAACGCGTCGAACACACGAACGACACCAACGCCGTTTTCTACGGATTTTGCAACGAATTTCTCGACTACGTCGTCCGCATAATGCCGATAACCTAGCAAGTTCTGTCCTCTAAGCAACATTTGAATAGGCGTTTTCAAATGCGATTTTAAGGTACGCAACCGTTCCCACGGGTCTTCGTTTAAGAAACGCAAACAGGAATCGAAGGTCGCCCCGCCCCAAGCTTCAATGGAATAATAACCGATATCGTCAAGCTGTTCTAATACGGGAAGCATTTCCTCTATTTTCATACGCGTTGCCGCTTGCGATTGATGCGCGTCACGCAAAATCGTTTCGGTAAGCATTACTTTTTTCTTTTCAAAATTAAGTTCCATTTTCTTAATACCTCATCTTAAATTATGGCAAGTAAAAATCCCGCGGCAATTGCCGAGCCGATAACCCCCGCGACGTTCGGTCCCATAGCGTGCATTAAAAGGTGGTTGCTGGGGTCTTCTTCCCTGCCCACGTCCTCGGAAATACGCGCCGCCATAGGCACGGCGGAAACGCCTGCGCTACCGATAAGCGGGTTAATTTTGCCTTTGGAAAGCTTACACATCAAGCGTCCCATCAAAAGTCCGCCCATAGTACCACAGCTG
>JAZSPG010000109.1:0-4238 GCA_045537295.1 Candidatus Scatosoma sp. | reverse complement strand
TCGGCGGTGACGGTTCGTTCCGCGGTGCAAGAGCGCTTACGGAAGAGTTCGGCGTACCGACTATCGGTATCCCCGGTACGATTGACAACGACTTGGAATACACCGATTACACGCTGGGTTTTGATACGGCGGTAAACACCTGTTTGGACATTATCAATAAACTTCGCGACACAATGACCTCGCACGAGCGCGTTTCCGTCGTAGAGGTTATGGGTAGACATTGCGGGGATATTGCGTTGTATAGCGGTATCGCGTCGGGCGCGGAGATTATCGTCGTACCCGAAATTGCGTTCGATATGGAAGAAATCGTAAGCAAAATCAACCGTTCGCGTGCGAACGGTAAACATTCGAATATTATCGTGATTGCCGAGGGCGTAATGAGCGCGGAACAGTTTGCTAAGCAGTTGCAAGGCGTAACGACGTATTCCGTTCGTCCTACCTGTATCGGTCACGTGCAACGCGGTGGCTCGCCCACGATGGCGGATAGAATGTTGGCGGCGCAGTTTGGGAATAAAGCGGTGCGACTTCTCAACGCAGGGCAGGGCAACCGCGCCGTAGGTATTCGCGATAATAAAATAATCGATATGGATATTATTGAAGCGGTTTCGATGAAAAAGAGGTTTAATCACGAGTTGTACGAAACCTTGCAAATGATTTCTATGTAAAAAGGTAAAGACCGTTTTCCTTGGTCGGAAGGCGGTTTTTTTGCGCCAAATAAAAAAAATAAAAAAATATAACGGAAAAATTTCCCGTTTGGTATTGAATTTTTCGTTTTTTTGTTATATAATAAATTTGTATATATGGTAAGGCAACGCTATATGAATCGCTTTGAACGACTAAGAGTTTCAAATTTCGTTCCCCTACGGTAAAGGAGTAAAGGAAAATGATATTAACCGTTTGTATGAGTCCATGCATAGACGTGACTATCGAGCTGGACTCGTTAAACGTTGGTAAAACCAACGTTGTGAAAAGCAAAACGCTGTCTTTTGGCGGAAAAGCGTTAAACGTAGCCATCGGCGTTACGCGCCTTGGCGGAGAGGCGTTCGCGACGGGGCTTATGTATAACGAAAACGGCTATACTTTCGAAAACGCGTTGGATAAAGAGGGTGTGGGTTTTCGTTTCGTTTGGAATAAAGGCAGGGTTCGTGAAAATTATAAATTTATCGATAACCGTGCAATGCTCACCGAAATCAACGACGTAGGCGAGGCGGTAAGCAAGGAAAAAACGGCGGAGGTGCTTGCCACCGTCCGTGAAATTTCCGCGCGGAGTAAGGTTACCGTTCTTTCGGGCGGACTTCCGCGGGGCGTGGACGCGAGCTATTACGGCGAACTCGCGCGCGCGGTGGATAGAAAATCCTTGAAAATCGTGGACGCGGTGGGACAAAGGCTTTGTAGCGCGCTCACCGAAGGCGCGGACTTGATAAAACCAAACCTCGACGAGCTTGAAAATACGCTGGGCAGACATATTCAAGACAAAGAGGATATGCTTGCGGGCTGTTACGAGCTTTTGGACCGCGGTGCGAAAAGAGTGCTTTTGTCGTTGGGCAAGCAAGGCGCGGTGATTACGGACGGAACGAAAAACTTCTACTGTAAAAGCTTAAACGTTGCGGTCAATTCGACGGTTGGTGCGGGCGACGGAATGGTGTCGGCGTCGGCAATGGCGCTCAAAGACGGGGCGCCGTTATCCGAGATTTTGCGGGCGGGTGTTGCCGCGGGTACGGCGACGGTAATGACGACAGGACAGGTTTCTTTCACGAAAGAGAAATACGACGAAGTCATTTCTAATTTGCGCGTCAGCGAAATATAAAAATTTTTCAAAAACAGGTGTCATAATTTTTAGACGAAGCGTATAGTATAATATATCCGTAAAAATTCCCCTTGAAAGCGTTGGGAAAACGGGCTGAAAAGTGGTTTTTCAAAACGAAAGCGGAAGTCGGAAAAGGCGCGGGCTTTGTCTTGGGTATAGGGGAATAAATACCTTTACGAATGAAAAACGGTTGTTTACGCTTTGCAACGCTATCGTTGCAAAGCCGTACAACTTCAAAATGGCCAAATCACGCAAACAAAAGAAAAAAACTACGCATATTTTTATTCTCGACAGCGTAATAATAGGAGTATAACTATGAGTTTTGAAAGACAACAAAAGAGATTTGACGGTGTAAAATGGTTTGACAGTATCCGCGCGGGCGACGACAGATGCGGAACTTACGATTTTTGCGGGGAATGCCGTAAAGACGAACCCAACCCTTGCGCGCGGGCTATGCACCGTTATCAAAACGGATATATCAGAATTGCCGTAATCCGTCGCCACGCGTAAAACACCCGCGAAAAGCGGAAAGAGAGGTTTTATGAAAAAAACGGAAAAAATCGTTTCGGCGTTGCTAACGATTGCGCTCGGCGTATTGTTAATTACGCTCCGCGGTAAATTTATCAGTATTTTAATGACGGTGTTAGGTCTTGGCTTAATCGCATTCGCGGTGCTGGATTTATTCAACCGTTTCATACCGCCCGCCGTAATCAAAGCCGTAGCGGGCGTCGTGATAATTTTATGCGGTTGGACGATTATCGAAGCGGTGCTGTATATTTTATCCGCGCTGTTGCTCGTCGCGGGGATTTTGTTGCTCTACGAAAAAATAAAAGCGCACAGCCGTTGCGACGCGCTTTGGAAAACGGTGTGCGAATACGCCGTACCCACGCTTTTAATCGTAATCGGTTTGCTGTTCTTATTCAACCAAGGCAACACGGTGGAATGGGTGTTTATCATTAGCGGTGTGCTTACCGTTATCGACGGCGGAATTATCCTCGCCAACGCTATCGTAGAAGATTAAATAAATTCGTATAATCCCGTCCGTTCCTTTTGGGAAACGGGCGGGTGGTTTTTTACGCAAAAAATAACGAATAAGATAAAAATTTATCGATTTAACGATTAAAAATTTGCCGAATTTCCGTTCAAGCATTTGTTATTCGCAAAAAATTATGGTATAATGATAAATGGAAAATAAGGATAGGGGCATTTTGCGCTTTTCCCTATTAACTAAGAACAATAAAACAAAACGGAGAAAAAACTATGAACAACAAAGTTACTATCATCGGCGCAGGCTCGGTTGGCGCAACCGTAGCTTACACTCTGGTTGCAACCGGTTCGGTGGCGGAAATCGTATTGATTGACGTAAACGAGGCAAAGGCAAAAGGCGAGGCTATGGACATTAGACAAGCTACCCCGTATCTTTCGCCTGCTAAAATTTATTTTGGCACGTACGAAGACGCGGTAGGCTCGGATATCGTAATCGTTACCTCGGGCGTGGGCAGAAAACCCGGTCAATCGCGTATCGATTTGACGCAAATCAACGTAAACATTTTGAAGAGTATCGCACCTCAAATCGTGAAATACTGCCCTGATTCGCTTTACTTGTTCGTGGCTAATCCCGTAGATATTCTCACCTACGTATTCTGCAAAATTACGGGCGTACCCAAAAACCGCGTTATCGGTACGGGTACGACGCTGGATAGCATTCGTTTAAGAACGCGTCTTTCCGAATTGTATTCGGTAAACCAACAGCAAGTACACGCTTACGTTTTGGGCGAGCACGGCGATTCCTCGTTCGTGGCTTGGTCGACGGCGGATATTTCGGGTATTCCCCTTAGCGAATACGAACAAACCTTAACGCAAGGCGACAAGCTCACCGTTGAACCTTATTCCCGTGAGGAAGTAGAGGAATACGTGAAAAAGTCTGGCGGGCAAATTATCGCGGGCAAGGGCGCGACTTTCTACGGTATCGCGGCGTCCGTAACGAGAATCGTGAACGCGATTTATTCCAGCGCTTGCACGATTTTACCCGTTTCCACTGTATTAGACGGCGAGTACGGCATTTCCGACGTAGCACTTTCCACGCTTTGCGCAATCGGTAACGAGGGCGTTATCACGACGCTTACGCCGAAACTTTCGGACGACGAACTTGCAAAGATGAAGAACAGCGCAAATGTTTTGAAAGGCGTTATCGCACAAATTGAAATTTAATCGGAGATAGATAGAATGGAATACCGTATTGAAAAAGACACGATGGGGGAAATGCAGGTCCCCGCAGACAGATATTGGGCGGCGCAAACGCAAAGAAGTCTTGAAAACTTCCGCATCGGCGGCGAAGTGATGCCCAGAGAAATTACCAAGGCGTTCGGCGTTTTGAAAAAAGCGGCGGCGATCGCCAACTTCAATCTCGGCAAAATTTCCGAAGAGAAAG
>JAZSPG010000085.1:0-2041 GCA_045537295.1 Candidatus Scatosoma sp. | reverse complement strand
ATAACGAATATTCGGCATTTTTAACGGTTTTTTCAAGACCGCCGACACCTCGCGCGCAATCCCCAAAACGCTTTGGCAATCAGGCCGGTTCGCCGTGATGGAAATATCAAAAATATAATCGTCTAAGCCCACGATTTTTTTGATATCTTCGCCCACGGGCGCGTCCTTGCTTAAATCCAGCAGTCCGTCCACTTCCGCACCCGCGTAATAATCGTCGTTGATGCCAAGTTCTTCGCCCGAACAAAGCATACCGTACGACTCCACCCCGCGGAGCTTGCCTTTTTTAATCTTTTTAATGCCCGACGGGTTTTTTTCGAGCATAGCGGGGTTGCTTTCCACCACCGTCGAATTGTCCAGCGCGCAGGGCGTTTTCATACCCACGTACACGTTAGACGCGCCCGTAACGATTTGTAAATCGTTGCCGTATACCCCGCAATCCACCTTACAAATTTGCAAATGGTCGCTATCGGGGTGCGGGGTAAGTTCCTTGATTTCGCCGACCACTACCCTGTCGATTTTTTCGCCGAGGTAAATAAGTTCTTCCACTTCAAAACCGCAGGAAAACAGCTTGTCCGCAAGTTCCTTTGCGCTAATTTCTATATCTACGTAATCTTTTAACCAACTGAAAGGTACTTTCATTATTCTTTCTCCTTATTCCTCGAATTGTCCGATAAACCGCATATCGTTTTCAAACAGCGTTTTGATGTTGTTCACGCCGTATTTGAGCATTGCGATACGCTCGATACCCATACCGAACGCAAAACCCGTGTATTCGTCGGGGTCTACCCCGCAATTTTCCAACACGCGACGGTTTACCATACCCGCGCCGAGTACTTCAATCCAGCCCGTTCCCTTACATAAACGGCAACCCTTGCCACCGCATTCCGAACAACTTAAATCTACCTCTACGCTCGGTTCGGTGAACGGGAAATAAGAGGGGCGCAGGCGTACTTTTGTGGACGAAGTGAACATTTTACGCGCGAACTCGGCAAGCATACCTTGCAAGTCGCAAAGCGTAATCCCCTTATCCACGACAAGCCCTTCCATTTGATGAAACATCGGCGAGTGGGTTGCGTCGTCGTCCGAACGGAACACGCGCCCAGGCGATAAAATCTTAATGGGCGGGTTTTCCTTTTCCATTACGCGAATTTGCCCCGCGGAGGTCTGCGTACGCAACAACAGGTTTTCCGCAAGATAAAAGGTGTCTTGCATATCGCGCGCAGGGTGGTCCTTGGGCGTGTTTAACGCCGTGAAATTGTAATAATCCGTTTCGATTTCAGGTCCTTCAAACACCTTAAAACCCATACCCGCAAAAATATCGATAAGCTGATTTTTGACGAGGGTAATAGGATGCAACGCGCCCGCCTTATAGTTTTTGCCGGGCATCGTGATATCGATACGTTCCTCGGCGTATTTCTTTTGCATTTCCAACTCTTTCACAACGACGGCGCGGGCCTCAAAAAGTTCTTCCATGCCTTGCTTAAATTCGTTGACGATTTTACCAAACGCAGGGCGGTCTTCCTTGGCTAAATCCTTCATACCGCTCATAATACCTTTAAGTTCCGTTTGGAAACGGACTTTAAGTTCGTACAAAGCTCTGCCCGTTTGCGTTTGCTCGATTTCGGCTGTAATCGTTTGCCGTAAATTCTCGATTTTTTCTTTCATTTTTATCTCCTTTTATCAAAAAACGCCCTGCGCGCCTTTTACGGCGCGCAGGGCGAACTGTTCGTCGCTGTACCACCTGCGTTCGCGTAGAATTTTCTACGCCTTGTTTGCGTTCGTTACGTCACGCGTTACGTTTTTGCCTACCCCGATACGATACTATCGGCTCAACAAAAAAGCTCCAAAGTGAAACGGTGTTTTTCTCTTTCCTACGCGCCTTTCAGCCTACGGGCGACGTTCTCTTTAAGAAAAGTTCTTTGAAAAAACCAGCTTTTTCATCGCTTTTATCTTATTTTTTATTATTATAAGTCGGATCGTAGCCATGTCGTTCTGTGAGCCAAGGAGTTGGTGCCCATTGTTGTCTTCCTAAGACCGCTTG
>JAZSPG010000062.1:0-2741 GCA_045537295.1 Candidatus Scatosoma sp. | reverse complement strand
GTCGAAATTCACGTAAACGTAAAATACAAGAAAGTTAATCGTAGGCACGAGAATAAAGCAAAGAATAAAAATTATCCTGCTCCAATTCACCTTTTTTGCCTGTAACATTGTGCTCATTTGTTATTCCTCTATCATAAAAATTCCTTCGCCCACGCCAAGCGTGATTTCTGCTCTGCCACTAAAGATTTGCGAAAAAAACTCGCCACGTTTGTAAATTTTGAAAGCAACAGGTTTTTGAAAAGTAAGCTTTACGCTGACTGTCTTTTGATGGGAAGTATCCATTACGTTGACAAGCATAAACGCTTGCTTTCCGTCCTGCTTTTTAAATCCGCCCACAAGACAACGCGCGTCCGTTTCTACGCTTTTTATGGTAGCGCAGTCTTTAAAGGACTGCCCGCTTTGACGGTTAAACAACCCCCTTTCATCTTCTACGGTTGAGTCTACACGCCTGACAAATTCCCACCTCAAAGCAATCAATTCTTCTTCAAACGCCTTCAATTCTCCGTGAATTTTTTGCGCGTAAAACCACCTTTCCGTGGGTGCGCCCTTGTCAAACAGACCAGACTGTCTTTCATAAAATTCATCCGTCGTAGGCGTTTGATAACAGAAATGGGAAAACCCCTTCGCCCCGTGCGCAAGATACGCATATATTTGCAAACGCAAATCCTCTTCGGTGGGCGTACGGTCGTTCCACCAACATCGGCTACCGCCAAACGCCATACTTTGAATAAAGAAATGGGGCTTTAAGCTATACTTTTTGGCTGCCAAAGCAGTCGTTTCCATATCGGTAAACCACGGCTCATAAATATGACCTTCATATTCTTGCGTTCTTCTTATCGGGTAGTGATCCATAGACAGCCAACCGCCTTTACCTTCGATATCGTACACCCATTTTGCAAAGGTTTCCATATATCTTGGATAATCGTACATAATCTCGTCACAAGGCACGTAACTGGGATATAAGTTGATATACGCCTTTTTGTTAGGATAAGCCTTTTTCATCTTCAAGGCAAGCGCAGTTAAAGGTTCTAGGTCGCAATAATTAGGCTCGTCAAATAAGTTAAACGCCACGACCGCTTTGCTATCCTTACAAGGATTTTCGTCAAAACGAGTACCGTCTAACTTGTTTTTTCCTTCCAAAACGACGTCTATACCATACTTTTCACAGCACGCTACCGCCTTTTTTTGCTCTACAATATCTTCAGAATAATCGCCGTTTAAGAATATGGCGTTTATACCGCAATCAGCAATCATTTTATAATTTTCATCCGTTGCAGGCGGTACTTGCCATATTCCTATAAAAAGTTCTTTTTCCGTCACAATTTAACCTCAATTTAGTTCTTAAAATAAATAATCGTTACGGCGCAGGGCTTTTCTACCGTCAACGAGTCGATAATATCCCCTTTGTCGTTCATTACCTTATAGGTATAACCCTCTTTTGCAAACTGTGCAAAATCAATGCTATCGTCTGTTTGCGCTTTGATAACCGTTTCTTCTCCATTAACGCTTACAACAACTTCTACATATTCTTTTTCCGTTGCCTTAATCGTCAAATCTTGCGTAACCGGCTTCGAGAAATCATACGCTTCGCCGTTTACCGTCCAAACGAAATCTTCCCCGATTTCGTAAGGAGCCGTAATCGCTACGCCGTCCTTAACCGCCCAAGTTTCCTTTGCGTGTCCGTATGCCTTAAAGGTAACGAAATGCGTATTTTCATACGACGCGTCATATTCTACCGTATTATCGTAATTATCGCCAAGCATAATATCACGAACGGACTGAATTTCTTCCGCCGTTACACCTGCGTCAAGAAGCAAAGCTTCTGCTTTTTCCGCAAGCGTTTCTCCCGCAAAGGTGTTGAGATATATCATCAAGCTGTTAATATTATTGATAAGCGCGTCGCTTCCTTTTGCAAAGCTGGAAACTGCACCGAATACACTAACCATATATTCGTTGACAACCGTCTGTTCATCTACACCGAGAATAGAATTTACAAGCGCAATCGCCGTACCCGTTCTATCACGACCTACCGTACAATGGAGCGCAATGGGATAATTATCCCTATTCGCAAGGGTTTGAAAAACCGTTTTAATGGCTTGTTTCCCTTCAGCCGTAGCAATACCGTTGGTGTAGATAGGTGCAGGCGTTGCGTTTATATAGTTTTCAACGCCCATAGGGTTGACTGCACCTTCGCCAACTGCTCGTAAATCCAAATCCGTCTTAATACCAAGTTTTTGGATTGTTGCCAAGCCGTCTTCGGTAATATCGTCAAGTCTTGCCGTGCGATACAACATCCCTTGCGCAGTTTTACCGTTCGGGGTTTGATAACCGCCCACGTCACGAGTATTTGATACACCGTCGACATCTACCGTGCGCGTTCCTGCTTTAGTGGTAAACTCAAAGATTTCCGAATAGGTTTTATCTTTACCCTCGTTTGCGATTACCTGCCAATAATAATCCGTTCCTGAATAAAGCGTGTTGCCCAAATTTACCGAATTTATATTTACCGTATCCGTAAATACTACTTCCTTGAATTCTTTATCCAACGCAACGGCTACCGTGTAGCTATCCGCATCTTTGGTGTAATTCCATTTCAATGTGTTGTTAATAGGGGCAAAATCGTCGCACTCATTGTAGAACGCCCAAACCTTTTCTTGCGTGTCATAATACGTCAACGATAATTCGTTCCAAATTTGCATACCCGGACGGAAATAGTAATATTTACCAATGTCTGCAACGGT
>JAZSPG010000048.1:0-4263 GCA_045537295.1 Candidatus Scatosoma sp. | reverse complement strand
TCGGGAATCGTTATGCTCGTCAAGCTACTGCAATTATAAAACGCATACTCGCCAATAGAAGTTACGCCGTCGCCAATTGTTACGCTCGTCAAGCTACTGCAATTATAAAACGCATACTCGCCAATAGAAGTTACGCCGTCGGGGATTTCTATGCTCGTTAAGCCTGTGCAACCATAGAACGCCCTATCCCCTATGCTCGTTACAGAATTTCCTATCGTTATACTCGTTAATCCCGTGCAATCCTTGAACGCTTCCGTAGCAATTTCCGTTACCGTATGTCCGCTAATTTCGGAAGGAATAACAACGTCCGTCGCCGTACCCGTATAACCTAAAATCGACATTGTTTTATTGGATTTCAAGTAATACTTCAAGCCTTCTGCCGTTTCCCCACCGCGAAGAAGCAAAATAGGCATATCACCTTCAACCCACTGTTCATCCCAATACCACTTTTCAGCCCAATTATCCGTTTGTTCTTCCGATGTGATATAATATGTACACTCTCCGATTTTTCCGAATGCATACTCTCCAACGTATTCCAAGCTTTCAGGAATAAACACCGAAAACACGCCCGTGCAATAATAGAACGCATAATTACCGATATATTCTAAACTTTCAGGAAAAGCTCCCGACGTCAATCCGAAGCAACTGTCAAACGCATGATCGCCGATATATTTCACGTTTGCGCCAAGCGATAAGCTTGTCATTTTATCGCGATAACGGAATGCGTTATTGCCAATTTGAATAACACTGTCGGGTATTACCACATTTGTTAATTCATCAGTGTAAACATCTGGCACGAACGCGTCGTTATAAATAATACGGCACGCCTCGTCTAACGTTACGCTCTTTATGCTTGGATAATTGATTTTCATTGCCACAACGTACGGATTCGTATCGTTCCCAAGGTAATATATATGCGTTGTAGAATTATAATTGTAAGACAAATTATCACAACCGCTAAATGCGTTATAACCGATATATTCTATTCCGTTTCCAACCTTTACCGTCGTCAATTTGGCACAACTTGCAAACGCCCTTTCGCCAACTTTAACGACGTCATCACTCAATTTTACGCTTGTAAGTCCGCTACAATTAGCAAAAGCATGATCCCCGACGTATTTTGCGTTGCACTCGACGCTTTCCAAAGCATAAGAATACTCTGAGCCCCACATGCCGTTATAAAACGCCTTGCTTGCAACCACTTGACAACTATTCGGAATGGTAATAGAAGAAACTGCGTTTTCTAAACCTACGGCAACAAAATATGAACTACCGTCATTGCTCGGCAAATATTTGACGTTCCCCGAAACGTTATAGCTCAGCGCCGTACAATCGTTAAACGCACTTCCACCAACGTATTCTAAGCCCGTAGGCAAATACAACTCCCCAAGTGCCTTACATCCACTAAAAGCACTATCTCCTATTCTTTTCAACGAACTAGGCAAGGTAATATTTTGTAGGGAAGAACAGTTATAAAACATAGAATCGGGTATTTCTTTCCATTGACTTGGAATCGTAACCGTTTGTAAAGAACTGCAATTCGAAAAAGCTCCCGTCGTTATCGCGCCACCGTTAACCGTTACGTTTTTTAACCCCGACGGAATATAAAAACCCCCAGACGTCGCCGTACCGCCTGTATACTCTTCCGTACCGAAAATATGACCGAATACGTCCTCATACACCACACCACTTATTTTAGGCTCTCTACCGACGAACGGAATGGTCAGCGTTTGCAATGAACGCCAGCCGTTTAACGCGCCCACACCGATTTTTTCTACGCTATTGGGTATGACCAACGTTTCCACGTTCGTTAAGCCCTTTAAGCTCCAATCACAAATTTCATTTACCGTATAACCGCTAATCGAACTTTGAATCGTAAGATTGCTAAGCGTTTCCACCGCACTGTCTACATACCCGATTACCGTCGCCGTATTATCCTTTTTGCAAGCATATACAACGCCGTTTGAGTCCGTTTTGGTTTGCTCGTAATTCCAAACGATGGGATAATCAACGTCGGAAACGTTACTTGCGTCCCAACGACTATCCCAACCCGCAGGCTTACTATCCCAGTCTAAGCACGCCACCAACAGCACAAGTGTATTATTATTTTTCTCAAATGCATATTCGCTAATGGACGTAACGCTATCGGGAATAGAAACCGTCTTTAATTTACTACAATTATAAAACGCTCTCCTACCGATAATTTCAATACCATCTGAAATGGTAACGTTTTTCAAACAAGAATAACTAGAAAACGCTCCGCCGTTAATTCCAATTACATCATTCCCGTCAATGCTCGTAGGAATGACTAGATTTTCAGGGCAATTATTTTTTCCGTAGGAAGTTAAACCTGTAATCATATTATCGGAAATGGTAAAAATACTTTCCCACTTCGCTGTCAAGGATAAGTTTTCAAATACGCCCTGCGTACTTTCCACCTTAACGGCGTTTTGCGTATACCAACCCAAAAACTGGCAATTTTCTTTTGTCGGCGTTAAAAAGGTAACGGGGCTATCGCTCGTATAGCTTATAGGATTTTGCCCGTCCGTGAGAATACCGCCGTTTATATTATACGAAATTGTATACGTATGCGTAGTATAAATCGCGTTGACCGTAACGTTACCAGTAATAGGCGCGCTAAAATCGTAATCCCAACCTGTAAACGAATAACCGTTTCTTACGATAGAGATTTCAGGAGCGAGAGCAACGCCGCCTTCTTCAATCGTCTGCGATTGAACAGCCGTCCCGCCTGCAGTATTAAAATATACCGTATACATAGGGCGACGACGGATTTTGACCGTATAAACGGTATAATCCTCGCCTATTGTTTTAATAATATAAAAGATATTATCTCCCGTCGCAAGCGGCACTGTTTTGGTAACAACCGATTGCGTACCGTATTCGTCTAAACTGACGGTATATTGCACGCCGTCTGCCGTGATTATTTCGTCCTTAAACGAAAAGCTTGCGGTTGCATTCGGAACAACGCCACTTACTTTCAGCCCTTTCACCTCAAGCGTCTTAAACTCTATCTCTGGAGCCGACGAGTTACCTTCATTTGTGTCGCTCGATAAATCCCCCGAATTATTCTCGGAAGAATCCCCCGAACCACTAGATGAACCTTGCTCGGTATTCGTGCTATTTGAACTTGACGAATTATTCCCTTCATCTTCACACGCAGTAAAACCGAGTGCAAGCGTAGCACATATAAAAAGCGTTGCTAAAAGTTTTATCCATTTCTTTTTCATAAAAATACCTCCATGCATGAAAAAAAGTGCCGCCATGGTAACAAGACGACACTGACACAGTGCGTTCTTGTCCGCCAAAGTTGCGACACTCAGTTATAACAGAAAATCTTGTCTAAAAGATTTGTATGTAAAGCGAATAAGGTACACTTATGCCCTATAAGTATACTCTTAGACAAAATATTCAACTGAGTTCGCACTATTATTTTACCATATTTCCCTTATTCAGTCAAGGGTTTTAATATTCTATATTAAAATTTACATTTTTCTAAAATATGACGGAGTTTGTCATATTTAATATGTTATAATTTCTACCATAGGAGTATTATGCTATGGATAAAGGCTATTTACCGTACTTGCACAACGGGAAGAAGTTTCATACGTTGCCCAACAGACAATGTTTATATCGCTATCCTAAGGGCGACGGCGTTGAAATCGTTAAAGTATCGAAAGAATTACGGCGAGAGTTGTTTGAACTTGATAAGCGAGAATATAACGACGACCATCGCGAATATCGTCGGCGTGGAGAATTGCCTTGTTATGACGAAATAGATGCTTGGGAATACGTCGCAGACGAAAGTACGTACACGTTGGAAGATAGCATTTGCGAGCGTATGGATAGGGAAAATATCTTGAAGAACTATCCAGCCGAATATTCCGTTATTGTCAGAATGGCACACGAGAAATACACGCAAAGTGAAATCGCACAAGCAATCGGTAAAACGCAGGGCTACGTTTCGCAGGTTTTAATGAAGATGTCGGACGTATTTGAAGAAGATGCTATCAACGACGGCGAACGCACGGAAGCGGAGCAATACTCCGAAAAATTATGGCGCGATTTTATCCGCACAGGCAAATGTGACCAATATTACGACGTTTTTATGGACTATCTCACGGCGCAATTACATAGAGAAGATTTGTTCTTTTGCTTGGATTGGTTTTATACTGAACGGGAATTTATCCGCAATATTTTCTACGCGCTTATCGTCGGTTATGATACGCAAACGGAAGATATGGA
>JAZSPG010000028.1:0-5077 GCA_045537295.1 Candidatus Scatosoma sp. | reverse complement strand
GTAGTTTAACAAGGTTAAACGATAGATTATTTTATAGGAGGGTTTCAAGAAATGAAAACTTGGAAAAAGACGGTGGCGCTTTTGATGGCGCTGGGTATGTCGCTTTCTATCGTCGCTTGCGGGGATACGGAAAGTAGCAGTAGCACGAGTAGCACGAGTAGCACGGGCAGTGCGGGCGGTGAAGAAACCAAAGTGCCCACGACGGAAACGGAAATGTTTGAATACGTTATGGACGCGATGGACGCTTTGAATTCGTATACGGGCAGTGTTACGATGACGATGAACGGCGAAAGCACGATGACGAGTAAAACGGGGGACGAGGACGCGTGGGTTTCCGAAACCCTTATGAGCATGACGATGTCGTTTGACGCGGTAAATAAGCTTATGTATATGGATAGTATAGAGGTGGAAGACGGCGCAAAGGACGAGGATTATAGCAAGACGTTCGTGCAAGGCGGTAAGCTTTACGGCGTAGAAAAGGGCAAGTTTACGCCCGCACCTAATTCTTCGTTGCAAGCGGAAGAGAGTGAATATTATGTCCAAATCCACGACAGCGTAAAAGCGGAATACCAAACGATGGATTATTCGGAATATACGAGTGAATACCTCGAAGGTTTTGACGGTGTAAAGCTTGCTGCAAACACTGCGGAGGTTAAGGCGGCGTTTGATACGGTGTTGCCCGTTGTGTTGGCAAGTCAAGTTCCCGAGGGTGCTGAAACTACGATTACGACTACGGTGTCGGCGACGGGTGCAAACGGCGTATATACCTTTGCGCTTGGCTTTGAGGCTATTGCCGTTGTAGAGGCAGAAACCACTACGACTACGCAAAGTATGGTGATGGCAACCTCGCTTTCGGCAAAAGACGGTAAGCTCGTAGGGTTTGAGGCATCTCAAAATATGACGCAAAAGACGACGCAAACGGACGGTACGACGGTTACCACGATTACGGAAAATAGTATGGCGAACACTGCTACCGCGACGATTGACTACGCGTTTGCACAAGCGAAATACGACGCGGTTACCGTAGAGTTGCCTACGAATCCTGAAGATATTCATGTGGAAGGCGCACCTGCGGAAAGTTATTCCGATTTGGAAATTGATATATATGTAAACGGCGAATATTACTATACCACAGGGTGGTTTGAGGACAATGCGACGGCGGCGGTTGTACTCGAATTGATTATTTCGAATGCAAATTACTTCCCTACGGATAGCGTAGAGATTAAGGCGTATAAGGACGAGGCTTGCACGCAGGAATTGACGACGAGCGCGGTTACCGAGGCGGATATTTTGGCGTTGGAAAAAGTATACTTAAAGGTTGCGCCGAACACGGGTTACGTTATCGTAAAAACATTTAACGAAGAACGTTACGATTATAGTAAGCCCTATCAAATCGTTCTGCCCCTTATAGGTGGCTACAGTTCTGAGAAGAGCGTGGCACCGCCGCAGGCTTGCGAGGTAGGCGAATACGATTTGTGGGAAGATGCGGTAAGCGGCGACGATTACGAAATTTGGGTAAACGGCGTGAAGATGGAAACCAAGACGGCGACTATCACTTTGGAATCGGGCACGGTTTACGAAATTAAATATATAAAGGTTATTACCGACCCCGTAGTGGCAGAAGAAGAATAAAAAGGTTTAGACAAAAAAACCGCGCTCGAACTTTTCGGGCGCGGTTTTTGTATAGTAAAGCCTCGAGGGCGTGGTTTGGTTGGCAAACTGTCATACCGACCAAACGAAGAGAGTGGATTGTATCTAAAAAAAGAGAAAAAGTAAAAGTGGATAGTGAAGGAGCGAGGAATAAACAGAAAAGAGATACACTCGACTTCGGCTATCGCCTGCGTTCGGTATGGCGGTAAGACGGGGATTGCCTCGTCTGCGCTCGGTATGACGAAAAAAAGGTGGTTTATGCGTTGACAGGGATAGGGAAAAGTGCTATAATAAAAGTATGGAAAAGATTGAAACGGGGAAATTAAATAAGAAACAGAAATTTTGCACGGTTTTTAGTAAAAATTACGCGCTGTTTTTCGCGCCTGTTTTCGTGTTCGTCTTGTACCTGGTAGCGTTGTTTGCGTACGGGGTGTTTCCGTTTGGGGATAAATATACGGCGTCGAGTTACGATTTGTCTGCGCAAATTTGTCCGTTTATCGAGCATTTGTTCGACGTAATGCAAGGAAAGTCCGCGCTTGCGTATTCGTACGCGATTGTCGGCGGGGCGGACGTGTTAGGGACTTTTTTGTATTTCTTTATCAGTCCGTTTTCTTTCCTGTTTTTAATTTTCGGCGACGGAAAGGTGGCGTATGCAAGCTCTATCGTTATGGCGTTTAAGGTGTCTGCGATTGCCTTTGCGGGCGCGTGGTTTGCGAAAAATCTGTTTCGGGATATCCCTGAATATCTGTGCGCCGTTATCGGCGTTATTTACGCGTATTGTGGGTATACATTCGTTGCGAACACCTATATAAACTGGCTGGATTTTTTAATTTACCTGCCTTTTGCGACGGGTGCGTTTAAGCGGTTCGTGCAAACGGGGAAGTACCGGCGGTTTTCTTTGCTTATCGCCTGTTGCGTATACACCTGTTTTTCGATTGCGTGTTTTTCTATGCTCACCGTCTTTCCCGTTTTGATTTTTTACGGGTTGCTGTGCGTGGAAAAACCTGAGCGGAACGCCTTTTTGGCAAGGCTGTGTTTGGCGTTTGCCGTTGCGGTTTTGATGGCTTTGCCCGTGCTGTTGCCTGCGGTATCCGCGTATGTGCGGAGCGGGAGAACGGGGGATTTGTTCGAGAATTTTTGGTACGGGTTTTCCGTGCGCGAAACGGGGGGTATCGGGGAATTTTCCGCGGAAAAGTTCTTGGAAAAGTTCGAGGAGGCGTCCTATCGGAAGTGGTCGTATATTATTTCGGACGGCGCGTTTTTGGTTTTGACGGTAGTTTGGTTTTTCCGTCGCGGGTTAAAAGACCCGTTTGCGAAGTTTATGTTGCTTGCGGGGGTATGTACTTTATTGCCCGTGCTTGTAGACGAGTCGATGCTACTTATGAATATGGGTTCGTATATGTCGTACGCGTTGCGGTTCGGTTTTTTGAACGCGCTGTATTTTTTGGGCGGGGCGTGTTTGGCGATAGACGGGCTTTGCTATAAGAACGGGTGCGCGTTCGACGGCGAGGATTTGCGTGTTGAAAAGCAAGCGGAAGTCGGCGAAGAAAACGGTGAAGAAAACGGCGAGAAAAAGCGAAACGCGGGGGGCAGGTATGCGTTCAAGCGTTATATCGGCGGGTCGTTGGGCTGGACGATTGCCTTTGCGGGCGTGTGGTTGGGCGTTACGGCGTTCTTAATTTGGTTTATTTGTAACGGGAATTATAAAAGACTGTGGGAAAACTTAGTCAAAAACCCGACTTGGAAATCGGGTTTGAAAAGCTTTTCGTCGCGGTTTGCGCATTCCTTGGGCGGAGCGGAGGTCGTCGGGGTGTTCTGCGTTCTCGTTTTGATTGTGGCGGTGTTCGGTGCGGTACTCGTTTGGCGGAAAAAATTGACGGCGAAGGTGTTCGCGGTGGCGTTGACGGTTATCGTGGGGGTGCAAGCGGTATTTTATAACAATCAGCTGGTTTTGGGCAACCGTTCCACGCAACATACGGATTTAGGTGCGTATCAAACGCTGTGCGAAAAAACGCAAACGCTGTATTTGGATACGGACGAGGGGAAGGTGAACGGCGGGTATTACAGGATTAAGGATTTTGGGGATAAATTGACGGCGGTTGCGCCTTTTACGGCGGGCGGGAATGCGTTCAGTGTTTTTTCGTCCGTGATTGACAAGGATAATTTTATTGTCGGGGAGCTGTTCGGGTACGGCGGTAATTTCAAAAATACCTTGAAAAGTGCGCAAAGTAAGACGAAATACAATCTAAACCCTGAGTTTGCGGATTCGTTTTTGGGGTATAAATATTATTTCGTGGCGGAATCGGAGAGAAAGAGCGTCGAGGAGGACGCGGATATGAAAAAATATATCCGCGCCGTGAAAACGGTCGGCGAGGACGGGCAGGAAGTACCGCTGAAAGAGGGCGGGTATTATATTTACGAAAACACGATAGCCTTTCCCTCGGCGTATAAGGTGGGTAGCGGGGCGTTTCGGTTCGTAAAGCCCAACGAGGCAAATTCCGCGTACCGTATCGAGAATCAAGCCGAATTGTATAAGTTTTTGCGAGGCAAGAGCTTGGCGGAAATGCAAGCGACTACGGGGAGCGGTAGTTCTCGGCAGGTGGAAGTGGAAACCGCGCGGGAATTGAGCGAGTTTTTATGGTCAAAATCGGCGAAATTAGAAGTGGGTGCGGGTGAGCTTACGGCGCGTGTTACGGCCAGCGCGGGCGAGTATTTGTTTTTGAATTTCGTGGCGTCGAGTGGGTATAAGGTGTTCGTGAACGGCGAAGAACGGGCGTTGGAAGACAACGATTTGAAATTTTTGTGCGTGGAGCTGGACGAGGGGGAGAATACCGTCGTGTTTAAGTATCGTTCCCCGCATTTTAAGTGGCTGGGCGTTGGGTGCGCTTTGTCCGTTTTGGGTTTGTGTTTGGTTTGGTTTGTGGAAAGAAAAACGAAAATCGTAGACGCCGTTGCGCCCGTAATTGCTTGGGCGGGCGTTGGGTTGGCGGTTGCCGTGGTTGCGTTTTTTATGCTGTTTCCGAGTGCGACTTTTGCGGTGAAGTTGGTTGGATTGTTATTGTAATAGGGCGATATTTCGGTGCGGTGTAAGGTAGAGATAAATTTTTTTCAAAAAAGTTGAAAAATGGATAAAAAACGCTTGACTAAAAGGGTTTAGGTGTGTATAATGGTTTATGCTGTTGAGCGAGGGAAATCGTGATACGGCGTATACATATTGAGGCATAGCGCAGTTTGGTAGCGCGCTTGGTTAGGGACCAAGAGGTCGTGGGTTCAAGTCCCGTTGCCTCAACCAAAAACGGCGAAAAATCGTTAAAAAATGGCGGTTTTCGCCGTTTTTTCGTGCTTTTTTGCGCCCTATTTGTAATTCCATTTATGAAATTTGGGGTATTTTTGGGGATTTTTACCACCCGTTAAGCTTTTTACCTTC
>JAZSPG010000017.1:0-11668 GCA_045537295.1 Candidatus Scatosoma sp. | reverse complement strand
GAAAAAATATTGTAAATATTATGATTTTATAGATAGGGTTTCTTTAATCACAAGAAAAATTAAGCGTATTATAAATAAGAAAAAATAACAGAGATTAACTAAAAACTATAGAAGGAAGTATATGGATACTAAAATAAAACTTACAGTTTTTACCCCTACATATAATCGTTTGGAGAAACTTGAAAGATGTTATCATTCTTTGGTGAATCAAACAAACTTGGATTTTCTTTGGCTCATTGTTGATGACGGTTCAAAGGATGAAACCAAAGCTTTTGTTGAGCAATGGATAAAAGAAAAAAAAATAAGAATTGAATATATTTATCAAAACAACGCAGGCAAGCAAAGAGCTGTAAATACTGGTATAAGTAATTGTAAGACAGAATATTTTGCGTTTTTGGATTCAGATGATTATTTTAGGACGAATACAGTTGCTAGAATATATGAATTATTCCCTCTTGTAGAGGAGGACGATTCGTTGGCTGGGATTGTGGCACGAAGAGGGAATGAAGTTGGGGTACCAGTCGTACAGGTAAATTTCATTAAAAATATTGATAAATTAAATATGGATGTATTGTATAAAAAATGGGGAAGTATTGGGGAAACTTGTAGGATTTATAAGCTGTCAATATTAAAGAAATTTTTATATCCTATTATAAATGATAAATTCATTCTAGAGTCTTATATGTTGAGCCAAATAGATCAAAAATATGATGTCTTATTCGTAAACGAAGTTTTCTCGATATCAAAATATTATTCTGACGGATATACGCTTAATGCCAATAAATTATATCATAACAATCCTTATGGTTATTTATTGGGGATTGCAAGTTTAACTAATTCAAAACGTGGATTTATTAGAAATTTAAAGTATATGGCACTATTTATCAATTGGAAGAAATTACATAAACTTCAATGGAATAAAGAAATACATATTAGTAAATTTCTACAAATACTGGCTTTTCCTTTAGCGATTTGTTTTCGACTTTTCAAATATCCTAGGATGTTTTTCGAGAAAAATTTATAGATTAGAGAGTGTTTTGGAGTTTTTAATGAAAATAAAACGAATTATAAAAACAATGGCAGTATTTTTTGTGGGAAATGCTTTATCAAAGTTAATTTCATTTTTTTTATTGCCACTTTATACAAGTAAAATATCTCCAGTGCAATATGGGAATTATGATATTGCACTTTCTTTTGTTAATTTGATTGCGCCGTTAGCATTTTTTCAGATATGGGATGGAATGTATAGATTGGCGTTTGATTATAAAGAAGAAAAAGAAAAAAATATTGTCATAAGTAATGCGATAGGTTTTTCAAGTATAGGTATCATTCTATATTTAGCAATGTTTTTTGTTGTTAATATGATTTTTGATATATATTACTTTGAATATGTTTTGCTTTACGGATTCATTTATGGGATACATTATTTGTTCGCTTTTTCAACGAGAGTGTATTTATCAAATAAATTATTTGTTTTTTCTGGATTGATTTCCACATTAAGCACGGCGATATTAAATATTATTTTAATTGTAGGCTTTGGTTGGGATATTAAATCGATTTATTTTTCTGCTATTATTGGTTTATTAGTTCAAATAGTAATAATTGAAGCAAAAATAGGGATTATTAGACATTTTCGCATTAAGTATATTCAAAAGACACTTATTCGGAAAATGGTAAGATTTTCAATCCCTTTATGCATATCAACAATATCCTACTGGCTTTTAAGTGGATTTACCAAAGTATTGATTCAAGCATTTGTGGGGGATTATGGAAATGGTATTTATGCTGTAGCAAATAAATTTTCGACGTTTATTACGTTTATCGTAACAATAATTCAATATGCTTGGAATGAAACAGCTTATTTAATAAGTACCGAAGAGACAACAAAGCGGACGAAAAACTATGAATTAAGTATGAATATAATGATAGTCGGGGTAGTGTTTGGGACGGCATGCTTTTGTCTTATTGCAAAAATTTTATTTCCGTTTATGGTAGATGAGCAATATAGTGAATCGTTATTTATTATACCAATTAGCATAATTGGTACTGCGGCTAATTCTTTGGCAAGTTTTATTGGAACATTTTTTTTGGCAGAAAAGAGAACTAAATGTATTTGGATTAGTACAATGATATCAGCAAGTATCAATGTTATTTGTGGATACATTTGTGTTAAATATTTAGGGCTAATAGGCGGAATAGCGGTACTATCTATTAGTTTTATACTTTTGGCTTTGATTAGAATGATTACAGCAATGAAAATGTTTAAATTAAAGTTAGATATTAAAAAAACAATTTATTGTTTGGCTATATTAGTGTTGAGCCTTGTAATTTATTATAGTTTGGATAATGTTTTTATTACAGTAGGTGGGTTAATTTTAATAATTGCTTTATTATTGTTTCTATTTAGAAAAAGCATAAAGGCAGTAATAGGATTGATAAGAAAATAACTATTGAAAAATTTACAACAAATCAAGGTTGAGTTTTAAGGTGTATAGAGTGAAAAATAAAATTAGTATCATTTTATTTCGTTTACTAAATTGCGAAATAAGCGGTATGGGATTAGACGGGGAAACGAAAAATTTAATAAAACCTGAAATTTTTTCTACGCTTTATAAATTATCCAAAGCGCACGATTTGGCGCCTTTGGTTGCGGATGCGTTGGATGAAAACGGTTTATTGGACGACTCGGAAGTTTCTAAAAAATTCCGCGTTGAACGTAATTTGGCTGTCTATCGTTACGAGCAAATGCAATATGAGTTGGACGAGCTCTGCAGGATTTTAGAGAGTGAAAAAATAGAGTTTATTCCATTAAAGGGTTCGGTGATACGGAAGTATTATCCCGAGCCTTGGATGCGTACAAGCTGTGATATAGATATTTTGCTTAAAGAAAAAGATCTGGAAAAAGCGATAAAACTATTAGGTGAACGGTTAGCTTATACAAAGGTAGGTCGAGGAACGCACGATGTATCTTTATACTCGCCAAGTAATGTACATGTGGAATTACATTTTAGTCTTTTAGAAGATTCTATGGCAAATGAAGCGAGTAAAATGCTTGATACCGTTTGGGATAGGGTAGAACGAAATGAAAACTACCAAAAAGTTTTGCAAGACGATTTTTTCTATTATTATCATATCGCACATATGGCAAAACATATTGAGTTTGGTGGTTGTGGGATAAAGCCGTTTTTAGATTTATGGATATTAAACGAGAGAATACAATTTAATCAAGAAAAGCGTGATTCGCTTTTAATGGAGGGTGGATTAAAGAAATTTGAAGAGGTTGTGAAAAATTTAGCATATATTTGGTTTGGAGACCAAGAGCATACGCCTGTTACAAAGAAGTTGGAAGAATATATATTAAAAGGTGGTGTATACGGTTCAACCGAAAATAAAGTTGCGGCGCAATCCTCGAAAAAAGGGAAAGGATTGAAATATATTTTTTCGCGTATTTGGTATCCGTATGATTTATTAAAGAAACGGTATCCGCGCGTGGAAAAGTGTAAATTATTAATTCCGTATTATCAAATATGTCGTTGGTTTCGTTTTCTGTTTAAAGGTAAAAAGAGAGCTGCTATAATAGAGGCGAGGGAAAGTAGCAAGTTGTCTAACGAAAAAGCGGAAGATATACAAAATATGCTAAACGATTTAGGCTTACAATGAAGATTTTAATAACGGGTTGCGCGGGGTTTATCGGCGTAAATTTTACTAAATATTGGCTTGAAAATTACGCCGAAGATAGTATCGTCGGCGTGGATTGTTTAACATATGCAAGTAATATCCTTGCAGTGCAAAATTTGCGTGAATACCCTAATTTTGTTTTCTATAAAACGAATATTTGCGATAGTGAGGCTATCTATCGCATTTTTCAAACGGAAACGCCCGATATCGTCATCAACTTCGCCGCGGAAAGTCACGTAGATAATTCCATTGAAACGCCCGATATATTTATAAAAACTAACGTTTTGGGTACGCAGGTTTTATTGGACGCGTGCGTGAAGTACGGAATAAAACGTTTCCATCAAATATCAACGGACGAAGTGTACGGGGATTTGCCGTTAGATAGCAAAGAAAGTTTTACGGAAACTTCGCCCTTAAAACCGAGTTCGCCGTATAGCGCGAGCAAAGCGGCGGCGGATTTGCTTACGCTTTCGTATTATAAGACGTACGGCTTGCCGATAACGATAAGCCGTTCTTCAAATAACTATGGGAAATACCAGCACGAAGAAAAACTAATCCCTAAAACAATCAAAATGGCGGTAGCAGGTATGCAAATACCGATATACGGGGACGGGAAAAACGTGCGCGATTGGTTGCACGTGGACGACCATTGCCGAGCGATTGATTTGATTTTACATACAGGCAAAATCGGTGAAATTTATAATATCGGCGCAGGCAACGAAATTAATAATTTAGAGTTAGCGAAGCAAATCCTATCCATTTTACAACGGGACGAAAATCTAATAAGTTTCGTCAAAGATAGAAAAGGGCACGATAGACGTTATAGCGTAAATGTAAGTAAAATAATTACGCTTGGCTGGAAACCCAAAATGCCTTTTGATAAGGGTTTGCGCGAGACGATAACTTGGTATAAAAGCAATATAAAATAACACACTATTGACGAAAAAAATCAATAGTGTGTTACTTGTTTTAGCCCAAAAAGGCAACGGGCTTTTGATAAAAAATGATAAGAAATTTGGCGTTTTGTAGCGTAAAAATTTAGTAAAATTTTTTGACTTTGCCATATGGCGCTTTGGCGAAATTTTGGCAATGAATACCCTGAAAGCCTTTATATAAAAGGGTTTCACGATTTTCAGTTTGGCTTCAAGTCCCGTTGCCTCAACGCAAAAATGTAGAATACCGTTTGTTGTTCTGCATTTTTTTATTTATTTCTTCGTTACAACGGGATTTGAATAGAGGGGGGACCGTTTTACACTGGTAAACGTTTTGTCAAGATTTCTTTGCAGGAAACGTTTACCAAGTGGGCGTTTTGAGAGAGAAAAACGCGTTGTCTTATAAGATGTGACAAAACGTTATGGTTTGGATATGGTAACTTTGGATTCAGTAAAAGTTTGACGATAATATTTAGAGGTTCTTTTGAGAATAAAAAAGTTTCGTTTTATAAATTGTTAAATATTTATACTGAAATGAAATGCAAAAAAACGAAATGTAATTGAAAAAGACGCGCGGATTTAGTAAAATATAAGCAACGAACGTTTTAGAGGCTTAATTATGGAAATTTTCGATATGCACGTGCACGCGAAAAATACACCCCCGCAACCAGAACGCTTATTGTCGGAATTGGCACAAGCGGGCGTGTCGGGTTGTTGCGTTTTCTCTAACAGACCCAAGGAAATGACTGTGGAGGAAGGTACGGATTACAAAACGCGCTTAAACGAAATTTTGGCTTGGACGAAAGGGTATGAGGATAGGCTGTTCCCTGTGTTATGGGTACACCCCAACGAGGAAGGCTTGGACGAAAAGATAGAAAACGCGGTGGAAAACGGCGTAATGGCGTTCAAAGTTATCTGCAATAATTTCTACGTGGGCGAAACAAAAAGTATGGATATGCTTTCTAAAATTGCGTCCTTGAAAAAGCCCGTATTTTTCCATTCGGGAATACTTTGGGACGGGTGTGTATCTTCAAATTATAACCGACCTGCAAATTGGGAAGCTTTGTTGGAAATCGACGGCTTGAAATTTTCGTTAGGGCATTGTTCTTGGCCGTGGATTGACGAATGTATTGCATTGTACGGTAAGTTTTTGAATGCACTTCTCAACGGGAAAACCTCGGAAATGTTCTTCGATATTACCCCGGGAACGCCAGAGATTTATCGGGACGAGCTGTTCAAAAAGTTGTTTATGGTGGGCTATGACGTACCGAATAATATTATGTACGGAACGGATTGTAGAACTTCGGGTTACAATTATAAATGGACGAAGAAATGGCTGGATATCGATTTGAAATTGTTTGATAAATACGGTATACCCGAAAAAATGCGACAAAAAATATTTAGAGATAACCTGTTTAGATTTATTGGCAGGACGGAGGACAAGGTGGAACGTTTTATTCCTCGTCCCGACTCTCAAACTTGTTGGTCGCCTCAATTAGAAAAATAAAATAAATAAAAAATAAGGAACGGTGAAAACTATGAAAAATTACAAAGTATCTATTATCGGCTTGGGCTGTCGCAGTCAAAATATTTATTACGCCTTAAAGCATTATTTCGATTTTTGCTACGGCGACGCGTCCGAGGCAATGATGAAATATTTTACCGCGTGCAGAACTTGGACGCACCATTTAACCGCCAACAACCTGATAAGCGGGCGCGTGTTGAACGTTCGTATCGAAGCGGGACAATATCCCAAATAGGTGCTCGTCGCGTGGCAGGGCTTTATCGACGAGGCGTATAAGGCGATAGAACCTTTGAAAGCTTCGGATTTAGAGGAATATAACAAGATTCACGACCGCATTACCCAAGAATCGTTGGCGATTCGTATGGCGCTCATTACCTTACACGGCAACACCTTTGAAACGGCAGTTTATAAAACGATGCAAAGCGCGTTTAAGGCGGATGCCGATAGGTTAGGCTTTACCAAGTACGGCGAAAACACCACGCTGAGCGGTACTTTGTACAAACCTTGGGGTATAGAGTGATAAAGGAGGGAAAAATTATGATTAAAAGTCAAAAGAAATTACTCACCGTAATCTTTTCCTTGGTCTTGTTCGTGTGTGCGCTGTTTGGCGCTGTGGCTTGTAAGGAAGAAGAAACGCAACCTCAGACAAGCGAATTTTCCTTTACGCAACAAGATTTTACCCTTATACTCGGCGATAATAAACAGCTTGCAGTAAAGGGGGATAATCCCGTTTGGTCGTCCTCGGACGAGGCAATCGTTACGGTAGATGAAAACGGTTTGGTGACGAGCGTTGCCTTGGGTTCGGCGGAAATTACCGTGAAATGTGGGAAGGACGAGGGAAAATGTCTTGTAACCGTCGTATTATCTTCGATTATTCCCACCGTTCAAATGGACGAACGGGCGCGGGCTTTGGATATCAACACTTCGTATACGCTGGCGCCGAGCTTGGTGTATAAAGACGAAGTGCTGACGGACGGATTTGTGTTTGCAAGCTCGAACAGCCAAGTGGTTACCGTTTCGCAATCGGGCGAAGTAACGGCGGTGGGCTACGGTACGGCGGAAATTTCTATCTCTTGGAATTATCGTGGCTATACGGACACTACGAAAATTTCGTTTACGGTCAAAGAACCGATTACGTTAGTGCTCAACGAAAAAACGCTCGATTTGGTGGTGGATACGCTTACGACAACGAGTGAAAATAAAATGCAGAGTGCCGTCAGCGTGAAGAGTTACACGATAGCGGGCGAAGCGCAGGATGCGAGTACGCTCGTTTGGATGAGCGAGGACGAAACGGTGGCGAAAGTGGAAAACGGCACGGTGAAGGCTATCGGCGTAGGCGAAACGAAAATCGTCGCAACGGCGACGACGGCAAATGGTACGACGGTAACCGCAAGCGTAAGCGTTTCCGTTTACGAGGAGGCGTTGTATACGATAAAATACTACTACGCACCTGCAAACGGCGAATACCGTGAAATCACCGAAAAAACACAAGTGAAATCGGATATAATCGGCAAGGAAGTAAGCGTGGAGCAAGATGCGCTTGACGGGTTTATCTTTAACACCGCACGTTCGTTCTTGAAAGCGACGGTTGCGGGAAACGGAGAAACGGAGCTTTCGCAATGTTTTGATTACGATTCGACGGGCGACGCGGAATTTGCGCGCTGGACGCTGGGCGGAAAGTTCTCTTTGATGCGCGAGGATATGGACGCGTCTATATACGGCGCGGACGCCGTTGAAAACGTGTTCGTGATGGAATCGCCCGTGGCGGGAACTTCGTACTTGCAGTATAACTACAAGCCCGAGGAGGTCGGTTGTTATTTGGTGTTTAATTTCTATTTCACTGAAAGCGTAACGGAAAACAATGAAATCGGCGACCCGCTTATCAATATGTATCAGGCGTTGACATCGATAGGGCAGGTGTCGGGGAATTATAAACAAGTACAATATCCTAACAACACGGATACCAAATACGATTTGCAAACGGGCGCGTGGATGCAATACGTTTTGTATATAGACGAAACCAAATACCCCGCACAGTTGCCCGACGGCGCGTCGTGGATGGACGGTGAAAATAAGATTCGTATGAGCTTTTTCTACAATCGTAAGGGTAAGGTGTATTTCGATTTCCAAACGTATACTAAGGCCGAATACGCCGTGATGGATAAAATCGCTTGTACGGCGTCGTCTACGGCTGTGAAACAAGATATGAGCGTGGCAAAATTCGGGGCGGATGCCAAAACGGACACCTATTATTTGACGGCGTATCCGTCGCGTTCCACCGCCGCTACCGTAAACGGTAAGTATAACAACGTACAAAGTTATAAATACCAACCCAGCGACGTGGGTAAATATTTAATCGTCGAGGCGTACTACGCGGAAAGCACGAATTCCGCAGGCGAATCGTCTATTAAGTTCGTGGCAGGAAGCGGTAAAAAGCAAATAGAGCCTATCGCGCAAACGGCGGAAACGGGTAAATGGCTTACCTACGCGATATTCTTAGATGAAAGCACCTACGCAAGCGCGACGAGCGTGTTCTTCTCTCCGTTGTACGAGCGAAAGGGGAGCGTATATCTTAAATTTACGACGATGACGGAAAGCGAATACCAAACGCAATACAATGCGTAAGGAGAGGGGTATGTATTTAGCGAAAAACAAAAGTAGCGATTATTACGTTTTAATATCCGAAACTGCGAGCGCACAAGAGCGTTTTGCCGGTGAGGAAATACAAAGATTTTTCTTAGAGGCAACCGAAGCGGAAATTCCTATTTCCGCTTCTAAGTTTACCGATAAAAAACGCATAGAGCTTTGCGTGCAAAAGGCGGAAAACGACGCGTTCCGTATCGTTACCGACGACGAGTATAATTACACCGTAATCGGCAATAACCCGCATTGCGTCGCGTACGGTGCGTATGCGTTTTTGCGGGAAACGGTGGGCTTGGAGTTTTTTGCGCCTAGCGCGTATTCGTTGAAAAAAGGGGACGTGCCTTGCCGAAAAATTTGTTTTGAAAGCACGGCGGATATTGCCGTTCGTACGGCGGGTATGAACCCCGTGCATAGCGAAATTCGCGGGGATGCGTTTTTGCCTAACTGTTTGCGAATGGGGCTTCGCGGTATGGGTGAGGGTTGGGGATTGTTTACGCATACCCATTTCAAAATTTTGCCTCCCGCCGTGTATAAGGAAAAGCATCCCGACTGGTATGCGAGTAATATCAACCAGCTTTGCTGGACGAACGAGGAAATGCGTGCGGAATTCGTAGAGCGCGTGAAACAAATCGTTCTCGATAATCCTACGCAAGAGCGGTTTATGCTTGGGCACGAGGACGGGAGCAAAGGCAGAATGTGTGAGTGCCCGCGTTGTTTGAAACGCGTGGAGGAGCTCGGCGGGTTTAAGAGCGCCGTCGCCGTCGAATTTACCAACGAGGCGGTGAAATCGTTGAATGTATGGCTGAAAGAGAACGTGAAAGATAGGAATATCGAGTTTTCAATGTTCGCGTATTCCAGCACCTTTTTACCGCCTGTGAGGAAGGTGGACGGAGCGTTTGTGCCTATCAAGGATTTCAAGGTGGAAGATAATTTATCCATTATGATTGCGCCGTTTGGTGCGCGCGGGGATTTGTCGTATTTCGACGAGGCAAACGAGCTTTCGACGGGGTGCTGTTATCGTTCGCTTGAAAATTATAAAACCAAAGATATATTTTTGGGTTGGAGCAAAATTTTCAAAAAAATTTGCGTATGGTCGTACAGTATCGGTTACGGTGACGCGCTCGCGCCCTTTAACTCGTTTTATACGTTTGAGAAAAATTACCGTAAGTTTAAGGAAATCGGCGTAAATTATTTGTTCGAGCAGGGCAATCACACCAAATACGTGGCGAATTTTAACGCGTTAAGATTGTATTTGTCGGCAAATCTTTCTTGGGATACGACGCTTTCTACTCATAACCTGCTCAATCGTTTCTTTGACGGTTATTTCGGCAAAGCCTCTAAAACAATGCGCGAATATTTCGATAGACTTATGCAAAAATGTGTTGATAGCGGTAGACCTATGACTTTCGCGCGTTTTGACGATTATTCGGATTTTAGCGCGCCTGAATACTGGACAATGGAAGAACTTCTGGATTTAGAAAAACTCGTGCTTTTAGCGTCAAGCCAAGTGGACGGTGCGGAAAAAGTACGCGTAGAGGAAGAAGGTATGCCCGTATGGTATATACTTTTATATCGCTATGGGTATTGTCTGCCGAAAGAAAAACGGAAAGAGGTGTGGCAACGCTTTATGGCGATTGCGGAAAAATACGGACACGACGGTACGGGCGGGGCGGACGGTACGCTCGACCCTAAGGTGTTCTTGAAAATTAAAAATACACGGTTTTAAGGATAAAAAGGTGTTATTATGGACGCATTATGGATTATGTTAAAAAACGTAATTATCTTCGTAGCGCTTGCGTTGCCTGGGTATATTTTGGTGAAAAGCAAGACGTTGGAAGAGAAACAGTCGGGTGCGCTTTCTAAGTTGCTTACGTACGTGGGTATGCCCTTTTTAATTTTATCGAGTACACTCAACGTTTCGTTTGCGGGGGATTTTTTGAAGTCGATACTTCTCGTTGCCGTGTTCGGCATAGCGTTTATCGTGCTTACGTTCTTTGTCACCGCGCTTTTAACCAAAAAAGAAAGCGACGAAAAACGTAAGGGGATGATGCGGTTTTGTATGGCGTTCTCCAACAACGGTTTTTTGGGTATTCCCTTAGCTAAAGCCGTGTTTGGAAATTCGCCCGTCGTTACGTATTTAATCGTGTTGAATATCTTGACAAACGTATTGATGTTTACTTTGGGCGTTTATCTCATTTCAGGGGATAAAAATGCAATCAGTATAAAAAAGGCGTTGTTAAGCCCCGTATTAATCGCGTTCGTTGTCGGTATTATTCTCAATCTTGTGAAAGTACACGAACATTTGCCCGAAGTTAGCGAATATTCTACCTATTTTAGCAATATCGTTACCCCGCTGTCTATGACGATTTTGGGTATGAAAATGGCGGGTGTGCGTTTTATCAATCTGTTTGCGGGCTGGCGTGCGTATTACGTTTCGGCTATCAAGCTCGTAGCTGTTCCCGCACTGAGCATTGCTTTGGCGTTTGCTTTACGGCTCGTCTTTACCGTTTCGTCGGAGATGATACTCGGCGTGTTTATCGCGTTTGCCGTGCCTACCGCAGGGCTTGCCTCGGCGTTTGCAGACCAGCACAAAGGCGACACGGAAAACGCCGTCGTGTTTACGCTTGCCACGACGATACTTTCCATTGTCACGTTGCCGTTGCTCTACTGGGCGTTAACCGCGTTGCTTTAATGTAAAAAACAAGCTCCCTTTGGAAGTGATTTCCAAGGGGAGCTTGTTTTTTTTTGGGGTTATTTCTGATAAGGCGGAACGGTTGCAAGTAAGTCCGCGTAATCGGCGTTTGCGCCTCGAATTGGCTCTTGACTATGCGTTATCGTGCCGTCTTGGGCAATGGTAAGCGCGTGCGTGTAACGGCTTTGCAGGTAAATT
>JAZSPG010000104.1:0-4086 GCA_045537295.1 Candidatus Scatosoma sp. | reverse complement strand
GACGACCCCGAAGACCCCGAATACACCCTGTCTTTCGACTTGTTGTTTAGAGGCTTAGAAATTACCTCGGGCGGTCAACGCGTTCACGATTATAACGCGCAGGTGGAGAAAATGAAAAAGTTGGGTATGAACCCCGAGGAGTTCGCTACCTATTTAATGCTCCATAAATACGGTGCGCCCCCGCACGGCGGGTTGGGTATCGGGCTTGAACGTTTGACGATGCACCTTCTCGGTGCGAAGAACGTTCGTGAAGCGACGATGTTCCCCCGCGATATTAACCGCGTAAGCCCGTAAAATTTTACGGTTTTGGCGAAATTCGCTTTACAAAGTAAAAAAAATTCGGTATAATAATAAAAATAGAATAGACAAAGCGTTAAAAGAGGACAACGCCTTTGCTTGGTATCCGCACAGAGAAATTCCAATTTGGTGAGAGGAAAAAGGATAGGGCAAACAGAAATCACCTCGTCAGCTGATTTTATCAAATTTTCTACATTATATAATATATAATAGAAAAGAGTAATAAAATACGGATTCGCGACCCGTTATCCCTCGCGACAAATGATAGTTTGTTTTGGTGGTTTAGAAAGCCGTTGTGTTTTTTCCAAGACGCGACGGTTTTGTTTTTTGGTAAATAACCTTACAATAAGGAGAAAGATATATGGCTTTATACAAGAAGGTAGACACCTCTCTTAACTTCGTGGAGAGGGAAAAGAAAATCGTGGAATACTGGAACGAGAATAAGGTATTCGAAGAAAGTATGCAATCGCGCGAGGGCGGGGAGGAGTTTTCCTTTTACGACGGTCCGCCTACGGCGAACGGCAAACCGCATATCGGGCATATTTTAACGCGCGTTATGAAGGATATCGTACCCCGTTATAAAACAATGAAAGGTCAGCACGTTTTAAGAAAGGCGGGCTGGGATACCCACGGTTTGCCCGTAGAATTAGAAGTCGAGAAAAAGCTTGGATTAGAAAGCAAGACGGGCATTGAAAGTTACGGTATCGAGCCGTTCATTAAACAATGCAAACAGTCCGTTTGGCAGTACACGACCGAGTGGAAACAAATGTCCGACCGCGTAGGGTATTGGTGCGATATGGACAACCCGTACGTTACCTATCACGACGATTATATCGAGTCGGAATGGTGGGCGCTGAAAGAAATTCACAAAAAGGGTTTGCTGTATAAAGGGCATAAAATTGTACCCTATTGCCCCCGTTGCGGGACGGCGCTGTCCTCGCACGAGGTTGCGCAGGGCTATAAAGACGTCAAGCAAACGACGGCGTTCGTGAAATTTAAGGTGGTCGGCGAGGAAAATAAATATATCCTTGCTTGGACGACGACGCCTTGGACGCTTCCGTCGAACGTAGCGCTTTGTATGCACCCCGAGTACGATTACGTCGAAGTGCAAATGGACGAAAACGGCGAAAAATATATCCTTGCCGAAGGCTTGCTTAAAAGCGTGCTTGGCGAGGAGGGATATCAAGTTCTTTCCGTTAAAAAAGGCTTGGACTACGAATATACGCAGTACGAACCGTTATACCCGTTCGGCAAAGAGAAATTTGCCTTCCGCGAAAAAGCGTATTACGTTACCTGTGATACCTACGTTACGCTTTCGGACGGTACTGGCGTCGTGCATATCGCCCCCGCGTTCGGTGAGGACGACTATAAAGTGGGACGCCGTTACAATTTGCCCGTCGTACAGCTGATTAACGAGGAGGGGAAATTCCCCGAGGGTTGCGGGGCGTTTACGGGCGTAGGCGCGCAAAACGCAGACCCCGCCGTGATTAAGGATTTGAAATTGCGCGGATTGCTGTTGAAACCGTTGGAAATTACACACAGCTATCCGTTCTGCTGGCGTTGCGATACCGCGCTTATCTATTACGCGCGTTCGAGCTGGTTTATCAAGGTTACGGCGATAAAGGACAGATTGATTGAAACCAACCGTTCGGTGAACTGGATGCCCGACACCATCAAAGAGGGCAGAATGGGCAACTTCCTCGAAAACGTTATCGACTGGGGCTTATCGCGCGATAGATACTGGGGTACGCCCTTGCCCGTTTGGGTATGTTCGGATTGCGGGGAAATCGAGGTTATCGGTTCGCGTGCGGAACTTATAGAAAAATGCGGGGCAAATCCCGATATTGAATTGCACCGTCCGTATTTGGACGATTTAACCTGCAAATGCGCAAAGTGCGGAGGTAAAATGCGCCGTACCCCCGAAGTTATCGATTGTTGGTTCGATTCGGGTTCTATGCCGTTCGCGCAATACCATTACCCGTTTGAAAACAAGGATTTGTTTGAGCAGACCTTCCCTGCGGACTTTATTTCCGAGGCGGTGGACCAAACGCGCGGTTGGTTCTATACCCTGCTCGTCATTTCCACGCTGTTGTTCGATAAAGCACCGTTCAAAAACTGTATTGTCTTGGGCCACGTGAACGACAAAAACGGCGTGAAGATGAGTAAGCATAAAGGCAACGTCGTAGACCCTTGGTCGATTTTGGATAAGCAAGGCGCGGACGCGGTACGTTGGTATTTCTACACCTCGTCGGCACCGTGGTTGCCCTCGCGTTTCTACCCCGAGGCGGTGAGCGAGGCGCAAAGAAAGTATATGGGTACGCTTTGGAATACTTACGCGTTCTTCTGCCTGTACGCAGAGATAGATAAGTATAATCCTGCGGACTACGATTTGAAAAAATGCAAACTTTCGTTGATGGATAAGTGGGTGCTTTCTAAGCTCAATACGCTTATCGATACGGTGGATAAAAACCTCAACGAATACAATATCACCGACAGTGCGCGTGCGTTACAGGAATTTTCGGATATTCTGTCCAACTGGTACGTGCGTCGCGGTCGCGATAGATACTGGGGTAGCGAGATGACAGAGGACAAGGCGTCGGCGTACACGGTACTTTGGTACGTGCTGGTGACCTTTGCGAAACTCACCGCGCCGTACACCCCGTTTATCGCGGAGGAAATGTATCTTAACCTCGTACCTGCGTTCTTCAAAGACGCGCCCAAATCCGTGCATCTTTGTTCTTTCCCTGTTTGCGATTGTTCGTACGTGGACGAGAAGTTAGAACGCGGTATGGATACCGTTTTGGATATCGTCAACTTGGGTCGGTCGGCAAGAAATACGGGTAACGTGAAAAACCGTCAACCGCTTTCCGAGATGTACGTGGTTACGGCAAGAACGGAAGAACTCGACGAGGGTTTGAAAGCGATTGCGCTGGACGAGCTGAATATTAAGGAATACAAGACGGCGGAAGACGCGGGCGAGTTCATTTCGTATAAATTAAAACCGCAGTTAAAAACGCTTGGTCCGAAATACGGCAAAAAACTTGGTGCGATTACGGCGTTCTTGGCTACCTGCGATGCGAAAAAGGTGGTAGAGGCGGTAAGAAACGGCGGGGTATACGCAATGGATACGGACGCGGAAGTGACGCTCACGGAAGAAGACTTGCAAATCTTTACCGAAAGCAAGGCGGGATTTATTTCCGCAAGCGATAAGGGCGTTACCGTAGCGTTGAACACAGCACTTACCGAGGAACTTATCGTCGAGGGGATTGAACGCGAAATCGTTTCCAAAGTGCAAACGATGCGCAAAGAGGCGGATTTTAGTATCACCGATAGAATTGCTATATATTATATAGCGGAAGGCAAAGCCAAGTCGGTTTTACAAAAAGGCGCGTTCGCTGAGGACGTTCTTGCGGTATCTGTAACTGAGGGGAGCGCGGAGGGTTATACCAAAACGGTGGACGTCAACGGCGAAAAAATCACTTTAACGCTTGTGAAAACGTCGAAATAACCTATTTTTTGGAAAAGTTTGAAAATTTTTTAATTTTTTTCAAAAAAGTGGTATAAAACGTTTGACAATAGGGAAATAAAGTGGTAAGATAGTCAAGCTGTCCGCGAGGAATGCGAAAATATTACCGCGAAAAATGTCTTTTTCAAAGTTTTTTCAAAAAAAATAAAAAAAGTTAAAAAAAGGGTAAAAAAACAGTTGACAAAGCAAAAGGGAATGTGGTAATATATACAAGCTGTCACCGCGAAGGGATAGCGAGCTAAGCTGTAGCTTAGCAAAAAGCA
>JAZSPG010000063.1:0-15339 GCA_045537295.1 Candidatus Scatosoma sp. | reverse complement strand
TCCGACTTGGGTATACCCAAAATTTTGAGAGTGCTCCTACTCAAGTAGGAACCCGACTTCCTACTCAACTTAGTCAGAGCTCCTACTCAAGTAGGACTTTTTAGTAAAAAAGTTTACTAGAATTCGACTTGACAAAATCCTTTGACTGTGGTATAATAAAGGTATGATGATGGTATGCCACCTATCTCATAGCTTTGCCATCCCTACTCAAGTAGGAACTTACAAATCCTACTTGAGTAGGAGCCGCTGAATGGAGGGATGCCAATGGCACAGACACAAACTCGTTACTTTAGGCATTTTATGGAAAGTTTAGGGTTGGAGGGGAGTGATAATAAGGAGGAAGAGAAGAAGAGAAGGATACGTCAGAATCTCGCGTGGCTTATGAATAAGACTGCGCAGATGTTTGAGTATGAAGGGTTGCCTGAAACGATGCCGCATATTGCCTTTGAACGTCTCTTGCAGATGTATGGTTCTGTGGCGGTGTGGAAGGTTCCTGAAAGGTACAAGCCTCTTGGCTTCGGACCTTCTTTTGGGATGGAGGTTCCTACTCAAGTAGGAGGAAACTTGTACGCGTTCACGTTCACATTCTCGGAGGCTCCTGACCCTTATGATGAGCCACATCAGGTTATCATTACCAGTCCCGGTTTCAGTCCTACAATAAGCGAAACTCTTGAAATCAATAAGGATGTTATTATCATCCGAAATGATTCGTACTATCAAGGGTTATATCGGCTTCACCGTAAGTATGCTAAACTCTTGACAGAGGCTGAGATTTCTCTTCAATCAACGCTTGTTCTTTTGCGCGACCAAATGACGTTTATTGTCAAAAACGAAAGGCAGAGGGCGGCTGTAGCGGGTTATATCAACTCTCGTGAGGTTGGGGAGTATGCGTCAATTCTCGCCCCTGAACTCGGCTCACCTCTCGAGGTTATAACAAGTGACGGTCGCTCTAATGCTGTGGAGTTGGCTGTCAATGGCATTCAGTCTATCAAATCCGCATGGTTTAACGAAATCGGATTGAATCCTTCGTTCAGTCTCAAGAGAGAATATACGTCCGCTCAAGAGATTGATAGCAATACTGATTTGCTCTTGCCAATCATTGATGATATGTATACTCAGCGTCAGATTGGAATTGAATCCGTGAATCGTTTGTTTGGTACAAATATCACGGTCAGTAAGTCGTCAGCTTGGAAGGTGAAGGAGCAGGAAATTGATTTGACGTTAAAAGCTGAGGAAGTTCAATCAAAACTTCCTACTCAAGTAGGAGCTGGGGAGGTGAAAGAAGATGAAAACATACGGGCAGATTCAGATGATTCCTCTGGAGGAAGCTCTTCCGAATCGTGATATTTTTGCGAGTATGTCAGGTCTTTCTTTCATTCCTGACGCTACTGTAGCTTCATATCTTGATTTAGAATACTTTCTGAATCGTTCTGGGCGCAAAGTAGCATCTCCGCTTGTCCTTCGTCTTGATGACGAAAATGACTATGTAACCACACTTGCCAATATCATTACAAATCGCTACAAGCCTAAGTGGGAGCAGTTATTCGCTCGTTACAGCGATATATCAACTCTTAATCTGCTTGATAATATCAATGTAACGCGTGAGACCGAATATGGTAAAACTGTCGAGTGGGATTCCTCTTGCAGTATTACTAAATCTGGAACTGAAACTCAAACTCAGCGTGGAGTTGAAACTCATACCGAAACTATCAATCCCAATAATCCTCGTAAGTCCGAGCGTTCTATTACCGGTAAGTATACTGATACAGAGAATACTACTTCTACTCGTAGCGGTAGTCAAGCTATCACTGAAT
The DNA here is from genome assembly GCA_045537295.1 of Candidatus Scatosoma sp. Taxonomy (GTDB): domain Bacteria; phylum Bacillota; class Clostridia; order Christensenellales; family Borkfalkiaceae; genus Scatosoma. The sequence continues at coordinate 13,525 of JAZSPG010000063.1, read as the reverse complement.
CCTTTCCAGAGACTCGTAAGTCATCAAAGGTTACGACTGGTGGATATACTGACACAGATACTATAACAAACACTCGTAGTGGTTCTCAAAAGGTGACTGATAAGGGCGGTACGCTTTCAAGCACTTATGGGTTTAACTCATCAAATCCAGTTCCTACTCAAGTAGTAGCTCCGGAGGATTCACTTCTCGGAACAACACAGGAAACTACCTATGGGACAGATGGCCTCATTGACGCTCATAGTGGCTCTGTTGCTCGTACTTATAATCAGGAAGGGTTAAAGGAAGAGACAACAGAATCAGGTCAGCGTAAAACTGAAACCACATTTGGTCAGGATGGTTTACAGGACAAGGTTTCTGGTGGTACCACTCGTAGTTATGAAAACTATATGGATTCGACAACAGAGTCTGGTTCAAAGTCACTTGAAATTTCTTATGGCCAGAATGGTATCACTAATGAAACTGGGTTCAATAATCGTATTGATGATACTGAAAGTTCAGGTTCAAAGTCATGGTCTGGCACTGATACCATTACTGAAACTGGTTTCAAGTATCGCCGCGATGAACTTCTACAGCAGTATCTTACGCTGTTTTCATCCGCGAATATGATTGATTTTCTTGAAATCATTTACGAGGATGTTGACAATGTATTAACGTTACCCATTTTTGCTTAGTTCCTACTTGAGTAGGAGAGAAAGGAGTGGTGTTATGAAGGTAGAGGATGCGTCCACCCTGATTAACAATGCCGCGAAGAACTTCTCTGGTTTGGAAGCGACAGTGAATCAGGACTTGTCCAATATTTTGGACTTTGGGCGTACATTGATGGATATGAATCCGTGGGGTGTTGATGCTTTCTTCGGAAAGCTCGCCGACCAGTTTAACACAATTAAATTCTGGTCGCGCCCTTATGTGAGTTTTGCGCCGTCAGTGTACGTGGAATCTGAGCGTTTCGGTTCCATTCGCGCAATGTATCGCACTCCGTATCTGGAATCTGAGGCTTCTCCGGTATACAATCTCCAGAACGGCGTATCGTATGACCAGTATGTCGTGAACAAACAGAAGGTCGATGTAAGGATGTGGAGCGATAAGTTCTCATCCAAGATTGAGACAGTTACATTGCCTCATGAACAGATTGAATCCGCATTCCGTAATGAATCGGAAATGATGTCCTTCATTGGAATGTTGGAAATGGCGCGGGACAACTCGCACCGTCGGGCGTGGGATGAGCTTATCATGTCGCTCTTTCAGGGTGTTATCGGCATGGCTGTCAATGCGGGTGGTATGCAGGATATTAAACTGCTTACAGAGTATAATGGGATAGCAGGGCAATCACTAACGCCGACAACAGCTCTCTACAGCGAGGGATTCATTCGCTATGCGATTTATCGAATGGGTGTCATTCGTGACCAGATGTCTCTTGTTACAGGTATGTTTAATACGTCAAATTATATGACAGCGACATCTCCTGACAGACAGCGGACTGTTCTTCTCTCTGACTTTGCGCGTGCGGCAGGCGTTTATTTGCACGATGCGCCTAACCAGTTCAATACTGGCAACCTTGAAGTCCCTAATGCTGATATTGTTCCCGCGTGGCAAGGTATGGGAACGACGGGCGCGCTCGCTGACAGAGCGGCTATTAACGCTACGATTGTTATTAGCGGTAACACTATCAATTCCACTGCTTCTAACATTCTTGGCGTCGTTTACGATGAATGGACACTTGGCGTAACAACGCAACGTCATGACGTCACCACAGCGTGGAATGCCCTTGGGCATTATACGAACTACTTCGACCAGATGTTCGGGGGATATTTTGTATCCCCGGATGAGAACGTCGTTGTGTTTCGTATGGCGTAATTCCTACTTGAGTAGGAGAAAGAAGGGAGGATTATATGGCGGCTATGGGTACAGTCGCAACGTGCTATGTAAATTTCAACGAGGCTACTGTCTCCGAGAATACGTACACGTTCGACTACTCTGTTTACAACTCCGTAAAGGAGTCCACGTCGTGCTTCATTTTGAACAATGGCATGATTATTTCCGCGCCCTGTATCGTTACACGGCGCGAAAGCGGGACGTATGTCCTTACCTATTCGTCCACGTCGTTCTATATCACAGCGATTAACCCGACTGTTCTCACGTCTGTTGACCCGGACTAAGGTGGCAGTATGGCTGGTGTGGTTCTCATTTTGTTACTCATCGCCGTTATAGCTCTCGTTGTTATCGCGGCGAACAGTGCAAGACGTAAGTAATCCTACTTGAGTAGGAGATTCGCGGGGTACGGGTCGGAGACGTACCCCGTGCAAGAAAGGAGGAAAATTATGGGTGTGTTGCAATTGCTAACCTATGTTGATAGTCAACCTTCTTTAGAATATCTTAGGGCTAACGGGTTTCTTGGTTACACCTATGTATACTCCGCTATCCCTATGACAGTAAACGGGTATATGTTAGGCGCACAGCATAATTGCTATTTTGGTAGTTATAGCAATCGTAGAGTTATAGTCGCGCCAGTGAACGATAAAGCCGCATATATAACCTCTACTGACGCGCTTGGTAATTATGTGGCAGGATATGTCGGTGTCAATACCTATCATAATGGTTACTACTATTATGAAAATACTTTTGAGGGCTATCATTCTAATATTGAAAGCTATAACTCATTGGCCGAATTATTAGCTGACGCCGATTTGTTATTAGGTAATTATGATATTACCTATCGTCTTACAAATTGTACGGCGCCTGATGCTCCTACACGTGCTACTGTCGGCGCTACTGTCAATGTGGATTTTAGTTTTCCAACTGGATATGGTATTGTTAATCCCTCTACTGATGTCTATGTTACTAATAACGGAGTCGTTGTGCCGTCAACATATGCGAATGGCATATTGACATTCACAATGCCTAACCCTTCATAGTCCTACTCAAGTAGGAGGTGGTCTCATGAGCGATTATGTATATGTTCCTAAGGTCGAAGACGAATCGTCGGTATATACTAATGGACTTGTTATAATGTCACGTGAAGGTATAGGCGATTTTAAAGTGGGTTATGTTTCCGATAATCCTATCGGAATTACAATGGGGCTTTACCAGTCTAATAGCAACTTATATTTTGTTGCTACCGCTGGCAGAGTTGTAAATGACGCCACTATTTATCTGGTAAATCCATACTCTACGACATTATTTGAAATAAGTTCTATTTCAACGCCGTATGAGGATGGTTATTACGCAGAAGATTCATATACAATAGTACCCACAAGTACTGCCTGTACTGTATTCAATTCGCTTACTGAAACTTTACAGGCAATGGTAGACCCTATTCCATCTCCGACTTCCGGCGTCGTTGTCACTGCAAAGGCTTCTCCTAATTATACACCTCCGTCAACAGAAGGTGTTATTGTATATGCCATTGCGCGTATACTTGACCCTAATCAACAAGGAGGCACATCTATTACAGGTGGAGGACAAGGCACGTTTGATGATACATCTGATGATGTTCCTATTCCACCTATGCCATTGTTGTCGGCTTCGGGCTGTGGACTTGTCACTCTATTTCGTCCTTCTTTATCTGAATTGCAGGCATTGGGTTCCTATTTATGGACGAATATTACGGATTTCATTGAGAATCTCAATAAATTGTTCATGAATCCGATGGACTACATTATCAGTCTCAATATATTTCCATGCAGTCCGCCTGTAAATAGTGCACGTCCAATTAATATTGGAAGTGTAACAACATCAATATTGATGTCTCCGGTATCCTCTCAATGGTACGAATTTAATTGCGGCACAATTAACATTAGAGAGTACTGGGGTTCTGCGCTTGACTATGCACCAAATACAAAAATATCATTGTTTCTTCCCTTTATTGGCTCAGTGCAAATTAACACTGATGAAGTAATGGGAAAGACAATGGGTATTAAATATCGCATTGATTTATTATCTGGTCAGTGCGTCGCAATGGTGACAGTAGCTGATAGTCCTACTCAAGTAGGAACTGTATACTATCAATATACGGGTGAATGCGCCGTATCAATACCTCTAACTGGAGCTGATTGGTCGCGTATATACTCCGCCGCTATCGGAGCTATAGGTACTGCTATAACTGGAGGAATAGTTGCAGGCGCAAGTGGAGCCGCGGCTGGCGGTGCTACTTCAGCGTTAGCTGGTGCAAGAGCAGCAGAAGCAATGTCAATGGCAGGCCAGAACTTTGCCATGATTAATGAAACATCTAAAGGTGTGCGTGGTGTTCAAGAAATGCGTAGTCGTATGCTTGAAGCCGCGGAAATAGCTTCCAATGCGGCTCGACAAGCGGCAACAAGTCCTACTCAAGTAGGGAATGCTATTAAGACTTCCAGAATAGCTAATGCGGTTAGTAATACTGTAAGCCAAGTTATCAGTGGCAAGGGTCAAATATCACACACTGGCACTATATCTGGCTCTGCTGGTATTTTGGGCGTGAAAGTTCCATATGTCATTATGGAGTTTCCTAACCAGTCACTTGCTGATAACTATAAGCATTTTGTTGGTTATCCAAGTAACCTTTCTGGTAAGCTTAGAGATTTCACTGGATACACTGAATGCGAACAAGTTGTTCCTGTGGGCTTTACTGGCACTGACGATGAACTTGCTGAACTTCTTGATGCTCTGAAAGGCGGTGTGTATTTGTGAGAATAATTCTGTATCAAAATACATCGCCAGCTAACGTGGTAAATAAGACTCCTACTCAAGTAGGAGTTCTTGATGGCGTACTTCGTGTTCCTACTTCCATTATTAACCCGGTTATAAATCTCGAGTACGCTAACCCGTTTGGATTCAATTATGTATACATTCAGGAGTTCGGTCGTTATTACTTTCTCAATGGAATTTCCTTTGAAAGTGATAAGCTAATCGCAATTTCCTGCCATGTTGATGTGCTTCAGACATACGCCTCTGCAATTCCAAACTTTGATGCCATTGTGAAAAGGAATGAGAACAAGTTTAACTTGTACCTTGATGATGGTATCTTCAAGGCATATCAGAATACAAAGCATAAAGTTATTCAGTTTCCATATGGATTTACTGAATACTCTTATATTCTCGCTCTCGCGGGAAATGGCGATTCTTAGGGGTCCTGACCGCCCTTGAGAATAAAAAAAGCACCGGCCTCCTACTTAAGTAGGAGGCCGGTGCTTTCAGTTAGTCCGTCAAGTACGCAATGTGGAGATGGTAATCGACATACCATATAATGTGGTCCTCATAGATGTCTCCCACAATGGGAACACCTTTAGACTTGCCGATGGATTTACCGTGATAGATTAAATCGAACATAGTCTGACCTCCTTTGTTCGATTCCGCTCCTACTCAAGTAGGATTATTCCACATGGCGCCCGTCGTTGGGCTGGTCGAGATAGCGGTCGATAAGTTTCTGCTTGTAACAGTCAATCTCACTGGATGAGATTTTGAGATTGTAACAAAGAGCATCCATAAGGGTGTACACATGCGCCATTTCGGTGACAACGTGCTGAAATGCATCCTCGCGCTTGCGCTTCATGTGCTGAATTGCCTGTATAAGCTCAGAGCATTCCTCGATGACATACTCAGCTGTATCAGGCGCGCCGGGCTCAGGACTTCCGAATTTACGAACCAGTGCATTGTAAGACTTATAATCAAGTCCTTCAAAGATAATCATGTCATTCATCTATATTGGCCTCCATTTCTCCTACTCAAGTAGGACTAATTGGGGATGGGCGTGTACGCTGTCGAGAACTTGAGATAATTGCGAATATTCTCGCCTACCTCGTTGTTTTGATAGAACACTCGACCTGTCCTGAAACATCCAATGAGGAATTTACTGTAGTTGTCAATGTGCTTTGTCAATGCCATGCGACAGTTCATGAACGGGAAAAAGTAATCCGTATAGATAATCTTATCGCGGAATCGAATGTCCACTCCCTCTTTTGTCATAGGGAGTTTGTTACTGTTGTAGATAACGAGACATTCCATTCCATCCGGAGTCGACATAGGTTGTACCCTTGCACACCAACCTTCAATGCTTTGGATGTAACAGGATTCACCTTGGAACCATTCTCCTACTTGAGTAGGAATTGGAGGGTACTCGGCAGTTTCCCAGACACCGTCCATAATCATTCTACTACGAGGGTTATCGTAGTTAAAGAATACATCGCTGGCCTTTGGCCCGGCATGCTCTGTATAGCACACCACGATTTTCCTCTTGTTGTCGCCTGTCTGGTAAATGTCGTATGTCCCTTGCTCCATCTCTCGAACGTGGTTCAAACCCCACTCACGAAAGTACGGGCAATTCCAAGACACAGTATTCGCTAACATTATAACTTTCCCTTTACCTTCCTCGCGGAAGATAGAGGAAATGAGATTCTCAAAGAGCACAGGCTCGTCCGGTAAATACGAACCTCTCGTCAGAAACTCATCAAAGATGATAGTTTCAGTGTCAAGGAACGTTCCACCTTTACCTGTTTCCCATGTTGAAATGGCCTGTGTGTATGCGATTGGCTCATAGGTTCTGATTCGCTTACCATTTTCATCTTCCACCACAGGCCAGAAGGCAGAGGAATAGTAAGCTACATCGAGAAAGCCATGCTGATTTAGATGTCTCTGCAAGTCTCCCGACTTCTTGTTACCGTTAAAGAGATTGCGCATGTACTGTGTCTTTAACGATTCAGCGAGACGGCGAACGTACACGAACCGTGAATTGTTCTCGTCATACTTATCCAGTCCATAGGAGAGAGACGAGTGTGTCTTGCCATTCGACCTCTCCCCTATAAACATGTAGATATTGGCGTCGGGTACTTCATTGATGACATCTCTGACATCGAAGTACTTCATCTGAACCTCCTACTCAAGTAGGAATTAATTTAACTGTCCCCAGTCAATAAAGTTTCCCTTGAGAAGAATCTCCATTGCGTGCTTTGTCTTATCAGTGATAGAGAAACTGTACGGCGCAGGTTCCATGTGAATACCAGTTGGAGCGCGATAGTAGTACCGATTGCCAAGGTAATCAGTAACCCATCCGGAACGTTCCGTCTCAATGAATTTGGCAACGAGACGTTTACTGTAGTCAGCAGGAATGACGAGATTCTCATTAAAGTTCTCGAACATCTCCTTGTTCTCAAAGAACTGCTGATTAATAAGGTACGCCAGCGTTCCATCAGGATTTGTACCAGCAACTGTCAACTTACATTCACCATTAGGAAACTCTACCAAATACCTCTTAGCTCCTAATGTCTTAAAGCGCTTGGCCGTGAACTCATGTTCCCATACACCCAGACATTTCTCTTCACCTTTCGGCGACTTAGGCAAGCAGTAGTCCCTCGTAAGTCCTACTCGAGTAGGAACCTGCTCCATAGTTCTCCTTGCCTCTGCGTTTACCTTATCAAAGTACGACTGATGTGCTAAGAGATTGGTAAACTTAACCGAATCAGTGTCGCAGTAGACAAAGTCTTTACCTACTTCAGCAATAGCGTCATAGAGACGGTATCGCGCCCATGCAGTGACCCAGACACCCCACGGGTAATAGAGGAATCTGTTCCACTTGTTGTTATACTCGTCAATTTGCTTTGCATAGTCTGCTAACTCTTTATCCATGACGGTACCTTTGAGTTTCCAGACATCACGGACAACCTTCTCGACCATCATGCCATATATGCTGTTCAGCATATTTTTGGACAGCATATACTCGGCCTCACGACCTTCCACACCATCGAGTGTAGTCTTGCGATTGAAGAATGTCATGATACTTTCAACTATAGGTTTAGGGAGATAGCCCTTGACAAACACACGCATATTGGAAACACGGATGTTATCGTCATAGATTTCGTAGAACTTCTTGAACGTGTAATAGTCCAATTCCGTTATATCAATCATGACATATTGAGCAGATATTACACGTCCAGAACCAGTGAGAGGTAAACCTGTGTCACTCCATCCAGCACCAGTAACAGCGCCAACCAAACGGCGACATTTGCTTTCACTGATAGGAAAACAGTAGTCGTTGCCTTTCTTTGGCACGAGATTGAATATCTCAAGTGTACACTGGATGTGGAAATCATTCCTACTCAAGTAGGAGAGCGCATCTTTGTTTTGAACCAGATGTGCATATCCCATCGGATATGTCATTCCAGCCATTACATACGGATACGAACTCTTGATATCGAATGAAGCAACGTCATTGATAACGTGACCGATACATTTCAAGTTTGGGCCAACAGCGCCGCCCATGAACGTTCGTTGCATAGCGACATATCCATTTGCCGTGAGAGTTAGTCCATCCATGAAATCCATATACTTTCCGCGTTTACGAAAGCAAGCATTTCGCACATAGTTACGGACATAGCCCGTGTTAGTGTACGGAATTTTGGTAATGTCACCGTCACTTACAATCTTCTCGCGGATGTACTGTACAAGTACCCTGATGTCGTTCTCGCAATATCCCAACTCAAGGTCAGTCAGAGGCGTAATAGGCGTCCGAAGTAACGAGTAATCGAGGTCGCCCACCATCTTCTGATAGGTCTTATCCTTGAGATGTTTACCGATAAACGCCAACGACGTACCACCGGACAAGGCAAGAGAATCTCGAAACTCAATGTTTCCCCACCTTGTATAGAGAATCTCCCTGCGCGACTTTGCAAATACTTCATCCCAGTTGAAGAATGTCTTGATAAACTGGAAATCATATTTGTAGTTATGAATGTAGACGTAGAGCTTCTGATTTGCTCCTACTAAGTAGGAGTTCAACATATCGCACATTGCCTTGAAATCATCCAAGGTTCTTCCATAAATAACCTCAGATTCAATTCCGAACATCCATACATACACAAGCGCGCTTTTCTCGCCGTCATATTCATCGTAGAACGATGAAACTTCCGTGTCGAATGCGGCGGCGACATTCAACACGTTCTTCTTCCCAATCGCAGGTCTGTCGAGAAGCTGACTAATCAACTTCCCGACAGCTCCTACTTGAGTAGGAAGGAACAATGTCATTCCCACACGCTACGACCTGCCCTTCTTTCTAATCCTGCGACCTCCCCGAAAGGGGTTGCGCCACCCTCGTTACCACGGTCATCGGGCGAATACTCGGGGAATTGCATTTCACGTCCATTGATAATGTCTTCCACAGCCTGCGACAAGGCGGTAAGGTCAGACCAGTCGAGATGTCGATTTTCATCGAACAATGTAATAAAATCTGCTGTTACAAGAGGCTCTGAGTGTTCATAGTCCAGTGCATTGGTACTCCACCCACGGATTTCGTCGATAGCTTTCCAGAACTGGATACGTTGATATTCATCCATTCTGTGCAATGGACGGCCATTTTCCACTCCAAAGAGACGCTTGTCTTGTTCCAGAGTGATAGCTTGCCATCCCTTTACAGTCGACGATTTCCATGAAAAGAAATCCTTCATCTGATTGATGTACGCAAACAACGATTGATTCGCATACTTCATTGACGCATACGGTTCAGCCAGTGAAATATTTCCCTTCTTGCTTATAGTTATCGGCTTATCGAGGTCGATACCCAGAAATTCACCGATAGACATCTCTTTGCCGCCAACATCAATAATGTCACTGTACTTCTTTTCAAAGTCCATATACATCTTCTTGATACCATACGGCAAAACCATTGCACGAGCGGCCTCGTTCACTCGACGCTGAAATTGCTTGTACATATACTGCGCAAGGTCAGCTCTCTCAGGCAACTTCATTCTCGAAATATCATCCAATGACAAGGCCTTGACCTTTTTCATTGTCCACTTGTTTGTAAGCTTCCACGATTTTTCCATAGGCTCTACCTCTTACTTGAGTAGGAACCCGGCCATTGAATGACCGGGTCCCAGCTCCTACTTGAGTAGGATTAGCCGCCCATAGCAATCACATCGACGTATTCCTGCTGTTTGCCCTTCTTCCACTTGAGAACAATGGCCGGGTGAGCGTGCTCGCTGAACGCCTTGTTCAAGCCGGGGAGCATACGGTTGCCCTTGAAGTTGAGAATTTTCTTGTTGCCCACGGTCTCCGCGCTCGTCTGGTAGTCGTCACCACAGGCCTTGGCCCACGAGAGGATGAAGTCAGTGAGACGGGCACCGCCCTGATAGTAGCTCGCGGGGAACTCGTCGAACGCGACGATGGCAAAGTCGGAGACAACGCCGTTTTCGTCAATCGCCCGCGTGATGTGCGCCGTTTCGACGTGCAAGAGACGCATGACAACCTCATCCGTCTCCATCTGCTTGCGCGCCTTGAGGGGCGAATCGGCTACGCCGTCATCGTGCGCAATGTCCGTAAAGAAGCCGGACTGGGTGTCGCTGTTCGCCGACATAATCGCCAGCATTTCCTCGCTGAGAACCTCCGGGGCCATGACGGTTGCCACCACATTTTTCTCATTGTTTGCCATGTTATTGTACCTCCTGATTATATTGCCAACTCCTACTTGAGTAGGAACCCGGACGCCGTTCGGAATCCGGGATTCCTACTTGAGTAGGAAGTTAGTTAGAAGTGTATACGCAACGCGCTCTCCAAAGCGGACGAACGCCGACATAGTTAGCCTTATAACCAGTGATTCCGCGATACTTCTGCGAACGCGTAGCCAACAGAAGAGCAAATCCACCATGCACACGGGGACGGCAAATACCCCAGTGATAATTAACATGATTTCCATAGCGCGGAAACATCAGATTATGAAGGAAATGAGCATCCCGCTGTTCACAGGATTTTTTCAGGAAATCCGTCATTTTCCCTCGACCTCCGCCTCCCAGTAATCTTCCATACCGGGATATTTTTCGATGAACTGCTCCATTGTGTCGCACTGATGAATGTAGGCAGTCATCTCAGCCTCTTTTTTCCGCCACTCCTCAATATCCTCAGGCGTCCAAGAAGCCTCTCTGGCATTCTTGTACTCAATCACGCGCTCATTTTCTCCTACTTGAGTAGGAACAAACACCGGATTTTCGGAGTGGAAGAAATTTTCCACCTGCTCGTGCGTGGCAACGGAATCCGCATTGTCGTAGACAATCACACCCTCGGCGACGATTTCATCGGGCGCTTCCGTGTACGTGATTCCGAACACCGCCATGACATCGTCCAACGAATTGCGGACGGCGCAGTCAAGGCAAATGTTCTTGTCGAACGCGTTCACGTATTGCGTCCCCGCGGCAATGGGTTCTTTGCACATATCACAGATATACATCTTACTGTTACCTCCTATCAGATTCCTACTTGAGTAGGAACCCGGACGCCGTTTGGAATCCGGGATTCCTACTTGAGTAGGACTTCTTACTTATCGCTAACGGCGGTCGTGGCAATCTTGGCCATTTCGGCGCAGAGGGACATAGCGACGGTAGCATCGCCAGCGGCCTGAGTGAGAAGTCCAATGAACGCGGACACATACTGCTCAGGCACAAGGGACACAAGCTCGTTATCGTCATTGAAAGCGGCTTGGAAATACAGACGCACTTTGGCCTCGGTCGTTGTGTTGGGCGTGTCAAGTTTGCCGTTCAATTGCGCTTGAATGCTCGCGGCCTCGGACGCGTTAGAGGGCATAGCGGCGCCGTCAGGGTTAGCGTCAGACGATTCTTCGTCGCCTTCTACCTTCTCTTTAATGTCCTTTGCCATTTGCACAATTGCGCGCTGATTGAGTTTGCCGTTCTTGACGGCGTCACTGTACGCCGCGGGGAGAAGGGCGCGCTTCTCGTCGTCTTTGACAGTTGCCAACAGGAACTTTGCATTCGACGGCGACATGTCCGCGAGAAACTCCAATCCCTCGTATCCCGGCCACTTTTGGAGAATGGGAATGTAGATAGACTTGCCCACATCGGCATAGAGGGAGGTCGTGCTGACAGCGTACCCCGGAAAGTAGTCACGGAGAAACGCATTCTCGGACTTATAGGCTTTGCCGTCCGGTGCTACAGCCGCTTTCCACTGATTTGTGATGGACAATACGCCCATTTTGAGCGCGGCGGACTTCATAGCGTTCGACGCTTTATCCATGTCAACAGTCGCGGACTGTACCAAAATGACAGCCTTGTCCGACAAGGAATCGGTCTTGACGCCATTTCTGGCAAGGTTATTCCGCGCCGTACCGGCGGACATAGCGGGCATTTTAACGCCGATGGATTCCATATCGAAACTGTTGATAGCTTCGACCGCAGCCAACACGTCCTTCTTGCTCATAGTCTTTGCCATTGTTATTACCACCTTTACAATTATTAGTGTTTGTTCGTCCTACTTAAGTAGGAATTGTTTCATGTGAAACAATGTTTCATGTGAAACATTCCTACTTGAGTAGGATTTACAACGCACAATAATACGCCCGTGCGGATATGGTTATCCTAATTTGTCCATTACGTCATTAAGATACTCAATGGCCATACTAAGACAGCCGCGAATAGTATAACCCTGTCCATGTGTTTCGGCGTCTGAAAATTTGCCGTCAACTTTAGACAAGTCAGCGTCAATAAAGAGTAAAGACGCGTCAAGGCAACGGAACGCATACGCTAAAGCAATGTCGTTATCCATAATAGCACCCCTTTTCAAGATTGAAACGGGCGCATTATTGCGCGTTGCAAACACTAACCCAAACAATATTCAGTTTTCAAGGTACACAGCTTCTGACTGGTATATGTGCGCGTGCGCCATAGTACAGTCTTTTCAGGTCGCCCCTACTTGAGTAGGAAGCCATACCACCCCTGACTATAGTAATATTATACCACAAAATGGACAATATGTCAAATAATTATAACACCACCTTTTCGGAAACATAGTCCCAGCATAATCACACATAGTCAGTATTCGGATTTTCAAAGTACACGACATTCTTTGATTATGATATAATTATACCATAAATATGGCAGAATGTCAAGCCGTATTCAATTTATGGCGCAATATGTCCCATGACATAATGCTAACTGTCATCGCCTTGGTAGTCCATTACACTGCCAACAAGCTACAGTACGCGAACCCAAATAAAGGTAATTCACGTGTTACTGCCATAATCCGCATTGCTTATACAAGTCCTACATTAGTAGGAACTTGACCCTTACTGTCAAGGAACTTGCTTTGGGTTTGTTCGTCCCTTGACTGTAGCCCATTATAGCAGATTACAGGGGGATTGCAACAACAAAACAATGACAATATTATTACAAAAAGTAACAGAAATCTTTAGCCAATTGAAGTATGTTACCCAAAAAGTTGCAAATTCCTACTCAAGTAGGACTTTTGGGGCTATATTCCTACCAGATTACAGGTTATGGTTACAAAACGGTAACAAATCGACAGTTGTTGAATAATAGACAGGTTTTGACTATTGAACAGTGTGTTGAATATGTTACCAGATTGTAATAAAATTATAACTATTTGTAATACCTATTAACCTGCAGGTTAATGGGTTAGTTTATTGAAAGTAAACCAACTCAGTTTATTGAGAGTAAACCAAAATTAGTTTATTGAGAGTAAACCAAAATTGGTTTATTGAGAGTAAACCAACCTACTAACCTCCTACTCAAGTAGGTTGGTTTATTGAGAGTAAATC
>JAZSPG010000031.1:0-13105 GCA_045537295.1 Candidatus Scatosoma sp. | reverse complement strand
GGGTTCGTATACTACCCTTTTTTAGTAAATATGTTTACTTTCGATTAAAATCCCTTAGTGACTAAGGGTCTCCGTCGGTCATTTGACTTTGTCCGTCGTTTGTGATACTCTTATGGCGTAGACATGGTAGAGAGGCTCCGCCTTAGTGACTAAGGATTTCTTCCATCCAGCTAATCCTTAGTCACTAAGGTATGCTTCGGCTTCGTCACAGGAGGTGATGTTTATGACGAAAGCTCGTGCATTCCGTAAGTTCACAGAGGAACTTGGTATCGATTTCTCCGACACTTTCGCGTTTGATAAGAAGAAAATGACGCGTGACAACTACTTTATGTTCCTCAATAAAACCGCCCAAATGTTTGATTATGAGAATCTCCCGCCTACTCTTCCGCGTATTGCCCTTGAGTTTCTCCTTCAAATTGAAGGTTCCGCTGTCATTTGGGCTCCTCCTTCATCTTACGAACCCCGTGGAAATGGACCGTCTTTCTCTTATGAATCCTTAGTTACTAAGGATTCTCTCCCGAAAATTTACGCCTTCTCCTGCACTCTGGCAGATGCTCCCGACCCATATGGAGAACCTTATAAGGTAATCGTAACCAATCCTGGTTTCATTCCCTCTATCAGTGAAGAGCTGATTCTCAATAAGGATTGCGTTCTGATTCGGAATGACACTTACATGCGGGGTATCGATTCCCTTCATAGGAAGTATGCTTATCTCCTTACAGAGGCAGAGGTATCGCTCCGGTCCACGTTAATTTGTCTTCGTGATCAGTTGACGTTTGTCGCTAAAACTGAAGCACAACGGGCGGCCGTATCTAAATATCTTTCTGACCGTGAGAATGGCGTTCCGGGTTCGATTTTAGCTCCGGGTTTGGGTACTCCTTTGGAAGCTATTCAAGCAGACGGGCGGACAAACAGTGTGGAACTTGCTGTTAATGGACGGCAAGCTATCTATGCTGCGTGGTATAATGAAATCGGGTTGAATCCGTCTTTCTCTCTCAAACGTGAATACACGTCAGCGCAAGAGATAGGCGAAAACAACAGTCTCCTTCAACCTACCATTGACGATATGCTTTATTGTCGTGAACAGGCTTGTAAAAATATTAACGCTATGTTTGGGACGAACATTACCGTTCACAAGTCTTCTTCATGGGAGTTTAAGGAGAAAGAGCTTGAGAATGCTCTTGATTTAGAGGAGGCGCAAGTAGAATCCTTAGTGACTAAGGATGAAAGAGAGGAGGGCGAAGAGAATGATTCCATACAATCAGGCGGAGGGGATGGCGCTTGAAGATGCTTTTCCTAATTTCCTTTCTGGTGGCGGCATTTTTGATGCCCTTTCTGATTTTGATTTTATTCCTGATTCTGGCGTGGCATTGGCTCTCAATCAGGAGTATTACCTTAATCGTTCTGGTCGTAAGTTGGCCTCTCCTTTGGTTGCTCGGCTTGTGGATTCTACTACCGGGGCCTTAGTCACTAATTCAATCAATCAGCTTGGCAAAATCATTTCCATGCGGTTCCGTTCTAAATGGGATAAGTTCTGGCAGGATTTGATTGATTCTAATTCCGTGTTTCAAAATATCAATTATACTGAAACTGTAGAATACGGTCATAAAATTGATAAAGACGCGGATAATTCAGTGTCTAAGTCTGGTTCTGAAACTCATACTCTTGATGGGGAACAAGATGTAGAGGAATCTTTTCCAGATAGTAATGGACGCGTTACTACTCGTTCTATTGCTGGTGGTTGGAAAGATACTGATACTACGTCGCGTACACGTACAGGTGCGGAAACTACTACAGAATCATTTCCGGGTCAAGATGGACGTATTACTGAGAAAGTTACAAAAGGCGGATGGACAGATACGGATGGTACTGCAACTACTCGTACAGGCGTTCAGACTGTAACTGATTCAGGCGATACGCAAGAATCTGTTTTTGGTTTTAATTCATCGTCGCCTGTACCCGCGTCTCGTTCTGGACCTGTTAGTCAATTGACACAACAAACATCGTATGGGGAAAATGGTATTAAGGATCAAAAATCTGGTTCTATCACTCGTGCATATGATGGTACAACAGGTTTACAGGAAAAGACTGTTGAATCTGGTTCTAAACAGTTACAAACATCTTACGGAGAAAATGGTATTAAGGATACCAATGCAGGGGATGTTTCCCGTCTGTATCAAAATTATCAGGATACTGTTTCAGAGACAGGACGGAAATTGACAAAAACTACTTACGGCGCAAGCGGTAAGACTGATAGTTTGTCTTTTAATAATCGTTCGGATTCTGAAACTATTGATGAATCTGTTGTGCATTCCGGAACTGATGAAAAGACAGTTATAGGATACAATATCCGGCGACTGTCTGATAAGTTGGATATTCTCAAAGAAATGTATACCAATCCCTTGCTGTATGATTTCTTTGAGATTGTCTATAGTGATATTGATTTGGTTCTCACTTGTCCAATTTTCGTGTAAACCTTAGTGACTAAGGATAGGAGGTATACTAATGGAAGTTTCCGATGTGTCTACCCTTGTCAATCAGGCGGCAAAGTCTTTCGGTGGCTTTGAGGCGGTTGTACAGGAGGATTTGTCCGACATCCTCGACTTCGGTCGTGCGATTGAGGACGCGATGGGGTTTGACGTGTTTTTTAATAAGCTCGTCGATCAGTTCAACACTATCAAGTTTTGGTCGCGGCCGCATGTGACTTTTGCTCCTAACGTCTGGATGCAGAAAGAAAAGTTCGGCGCTATCAGCGCTATGTATCGAACGCGGTATATCGAATCGCAACCCGCTGAACAATGGAATCTCCAGCAGGGAGTTTCCTATGACCCTTATGTTGTCAACAAGCAGACTGTTGACGCACGGTTTTGGAGTAAGAAGTTTTCTTCCTCTCTCAAGCCGCAGACGATTGTCCGCGAACAACTCTTTTCCGCGTTCCGGTCTGAATCGGAGTTAATGTCCTTTATCGGTATGTTGGAAATGGCGCGGACAAATTCCCACAGGCGTGCGTGGGACGAGCTGATTATGCGTCTGTTTCAGGGTATTGCCGCTATGGCAGTTAATGCCGGTGGAATGCAGGATATTCAACTTTTGTCGGAATACAATCAGCTTTTCGGTCAATCCCTTACTGCTACGAATGCCCTTTTCAATGAGGGATTTAACAGGTACGCTATTTATCGTATGGGGATTGTACGTGATCAAATGCGGTTGGTGACTGGTTTGTTCAACTCCTCTCATTATGAGAGTGCGTCCTCTCCTGAGAGGCAGAAAACCGTCATGCTGTCTGACTTTGCGCGTTCTGCAGGGGTGTATCTCCATGATGCGCCCAACCAGTTTAACACTGGTTCTCTTGCTATCCCTGACGCGGATGTTATTCCCGCGTGGCAGGGCATGGGAACCAGTGGAACTCTGGCGGATAGAATGAGCGTCAAAGCCGTTGTCGATTTGGGCGCTGAAAATCCTGTGACAGCTGACATTTCCGGTCTGTTGGCTATCGTCTATGACGAATGGGCTTTGGGCGTTTCCACGGAGAAACACGATGTGCGTGCGGCGTATAATGCGCGTGGTAATTACACAAACTATTTTGACGATATGCTCGGCGGCTTCTTTGTGTCGCCGGATGAGAATGTCGTCGTGTTCCGGTTGGTATAAGCCTTAGTGACTAAGGAGGTGTAAAATGGTAAACTCTCATGTGACGTTCGTGCTGGATATGGCGGAATCGACTGTGTCGGAGTTGTCCAACGTGTTTGACTTCAATGTGGAAGCGTCGTTGGCGATTGCGACGAATATTACGATTTCCAATATCAATCTGGCGGAAGTCTACTATATGGCCGTTCCTGCGTGGTATGACAGGACGAACAAGCGGCTTTATGCGGCGAATGTTTCTGAACACTATTGGGCGGTCGATGGGAAGACGTTGACCTATACGTAATCCTTAGTTACTAAGGGATTGTAGCCTAACGTATGTTAGAGGTTTAGTACGAAACATGGGGATACTGATAAGTAGCGATTATTAAGTCCCCATGGAGTAGGGAAAGGAGATAATTATGACAATTGACGAATTAAGTACGGGCGCAGTTTCATTACCGATTGTTGCTGATGGAGAAATAACTTCAAGAGCAGATTTAGAATCAAAAGGTTCTTTGTTAGTTGTAAGAAATACTGAGGGATTGAGAAATTATGCCGCTCCTAATTTCTTTAATAAATCTGGATTTATCAGATTTGGTGGTGGTGTAAAAGCTCTTTTCTCCGGATTGATGGCTGATTATGATACGTTTAAGGTATATTTTAATCAGACAAATTCTCTTACCGACTACCAATATTATGATAAAAATACAAGCGGTAATGTAGCTTATAATGATAAGATATTTGCGGTTACAGAAGCATGGGTATGGTATGCAAGTTCTTTCGTAAGTGCATCTTTTCCTTTGTTGGATGATGTTAATGTTTATGATTCTATCACTCCAGCTCTCCTTACTATGTTAGAGGGATATTACATTCCTAATGTTGAGTTAGTATCTAATCCCTCTGGTATTGTTACTATCACTAAAGTTTCTGGTGATATTATCGGAGACTTGTTCACTTATAGATTTACTGCTGATTCAAATCTTTATAGCGGTATTTCTGTATCTGTTGCTGATTTAGTTACCACAGAAGGCGTTAGTGATGTAGTTGTTTCTGCTTCATATTCCAGCGTGGATTATGAGTTGACGTTTACAATGCCTATTAACGGCGTTAGGATTGTAGCAACCCCGCAAAAGAAAAGTTTTACTGTAACTTATAATACTTCACAGTATGGTTCTGCAACTGGTGTAAGCTCTTCTATTTGGGGAAATACTGTAACAGTAACTGTATCTCCTAATGCTGGTTATACTGTTGCTGGTTTAACGGTTAGACAGGGAACAACTGATATTGAAGTAACAAGATTAAATGATACTCAATTCAGTTTTGTAATGCCTTCTGGAAATGTTACTGTTACTCCGAGTTTTAATGATATTTTATCAGTGGTTTGGCAAGTAATACCTGCCTCTTTAGGTAATGTTATTGTACCGGGTATTACCGAATATCGAAAAGCAACAGATGCGCCTACAAGCTGGACGCAAATAGCTTCTGGTGGTAGTCAGAGTTTATCAATTTATACGCCAAGTGATGTTATGTGGGGTAAGATTGGTAATGTCGTTTATTTTGCCTCTCGTAGTCAATTTACGATTTATGAACGCCTTGTAATTGATGGGAGTATTTATAACTATCAAGCTACTATATCAGATATTGATTCAAGTACAGGAGTAAATTTGTATAATGGTTCGTTAACATTAAACTTTAACACTGTTACCAGTCTTCCGTTAACATTTAATTCTGTATCTAATTTCATTCAGGCAGTTGCAAATAAAGTTGTAAACGGAGTAGTTAAGGCTTTTGACGCTGGAAGCAATGTAGAGTTTTCAGTAGAAACACTTGCAAGTTTCCGTGTCAATAAAGTTTCCGGTAATGCTGATAATCTGGAAATCAACTTTGATAAGAATACTAATACAGGTAATTTTATCATGCCTGCTATGGATAGCGATGTATTAGTATATGTCGGATTTGAAGGTGACCCTAACCAGCAAGGCGGAAACTCTGAAAGTGAAACCCCGATAGGTTCTTTTGATGATGAATCCGATAATATTCTAATGCCATCAATGCCTGCTACTGGAATCTGTTATGATGTAGCAGCTGGACAAGGGACAGGAAAAGGTATTGTAACTGTTTACAATCCTTCTTTGACAGAATTAAAAGATTTAGGCGATTATCTTTATTCTAATTCCGTCACAGAGGCTTTGTGGAATGGTTTGCGTAATATCTTCTCTAATCCTATGGATGCTATAGTATCTTTGCATGTACTTCCATTTACTCCTATTAGAGGTAATAACAAACATGCAATAGGTTTGGGACCCTTAGTGACTAATGTTAATTCCTATATTGTTAAACAACAATATCAGGATGTTAATATGGGTACTTTGCGATTTCAACCTTTTTGGGATAGTTATCTGGACTACTCCCCGTATACTAAAATAACTTTATTCCTTCCTTATATTGGTTCTGTAGAATTGAATCCAGATATAGTGATGGGAAAGTTAATGGGGATAAAGTATCGCTGTGATGTTCTTACAGGTGGATGTGTAGCGTATTTATTCACTTATGAAAGTAGTGAAGGTAATACCTATGAAAGTCTATTCGGGGAATATTCTGGAAGTATGGCATTAGCATTGCCTCTTTCTGGTAGTGATTTTTCCCAAATGATTTCAGGATTTATATCTGCTGTAAGTAGCATTGCTATTATGAAGGGAGCTGGTACAGGGGCCTTAGTTACTAATGCTAATGAAGCTGTTGATACTGCAAGACAAAATCTTGCAAGTGCGTATGCCACACGTGGAGAAGCATATTCATTGCCGAAAGTAATACGCGGAGCTGGTGGTAGATTTACCAGTAATGCGGAAATTCGTAATGAAGCTATCAATAACGCTAATAATGCTTATGAGAATGCGAAAGAAGCTTTGCAAATGGCAAGAGGTCAACAACGTGGAGTAACTGCACTTGCTGGAGCTACTCATATGGCAACGGTTCCTTATACTGTAGGTCGAGTTATGGGTAGTAAAATCAATACTACTATTTCCGGAACAATAACAGGCGGATTAGGATTGCTCGGCACACAAAAACCCTATGTAATTATTACACGTCCACGCCAATCTTTAGCAGAAAGCTATAATCACTTTGTTGGTTATCCTTCTAATATTACGGCTAAACTTAATACATTAGAAGGATATACAAAAGTTGAGCAAGTAGAACTTAAGAATGTTCCCTGTACAGATACGGAGCTTGCTATGCTCTATGAAGCATTGAAAGAGGGTAGTTATATATGA
Organism: Candidatus Scatosoma sp.; assembly: GCA_045537295.1. Taxonomy (GTDB): domain Bacteria; phylum Bacillota; class Clostridia; order Christensenellales; family Borkfalkiaceae; genus Scatosoma. The sequence goes on along the minus strand of JAZSPG010000031.1, from coordinate 6,206 downwards.
CTGTTACTCTCTATCGTAATAATTCTCCTCCTAACTATTGGACTAAAGATATTATTCAGTTGTGGAGCGGAGAGGGAACGTTACGTGAATCTTGCGATATTCTTAATCCAGCTATCCTTATTGAGGGTGATTTAGCGGGGATTTTGAATCGTTGTAACTATATGTTTATTGACGACTTTTCAAGATATTATTATGTTACAGGAATTGTCGTTGGTAATCATAATCTCTATAGTATCGCTGGAACAGTAGACGCACTTATGAGTTGGAAAGATTCCGCGCTTGATAATGATGCCATTATCTCACGTCAGGAAAATCTCTATAACTTGTATTTGGACGATGGAGTGTTTAAGGCGTATAGCAATCCTATCATTCAGCGTCTTAACTTTTCAGGTGGATTCACTACCAGTGAATTTATACTGGTAGTAGCAGGTGGGCTTGCAACCTAATCCTTAGTTACTAAGGTTTCTCAAAAGGGGATTTCTAACCCTCTTCCCTTTTTTGAGATAACAATACCCCGTCGGGAGATTTCCCCACGGGGTATTGCTTTATCCTTAGTGACTAAGGTTATGCCGGAATAGGTGAATAGCTTGTAGAGAATTTCAGATAGTTTCTTACGTTCTCTCCCACAGTGTTGTTTTCATAGAATACTCTTCCCTGTTTAAGAGCATTCAAGACGAATAGACTATACGGGTCATTGTGCTTTGTGATGGCCATCCGCACGTTGGCGCATGGATAGAAAGTATCCGTATAGATTATTCTGTCTTTGTATCTCTTATCGATATAGGGAGGAACATTAGTGACTAAGGTTTTTCCATTGTCCCATATGAGAAGAACTTCCATTCCATCGGGTGTTTGTGCTGGTTGAAGTTTAACACACCATCCATCAATGGATTGCATATAGGAAGGTTCTCCCATCGTCCAGCCTTCCAGCGTTTCTGGAATGCGTGGATACATAGCAGTCTCCCATACGCCCTCCGTTATCATACGTGAACGGGGATTGTCGTAATTGAAATATACGTCTGATTTCTTAGGTCCGGCATGCTCCGTATAGCACACGACAATTTTGCGCTTGCCGTCGCCTGTACTGTATACGTCAAACGTTCCCTGTTTCATGTCACGAACATGTGTTAATCCCCATTCCGTATAATATGGACAAGTCCATGATACAGTGTTTGCCAACATGATAACCTTTACATTATCTCTATCACGCACAATAGAGCTAACAAGGTTCTCAAACAGAATAGGTTCGTTAGGAAGATAATATTTGCGCGTGAGATATTCATCAAATATTATCGAAGTGACATCAGGCATACTTCCACCTTTTGCGGTTTCCCATGTGTTGATACTCATGGTATAACCGATAGGGCAGACACGTTCGGGTTTCTTTTTTTCATTAGTGACTGTGGCCCAAAACATGCTGGAATAGAAATCAATTCCATCATAGCCAAGCTGGTTAAGGTGATTACGAACGTCTCCGGTTTTCTCATTACCGTTGAAGAGCAAACGCATATATCTTGCGCTGATAGAATCGGAGTAGCGACGAACATATACAAATTGTTCGCCGCTCTCAACGAACCTATCTAATGCATAGGAAAGAGCGGAATAAGTTTTCCCGTTGCTCCGCTCTCCATGAAACAAGTAATAGTTTGCGTCCGGCACTTCCTTTAACACATAGCGAATGTCAATGTATCTTACCAAAACTTTATGCATCCTCCTATCCTTAGTGACTAAGGATTATATATCCTCCTCACTATAATGTCCGTCGTGTGTAAGGTACAATATAGCATCCAGCATTTCTTCTGTAATACTGAAACTATATCCGGTAGGCGTAACGTAGACACCAGAGGGTGATTCATACCAGTAACGATTACCTAAATAATCAGTTACCCATCCATCCCTGAAAACATCAATGAATTTGGAAATGGTACGCTTTGCGTATTCAGCAGGGATTTCCAGATTCTCATTGAACATGTCAAAGACAGATTCCTTAGTGACTAAGGATTGCTTTACCATGTATTCCAGTGTCGATTGTTTGTTGGTTCCGGCAACAGTAAGAGAAAGTTTCCCATTAGGATACTCTACAAGATACCGTTTAGCGCCGATAGTCTTAAATTTTACGGCGTCATACTCATGTTCCCATACTCCTAATACTTTTCTATCCCCATCAGGAGAACACGGCATAGCAAAGTTATAGGAAAAATGCATACGCTTACAAAGAGCATAAATATTTTGTTCCGCCTCTTTATTAACTTTATCAAAATAAGCGGAATGTTCGCCTACAAATTTTACACTATCGGTATCAACATATCGATAATCGTCCCCAATATTCCAGATAGCATCATAGAGACGAAAACGCGCATGTGCTGTTACCCATACTCCCCACGGATAGTAGAGAAATCGATTACGCTTTTCGTTATAATCTACAACCTGTTTCACGTAATCAATGCCGCCTTTATAGAAATCTTTATCATTGAGATAAAGAAACTCATGACGGGCGATTTTCTCCACCATCATACCATAGCAAGAATTTAACATATTCTTGCTAATCATGTATTCTTGTTCTTTACCTTCTACACCATCAAGAGTAGTTTTACGATTAAAGAACTCAAGAATACTTTTTACAAGAGGACGTGGTAAATAGCCTTTAGTAAAGATACGGAAACGGGATACTCTGGAATTATCAGGAGTGATATTATAGAAACGTTTGTACGTGATATAATCAAGCTCTGTAACATTGATAGAAACGTACATAGCTGTAATAACACGTCCAGAGGCAGTTCTTGCTCCAATTACTTCATTGCATTTATGCTCTGAAATAGGAAAGCAAAATTCTTGTGTTGGCATTAGGTCAAACACTTCCAGAGTAAAGAGGCAACAATGCTTAGTCACTAAGGATTCTAAATTCTTGTTAGCCTCTTTGTTCGATACGGGAAGCGGATATTGCATAGGGAAATATTGAGTACACATAACATAGGGATAGCTACTCTTAATATCATAGCTATGCAAATTCTCTATTGTTTGTCCTACATACCTAATATTAGGACCTACTGCGCCACCACCAAATGCGCGTTCACATTGTACATATGCGTCAGGAGTAAGTGTTAATCCATCGATGAAATCCATATACTGTCCGCGTTTCTCAAAACATGCATTGCGGCAATAGTTACGAACGTAACCAGTATTGGTATATGGAATTTTCGTGATGTCTCCATCGTCCTCTATCTTCTCACGGATATATTGACAGAGGACGCGAATGTCCATTTCACAATAGTGAAGTTCCTGTTGTGTCAAAGGAGTTTCAGGAGTACGAATTTTATTATAATCCAAATCTCCTGTTGCCTTGAGAACCTTTTTGCGCAAATGTTTCCCAATATAATCAAGTCCGCGTCCACCAGCAAGTAAAAGTGAATCTCGAAACTCAATATTGCCATATTTTGCGTACAAAGGTTCTCTCATAGCTCTGATAAATACGTCGTCCCATTCAAAAAGCTTTTTAATAAAGCTGAAATCGTATTTGAGAAAATGCACGTATACAATCAGCCTACTGTTATACTCTTTGAGGAACCTGTCAACCTTAGTCACTAAGGATACAAAATCCTCCAATCGACGGGAATAAACCACAGTCTTATTGATACCAAACATCCAGATATAGAGCAATCCAACTTCCCAATCATTATCCCCATCATAGAAACTCGACGCTTCCGTGTCGAACGCGGCGGGGATATTAAGGGTATTGTACTTGCCGATGCCCTCTGCTAAGAGAATTTCAGAGCAGAGGGCAACTACTGCTTCATCGGAGAATGGCATCATATTGACGGGATAATCCTTAGTCACTAAGGATTTAGAAGACGTATCCTCCATTATCGTCTCCTCCGTCCTGCTGAAAAAAATCCCCTTTAATGCCGGGTACATGTTCTTCATAACCCTTTGGACGTTCGTCCAGCATATCAGATAATACCTTATATGCTGATTCAAAATCCAAATGGTTAAAATCGCCTGTCTGCCATTTAGTAGCAAAAAGCCGTTGAGAATCGGAGCTATAATCGTTAATCCCATTCCATCCGGTTTTCCGTACTTCTTCATAGACACGCCAAAATACAATGCGTTCGGCATCTGTCATACGATATTCGGGGCGCTCTACTGTTGTTATATACCATTCCTTAATTCTATGTCCCTTTTCATCAAGAGCATAACTCCCATCGGGATTACGTTTCCAATGATAGCGGGAAACATTAGTGACTAAGGAACCAAACAGTCTTTTATCCTGTGCCAATCCGATTGCGTCCCATCCCTTAACAGTAGAAGATTTTGCCTTGAAGAAATCTTGCATAATGTTAATATAGGACGCAAGAGCATTTTGTGGATTCTTACGTTCTGCCCATTCAGGGGATAAATAATGGACACGCCTATGCGTTTCAATAATAGGGTCGAACGGGTCCATATGAAAATTGAGTTTCTTGTTTACGTCCTCCATATCCTTAAAGACTTTGGAGAGAGCGTAACCGACACGCCCGGCGCGGGCGAATTGTTCAGTTCTAAGTATAAACTGATTACGATAGAACTGTGCCAATTCTGCCCGCTGTTGCGTGTTCATCTTCATAAGCTCTAACAGCCCCACATTTTGCGCGGCTTTGAGCGTCCATTTACGGCCCTGACCCTTCCATGAAATATCCATGGCCGCAAATCCTTAGTAACTAAGGGTTAAGCGACAATGATATTCATGTAGCGCTGTCCACGGTTCTTGCTGGATTCCTTCCAGTCAAAAAAGGCGCGCAATCCTCCTACTTCTTCCAGCGCCGCGTTCACATTAGGCAGCATCAAATCGTCGGGGTTGTCGCCGCATTCGTCCACAAGGGATTCCAGAATGCCCTGCAACATCTTTCCTCCGTTGTACCAGTACCCCGGCGCCTCCTTGAAGTGACACACGGCAAACTTTGCCATAGCCTGAACGGTATTGCCGTTCTCGTCCATACGGACACTTCCGTCCTCGTTCGTCTCCCACACGGGATTTCCCTGCATATCCGTGGCCGGAGCGGTTCCATAGCCGACACGAATAATCGTCAGGATTTTCCCCGCCACGTCCTCACTGGAAATCTGCTTGCCAATGTGCAGGACAGTATCCGTCTTGCTGTCCCGCTGGATACGGGAAGCCAACCGATTGACGGGTTCCATGAAGGAAGTCGCCTGAAACTCGGCAAGGGACATCGTGGGGAGCGCGGAGAGAATGACGGGGGATTCGTTCACGACGGACAGGTTTTCGTTGGTAGACATGGTTTTGTCCTCCTTTGAATTTATATCAAACCCTTAGTGACTAAGGGATTTGATTCTATCATGCGATAGATTCGGATTCCTTAGTGACTAAGGATTCCTTCTGCTCCGGCGTACCGAAAGCATATTCCGAATGTTCCTTCTCAAACTCTCTCTCACTTTCGATAAAAAGCTTGATAGCCTCTTCCGAAGTCTGCTCTTCCAGCGCGTTGTAATGCGTCCCGATTTCATCGCAGACAGTCTGTTCGTTATAACGCGCCCACAGAATTATCGCATAGGACGTTTCTTCCGTATACCCGCCTTCAATGAGAGCGTCGATATGGGCGGAAAATGCCGCTTCCGTGGCAAAGCCCAAAGCCTTGATACGCTGAACGATGTCCTCAATCGTCCAATCATAGGAACCGTGTAGAATATCAGACATCGCCCCACTCAACTGATGTTTCGCGTCCACGCGCATTCCATAAGGAGCGCTCAACCGCTGTTTCGCCTCCTGGTAGTCCAGAATCACATCCGGCGTATCCTTAGTCACTAAGGTTTCGCCGTCCATCTGGAAGGTATCCGGCTGGATACGCGCATATCCAGCACCAGTCAACCCCGCAAGCGTAACACTTGCCGCGCAATCAAGGCAAGCATTGAGCTTGCCGCACACTTCCAACCAGCTACTAACCGGTTTCCCGCACAAATCGCATCTTGCCGCTTCCATAACTTACCTCCTGTTGTTTGTACCTTAGTCACTAAGGATTTTTCTTTTTTATTTTTTCCTTCACGTGTCCTCTATCCTTAGTTACTAAGGTTTTGGTTTCTGTGTCTTGCTGGATTCTACTAATAGTATAACATAGCAAATCCCAAAAAGCAAATCAAAATCCGCCAAAAATCAATCTATAATCATATCATGCGCATACATATGGAAAAAATATCGATAGATAACTATCTTAGGT
>JAZSPG010000038.1:0-1500 GCA_045537295.1 Candidatus Scatosoma sp. | reverse complement strand
CAGGGGTACGCACGTCGATATAGAATACGTGTACCTCGGTGTCGGGGTATTTTTCACGGATAAGCATTGCGTGTTTTGCCGTATACATACAGCAAATCTTCGAGCAGTAAGGTTTACCGCAACCGCTACTATCACGCGAGCCTACGCATTGAATAAAGGTAATCACCTTGGGGTGTTTCATATCGGAAGGACGGAGCAAAACGCCGTTCGTAGGACCTGCCGCGTTCATCAAGCGTTCAAGTTCTAACGAGGTGATAACGTCCTTGTTATCCGCATAGCCGTATTCGTTGAAGTTATCAAGCGCAATAGGCTTAAAGCCCGTCGCTACGACGATTGCACCGTACTGACGCTCAATAAAGGTATCCTTTTGTTCGTAATCAATCGCACCCACACCGCAGAATTTTTGACAAATACCGCACTTGCCCGTCTTTAATTTGATACATTGTTCGGGGTCGATTACCGCTACGTTGGGAATTGCCTGTGCAAACGGAATGTAGATAGCGGGACGGTTGTTCAAGCCCATATTAAAGGTATTCAAGCCTTTTTTCGAGGGGCATTTTTCCATACAAATTTTACAGCCCGTACACTTCGTTTCGTCTACAAATCTTGCTTTACGGCGGATTTTTACGCTGAAATTACCCACGAAACCCTTGACGTCCTCTACTTCCGAATACGAGAGAATATCAATCTTTTCGTTTTGCGCGCAATCCACCATTTTCGGCGTGAGAATACAAGCGGAACAGTCGAGCGTAGGGAACGTTTTATCGATTTGCGCCATTCTACCGCCTATTGTTGCGTTCTTTTCGACGATATCCACTTCAAAACCTGCTTCCGCAATATCCAGCGCGGCTTGAATACCCGCGATACCGCCACCGATTACCAGTGCGCGTTTTACCACGGGGCTTTCGCCCGCCATAAGCGGAGCGTTGAGTTTTACCTTTGCAATCGCGGTACGAACGAGGATAATCGCCTTTTCCGTTGCCTCGTCCATATCTTTATGTATCCACGAACAATGTTCGCGGATATTCGCGATTTCTACAAGGTAAGGGTTAAGCCCCGCCGACTCGGCTGCTTTACGGAACGTCGCCTCGTGCATTCTCGGCGAACAAGCGCCGACGACGATGCCCGTTAAGTTGTGTTCTTTAATCGCTTGCTTAATAAGCTGTTGACCGTTTTCCGAACACATATATTGGTAATTTGCGGAAAATACGACGCCCGGTTCGCTCTTGATAACTTCTGCTACCTTTTCCACGTCTACCGTTGCCGCGATATTGCTTCCGCACCAACAAATAAAAACACCAATTTTTTGCAATTAACTCACTTCTTTCAAAGAATTTATTTAATATTTCTTTATTTTCTTTTATTTACTGTATTTTCTCAAAGCACTGACGATAGCCTGTTGTGGCATATTTTCGTCCAAAAGTGCGGGGATATTGTCAGTGGTCAAATGATTTCCGTCTTTTTGACGCAGTACGCTAACTCTGATTGCCTCAATAAGCT
>JAZSPG010000023.1:0-2413 GCA_045537295.1 Candidatus Scatosoma sp. | reverse complement strand
TGCGAATGCGACGGATAGTAGTTGGAACGACGTTGTTGCGTCAGGGAAAATCGTTATTGGGTACACCTTATTCGCGCCTATTGCGTATGAGGAAAGCGGGGCGTTGACGGGGTTTGATATCGAGCTGGCCAGAAAGACCGTGGCGTATCTGAATGCGGAATACGAGGTGGATTTGGAAGTGGAATTTTTGTTGATTGAGTGGAGCACGAAGGAGGCGAAGCTTGCCGACGGGACGATTGACCTCGTTTGGAACGGTATGACGATTACGGCGGAAAGAGAGGCGGAAATGTGTATTTCCGTTCCGTATCTCTTCAATAAGCAGGTAGCGGTTATTTTGAAGTCCGACGCGGGTAAGTATACGACGAAAGAGAGCATGGCTGATGCGATTATGACGGCGGAAAGCGGTTCGGCGGGCGAGACGGTTATCGTCGGCGAGAAAGAAGAGTAAGTCGGGGTAGTAAATGGAACGATTTTGGGAAATTATTCGGGAGCTTACCGAGGGTTTTGGCAATACGGTTTTACTGTTTGCCATAACGCTTGCCTTGGCGTTGCCGTTGGGGCTTTTGCTGGCGTTTGGCGCTATGTCTAAATTTAAGCCGTTGAAGTGGTTCGTCAAGGTTCTCGTTTGGATTATTCGGGGTACGCCGTTGATGTTGCAGATTTTGTTGGTGAGTTTTATTCCGATGTATTTGTTCAGCGTGCCGACGAAGGAACTTGCCGAGGCGTTGCATATTTCGATAAACGCGACGATGTTTTTGTTCGTCGCGCTGGCGTTCGTGATTAATTACGCTTGTTATTTTTCGGAAATTTACCGCGCGGGGATTGAGGCGATTCCCGTCGGACAATACGAGGCGGGCAAGGTTTTGGGTTTGACGAAAGGTCAGATTTTTTCAAAAGTCGTGTTAATGCAGGTGATACGGCGCATTTTACCGCCGATGAGCAACGAAATTATTACGCTCGTAAAAGATACTTCGTTGGCGCAAGTGCTTGGGGTTATCGACCTTTTGAACGCGGCGAAGCACGCGGTAAATCATTACGTTATTTTAACGCCATTCGTGTATGCAACCGCATTTTACTTGATTTTTAACGGGCTTTTGACCTTGTTATTGGGTTGGCTGGAAAAGAAATTGTCCTATTATAAGGTGTAATTATGGCGTTTTTAGAGGTGAAAGAGTTACGGAAGAATTTTGGGGATACCGCCGTTTTGAAGGGGGTATCGTTCGAGATGCAAAAGGGCGAGGTCGTTTCGGTTATCGGTTCGTCGGGAAACGGGAAAACCACGCTGTTGCGCTGTTTGAATTTTTTGGAAACTGCGGATAGCGGAGTGATTGCCGTGGACAGCGAGATGGTTTTTCCCGTCGGCACGGGGCAGAATGCCGAAAAGAGAGAGAAACGGTTGACTTTCGGTATGGTATTCCAAAATTTTAATTTGTTTCCGCAGTATAGCGCGCTGAGGAACGTGACGCTGGCAATGGATTTGCAGGCGGAACGGGTATTGAAAGCACAGGGCGTTAAATTTTTTGCGCGGAAAAAGGCTATGAAAGCGTTGAGGACAGAGAACGAGGCGCAGGCGACGGCGATTTTGTCGCGCGTGGGGCTTGCGGATAAGCTGGTTAATTATCCTTGCGAGCTTTCGGGCGGACAACAGCAACGCGTGGCGATTGCGCGGGCTTTGGCACTCTCGCCAGATATTTTATGTTTTGACGAGCCGACGAGCGCGCTCGACCCTGAGCTGACGAGCGAGGTGTTGAAGGTAATTAAGGGGTTGCGCGACGAGGGTAGGACGATGATTATCGTTACGCACGAGATGGAATTTGCGCGTAGCGTTTCGGATAAAATTATCTTTATGGCGGACGGCGTGATTGAGGAAATGGGTACGCCTGCGGAAATTTTCGACGCGCCGAAAAGTGAAAAGACTAAGGCGTTTTTTGCGAAGGCGGACTAAGGGGGAATTTGTATGACGCTGAAAAACGATAAGACGATGCGACGGGAATTGTACGAGGCTTTTTTGGCCTTGGAAAGCATAGAGGAAGCGGAAAGCTTTTTGGCCGATTTATGTACGATTAAGGAATTGGAAGCAATGAGCCAGCGTTTGCGCGCGGCAAAAATGCTGTTGCAGGGTAAAACGTATAACGAAATCGCGGAGGAAACCGAAATTTCCTCGGCAACGCTTGCACGTGTGTCCAAGTGTGTACGTTACGGTGACGGCGGGTATAGAAAAGTTATTGAGAAAAAAAGGTAAAATGCGAATTTTTAGACACGCCCTTTAAGGTCCTGCAACCTTAAAGGGCGTTCGTTTTTATAAAAATAAGCTAAAAAAACCTTGAAAATACACAAAAAAAAACGGTTTTTTTACGCTAAAAAAAGCCGGTTTTTAAGTCCAAAAACAATGCTTTTTTTCGATTAAAAATTT
>JAZSPG010000098.1:0-2059 GCA_045537295.1 Candidatus Scatosoma sp. | reverse complement strand
TGAAGTGATTGTAAAAAATGCAAGTCCAGATATTTACTATCACATTACACGATATAAGCCCGTAATTTGAGCGTTCAAATCGCCATATCACATGGTATTGTAAAAGTTACAATTTGTTACCTGATTGTAATAATTTGTTTCTTGCATTTTTTGCAACCCCGTGTTATAATGACGGCAGAGTTAAGGAAGGAAACACGGGGGCGCGGGAAAGCCGCAAGGGGACAGGCAATCGAAACATGACAGCACGGGCGCAACGTGCAAGCGGACGCGAAAGCGGGTATTGCGTCGGAAGCCGAACCGGAACAAATGCGGCGCGTACCTTGAAAAGTGAATAGCCAACAGTGAACAGGCGCGGGTATGGGCGAAACCGGACGCCACGCGCTATTCATGGACGGCAAAGCACTATAAGCAAGATACCCCATTGTACGGGGGCGCAAGGACGTACAATCATAGAAGCAAGGGCGCATGAATAAGGACAGCCCGACAGGCAACAAAGGCATAGGTTCAAGTACCTGTCAATTTGAACGTTCAAATTGACAGGGCAGAGGGGAAAGCCGAACCCCGTAAACCTATCGGAGTGTAAGCCAAACTTACACAGTAAGCGCAAGCAAGGCGCGGCGGGTACTAAAGCCCGACACTAAACGGAAAGAGGTTATCCGAAATGAAAGAACTTGCGAATTTGAAATTGTCCAGTGTCGTTAAGGTATCCGCCCGTGACGTAAAGGACACTTTCGCCGCGACAAATCTTGAATTTGTTGACGGCGTGTCGAACGACGCGAAAGCGGAGACCGTGGACGTTATCGGCGCGTTTGCCGCGACGGTTCGCGGAATTGACAGCGGTTATTATAAACTTGCTGTCCTTGCCGCGAAAGCCTCTGAAAAGGGCTTGTACGGGAATCTGGTGAACCCGGAGACCGGAAAGCCCTTTAAGGACTTTAAGGAACTTTGCGCAAGCGAAAGTTTCGGGCGTCACATGGTAAATGAAAAGGGGTCTCCGCTTTCCTATGCGTTTATAAATCAGTTGTCGAGCGTCGGGAAGTTCTTCTACCTTCCCGCCATTGACGGCGACAACAGATATGACGTGTTCAAGGGCGCGTCGGTTTCGGCGTTGATTCAGTTTATCCCGTTCGGGGGAACAGACGCAATGCCGAAACTGTTAGAAGCCTTTAACCCGTCGCCCGAAAAGCCGGACGAACCCGCCAAATATGACGCCGCGAAAATCACGGTTAAAGCGGCGAAAGAACTTGCGCGGCGGTTAGAAGCGCGTCAAGATATTATGTCGGACGAACCCGCCGAACCGCAAGCGGACGCCGCGACGAACGGCGACGCCGCGACAAACGGCGACGCAAAACCCGCGACGAAACGCACGACAAAAGGACGCAAAAGCGGCGCGAAAAGCGCGACGAACCCGCCGAAAGCGGACGCCGAACCCGCGCCGAAAGCGGAACCCGTCCCCGCGACGAACCCGCAAGCCGTTCAATATGTCATTCCGTCCGTGTGGTTCAATAACGGGGACGAACCCATAAGTTTCCCCGTCCAGACGATTGACGATTTCAAGCAATCTATCCGCGACGTGTTCACGAGCTATAAGAACGTGTTAGTTCTTAATGGCATTAAGGGGCATTATGCCTTTGCCGTCATGTATGAACTCGTGAACAAGCCCGACGCCGTGCCGAACCTTGCCGACGTGGTATCTTTCGACATGCAAAAGGCGCGCCAAATTCGCGCAAAGTATGCGCCGAAAGCGGACGCCGAACCCGCGCCGAAAGCGGACGCCGAACCCGCGCCGAAAGCGGACGCCGAACCCGCGCCGAAAGCGGACACCGAACCCGAAAGCAAGTAACCGAAAGCCGCCCCGTCAATTTGAACGTTCAAATTGACGGGGCAAGGAAAGATAAACCCGATTCAATTTGAACGTTCAAATTGAATCCCGAACCGAAAGAGAGGAACAAGCAATGAAACGTATCACTTTCAAGGAAACTGTTGTTTCCCTCTACCAGTACAACGGGGAAACGGACAGTTACAAGCGCGTTGCAAGGTACAATTCCCGCACGAACCG
>JAZSPG010000032.1:0-17776 GCA_045537295.1 Candidatus Scatosoma sp. | reverse complement strand
CATTCCTAACCCTACAAGCGTCATTGAAAAAGATATTATTAAAAACAGCTTAAACAGTAAGCTGTTTTTCGGATTTTCCTCCGTTTCAAACACACCGGCGTTTCTATTTTTTCCTACTGCTTTGTTATCCACTACACAACCACAACCAAGACATACGTACGCATTTTCAGGTGTTTCTTTACCACAATATTTACAAAACATAATTTTATCTCCTTATAATCCAATTAAATATATGAAAAACATAACCGAGGCAACCGCAATACCCGCAATCGAAAGTCCTTTGCCTTTTCCGTTGCGCTTACTCGCCCTCGCCAATCCTATACCACCGAAAACCCAACCCAATATCGGCACGAAAAACGAACAAACGAATCCCGCAACCGCCATACCGTTCCCCGCCTTATTTTGCGGAAACGATATATGCTCGGCTTTGCCCGTTCCTACCCCGCAATATGGACACACAATCGCTTCAGGGTGCAATTCCTTGCCACAATTAGAACAAAACATAATAAAAAACCTCCTTTGTAATGATAGTATTATTATAATGCCAATATATTGGAATGTCAAGCGTTTTTTGCCAACATATTGGAACTATATTTACTTTATCCAATATATTGGCTAAAATATTAGTATGAAGACCTTTATTCCCGCCTTAACGGACGAAGAAATAAAAAAAGCGTTTGGGAAAAGCCTGAAAGAACTGCGAACGCATTTAGAGATTACGCAAATCGTATTAGAGGGCGCGACGGATATTCCCCGACAGTCGCTTTCCGTTTACGAGCGGGGTGAAATTTTGCCTACCATTTCCCAAGCGTATAAAATTACCCGTTATTTCCGTCTTACCATAGAAGATTTCATTGCATACGGCTTAAATTTGCAAGAAACTCTATTAAAAGAAAATTTCAAAAGTATTTCGGAAAAATACGATATAACCGTTAAATTTTAATAAAACCAAAATCCCCTGCGACCCAAAAGGTCGCAGGGGATAAATTTTTACTTGAACAACTTTTACGGTCTTAATCCGCTACCGCCTTGCAGGGTAATCGTTTCGCCCGTCACGTAGCTCGCCTCGTCGGAACAAAGGAACACGCACACCCCGCCGACGTCTTTTTCGGGGTCGGCAAATCTGCCCATCGGCACGCCTTTAATCGTTTGCTCGTAGCGTTCGGGGTATTCTTCCTTAAACTTTTGCAAACCCTCCGTCATTGCCAGCGGACAAATGACGTTGACGCGCACACCGTAAGGCGCCCATTCCGTCGCCGCCACGCGCGACAGACCGCGAATACCCTCTTTCGCCGCCGCGTAGCTGGATTGCGCGATACGACCGAACAGTCCCGCACCGCTTGCAAAGTTTACGATACAGCCCTTGGTTTCCTTCAAATACGGGAACGCTTTTTGCATATAGAAGAACGTAGCGTACAACCCAGAATGGATAGCCAAATCCAAGTCCTCTTTGGTGTGGTCGATAAGCATTTTACCCGACGAGGAGGCTTGCGCGTTGTTTACCACCGCGTCAATTTTTCCGAATTTTTCCACCGTTTTATCAATGACGTTTTGAATAGCGTTTTCGTCCGCGCCGTCCGCCGTTACGCAAAGCACCTCGCAACCGTACGCGCTTTCTAATTTTTCCTTAGCCGAAACGAGCGTACTTTCCGTTCTGCCCGTCAAAACGAGCTTTGCGCCCGCTTTGGCAAACGCCGTCGAAAGTCCGAAACCGATACCTCTGCCACCGCCCGTGATAATTACTACTTTGTCTTTTAACGAAATCATTTTTTTACTCTCCTTTTATTTTTTTATCTTTAACCGCGCCACGCGCACGGATAAACTTCTTCCGTAGGAAAAAGGTTTCACGTTAAACATTCCGCGCTTGACCTCGATTTTTTCACCCGTATCCAGCCACCGCGCGCTCGTCACCCGCGCGTTGACTTGCACCTGTTTGCCCGCCATTGCGCGTTGGACGTTCGGGTCGCTACTCATAGGTACGTCTTTTATCACCGCGTAATAATACCCGTCGTCGCCCTTCAAAATATCCGCGCCGTCGGCGGTAATTTCGCTGGATTTCACGCCGTAAACGAACCCCTTATTTAAGCGTATCCATTTACCGATTGTACGCAACATATAATCGTCCATAGCGTTGACCAAGCCGTTACCCGTAAGCCCCGTATTCAAAAGGAAATTACAGTTAAACTTTCTGCAATCCACTAAATTTTCAATGAGTTCCTTGGTAGGTTTATAGTTACAATCTTCTTTTGCATAACCCCAGTGGTCGTTAAGTACTTGGCACATCTCGCCCGCACGGTGTCTGTCCGAATTATCCACGAAACAAGGATTTCCGCGCTCAAACGTTACGCTGTCGAGTTCGGGGTGACCGACTTTTCCAAGCTCGTCCAAGCCCGTGTTGTTGATAATCATTGCCTCGGGCTGATACTTTCTAATCGTGGCGTACAGTTTATCCTCCTGCCAGTTTTCGTCCTTTTTGCTCCACATACCGTCAAACCACAGCCCGCCGATTTTGCCGTAATTTTTACATAAAATTTCCACGCTTTTTATCAAATAATCGATATACGCGGGGAAATTATCGTCAAAATCCTTATGCCACCAGTCCAGCAAGGTATGATAAAAGAACGGAACGATACCCGCCTCGTTGCACGCGTCCACGAACTCGCGCACCAAATCCCTACCGCACGCCGAATGTGGCGCGTCGAACTCGTTAAGTCCGCAAGTATCGTACAGCGAGAAACCGTCGTGGTGGCGGGTGGTGAGCGTGATATATTTACAGCCCGCCTCTTTCGCCGTTCTCACGAGTTTTTTCGCCCAGTCCTTGCGGATACGGAACTTTTCGGGAATTTTGAAATATTTTTCCTTGTCCGGCTTGGGGTTCGCCGTGAAATACCATTCGCCCTTGCCGATTACGCTATACAAACCGAAATGCACGAACAGCCCAAAGCCTAATTTTTCAAATTTTTCCACGTAATTCATTTTGTTTTCTCCTTGCAATTTTCTAATATAATTATATCAAGGAAATTACCTGTATTACTTGTCGTATTTGCCTAAAAACTATAATAATTTTCCTAATTATTCCATAAACAACGCAGCCGCACCCAACAGTCCCGCGCTGTTCCCCAAGGTCGCCGTTAAAATTTTGACGGACGGACCTTTGTCACCCGCATAAATTTCTTTATTCAAAAACGCCTGCAACGGTTTGACCAAATTATCGCCTTGCGCACACACGCCACCGCCGAGCATAATCACTTCGGGACGGAACTCGTTCGCGATATTCGTCAAACCCACGCCCAGCATTTTGATATAATTATCCACGACCTTTTTCGCACTCGCGTCCGTATCAGCGTAATCAAACGCCGTTTTTCCCGTCACTTTATCCAACGAACCGATTTCCCACATCTTGCTTTGCTTGTCCGCCTGCATCGCGCGTTTGGTGTCGCGAATGAGCGCCGTCGCAGACGAATACGCCTCGAAACACCCCGCTCTACCGCAAGTACAAGGTTCGCCGAACGCGCTAATAACCGTATGCCCGATTTCCGCGCCCGCACCGCGATTCCCTTCGAAAAGTTTTCCGTCGATAACGATTCCACCGCCCACGCCCGTACCGAGCGTGACCAAAACGGTATTTTGGTAATCCTTACCGCAACCGAACTTAGTTTCGCCAAGCGCCGCGACGTTGGCGTCGTTGGCAAGCTTAACGGGTAAGCCGACCAACTCTTCTACTCTTGCGCCCAGCGCGAAGTTTTCCCAGTGTAAATTGTTGGCGTACACCACCACGCCCGCTTTGCCGTCTATCGTACCCGGAACGCCAACGCCGACGCCCTGCATATCGCTTGCTTGCATACCTGCCCTATCCAAAAGCATTTTACAAAGGCGCGCGATATTTTGCGCTACGCCCTCCGCGCCCTTTTCCGATTCGGTAGGCACTTTATCCGAAATTACGATTTCGCCCTTATCGTCCACGATTCCGCCTTTGATGAACGTACCGCCTAAATCGATACCCAAATAATATTTGCGAATTTCCGTCATAACAACCTCCATACTTCCGCTAAGCGTAAATTTACCGTAACCCGCAGGCACGAAATAGCTGTCGCCCGCCGTTATTTTTTTATCCGCAAGCGTACCCTCGCCCGAAACGCAGGTTACGCACGCAAAACTTTTTTCGTCCGTTTGATATTCGCTTTTTCCCTCGATAATCAGCGGGAACGAAGTGAAATACTTACTCTTACACCACGATTTCGGCGTGAATTTTTTCAAGTTCGTCACTTTACGCGCCTTATCGATATGTAACGCTCTGGGCTTGCCGTCTACGCCCAGCCTGCCGTAATCGTACACGCGGTAGGTCAAATTGCTGTTTTGTTGCACCTCGAAAATCAAACAACCCTTGCCGATAGCGTGCATTACGCCCGCAGGGATAAAATAGCACTCGCCCTTTTTCACCTCGTAAAAATTCAAAAGGTCGGTGAGCGTATTGTTTTCAATCGCCTCGCAAAGCTCTTGCTCGGTAATATCGCGGTTAAACCCTAAATAAATACCCGCGCCCTCGTCCGCGTCGACGATATACCACATTTCCGTTTTGCCGAACGAGTTTTCGCACTTCAAAGCGTAATCGTCGGACGGATGTACTTGTACGGACAAATTCTGTTTCGCGTCGATTAGCTTAATGAGTACGGGAAAGAACGGAAAATCCTCGCAGTTTTGCCCAAGCTCTTTTTGCGTAACGCTTTCCATAAGCGTTGCACCGTTTTGTATGCGGGTAGGTCCGTCTTTATGAAAGGACAGTTCCCAGCTCTCTGCACAAGGACGCCTATCCGTTTGTTTGCCGTATTTGTCGATTAACCGCGTTCCGCCCCAAAGATAATCTTTACATTCGGGGTACAATTTAAGTATGTCCATTCTTGCCTCTTATTTTTATAAACTTCTATGCTATATTATACCCCAAAACCCCGTATTTGTCAACGGAAACGGGAGAATAATTCCCGCTTTTTCCGCGTAATTATTCCCCCGCCTTTCTTATTTCCTATAACTCGCCTTTACCTCACTTAAAATCCCCGTAGATATAATTTTTTTGTCCTTTAACGCAAACTCTTTGATAGCGTCCTCTATCAAATCGCTAAAAAAGGTCCGCGCGTCTGAAATGCGTTCGCAAAACAGGTAATACGCAAGCGAGCCGGGTACGGTATTTACCTCGCAAAGATACGCCTTTCCCTCGCTCACCAAAAAGTCCATACGCACTACGCCCCGCATATTCATTCGCTTATATACCGTCTTGGTATACGAACGGATTTTTTCGCGCAGTTCGCCTTTCAGCTCATACCTGCCCCCGCCTTTTACGCTTAAATCCTGCCGTTCGCCGTCCGATTTCCGATGGATATATTTTTCCTCGAACGAATAAAAACCGTCCAAAAACGCCGTTTCGGGTTCGGACACGAATATCTCGCCGTTTAGCGAATATACCGCGCAGTTGACGTCCTTTTTATCCTCTAAATATTTTTCTATCAATACCCTATCGTCTATCAAAAACGCGTTTTCAATCGCCGTTTTCGCCTCGTCCTCCGTTTTGGCTACGCTGATACCGATAGACGAGCCTAAATGCGCAGGTTTGACGACGACGGGGTATTTCAAGCGCGAGTAAATACTTTTGAGCAAAAACGCCCCGCGTTTTTTATAGTCCGCTTCGTTGACGCGGATATAATCGACGGTGGGGATATTTAACGCGCGCATAATCATTTTCGTCGTGCATTTATCCATAAACACGCTGGACGAAGTAATATCTGGCGAGGCGAAGGGTATTTCATTCCATTCCATTATCGCGGAAATACCCCCGCCCTCGCCCAACCCGCCGTGGCAACAGTTTATCCCCGCATCGATTTTGCAAATTCGTTTTATCTTTTTACCCCCGCCGAACGCGTACAGCACCCCGCCGTCTAAAAACACACGGTTAAATTGCGCGTACCTTTTATCGCGAAACACCGCTATATCCGTCATTTTCGAAGAAGTATACATTCCCCCGTCCGTATGTATATATATAGGAATCGGCACAAACTTCGTCTTATCGATTAAATTGAGTACGAACACCCCCGTCAGCACGGAAATTTCATTTTCGCACGACCTACCGCCAAACACCACCGCTACTTTCCGCATAAAAAAACACCTCCGCAAGCTTTGTCGTTTGCTTTGGTGTTTCTTTTGCGTTTTTTGAATGTGTCTTTAATAAACGTCGGGTAAATCGTTCAAAAACAATACGGCGTCGCCGGGTGCGACCCATTCGCTCAGCGTTTGTTTCGCGTCCTCTAAGCTCCGCGCCACTACTAATTTACTACATTCCCCGCCGTTTTCCAAATACCCTTTTTTCACCGCGCCGACGAGCGTATCCCCGACCAAAATCACGAGGTCTAAGCGCTCCTGCGCAATTTTTCTGCCCAACACAGCGTTGATTTTCTCTTCCAAAACCCCACATTCGACGATACCTGGCGTAACCACGCATTTACGACCGGAAAACCGAGAAAGCGCCACCAACGCCTCCGACGCCCCGCGCGGATTTGCGTTGTACGCGTCGTCTAAAATATACACGCCACCGCTTTGCGTCAGCTGTAATCTATGCGGAACGACCTCTATTTTTTGGATACCGCGCGCAATTTCTTCCGCGGTTAAACCCATTTCCTTGGCAAGCGTAGCAGAAAGCAAGATATTTTCCACGCCCGCGTAACCCAACAGCGAGGTTTGCACCTCGATTTCCTCCTCGCCCAAACGCAAGGTGAATTGCGTTTGCGTTGCGGTTAAATGCAAATTCGTTATTCCCTCGCCCAAAGCGAAAACAATATTATCCGCGGTTTCGCCAAAGCGTTCCGTCACCTGTTCGCGCAGGCTTTCCGCGCACACGACGCGCGCCCCGCATTTGATAATTTCGCTCTTTTCCGCAAAGACGTTCTCTATATTCTTAAACGAGGAAATGTGCTGTTCGCACACACCCGTAAACACGGCGTAATCGGGTTTGACAAGCGCGCAAAGCTCGGCAATATCCCCCGTTTTCCGCGCGCCCATTTCCGCGATTAGCACTTGCTTTTTAGAAAAATTTTCTGAAAATACCGTTTTGGCAATACCTATCGGCGTATTGTACGATTCGGGCGTTTGCACCACGTCAAACCGTTCGGAAAGAATACTCTTTAAGATGTTTTTCACAGAAGTTTTCCCGAAACTTCCCACCACGCCGACGCGGATAATTTGCGTTTCGTCTAATACCTGCCCTGCCCGTTTTACAAATTTCGCGTTGCGCGCGTTCTCGAAAATACGCGTGACGCCGTTCGCTAAACACAGGATAAACGGCAACAGCATCGGCATCACCGCAAACGGCAAATAGCAAATAATCGCGTACAGCTCAGACCCGTTTTTCATAGCCAAAAAGGACAGCAACGCGATAAAACCGTAACTAATCACACCCGTAAAGAGAAGGTAAACGCTCATAAGCCGATAAACTCTGCCCGTGAGTTTAATAGGTACTTTCAGCGCATATTTTAAGTCTACGGCGAAAAATACGCCGAGCAGGGTAAAGAAAGGCAACGCGGAGATAAGCAACGCCCAAGTCCTGCCTAAAAAGGAAAAGGCAACGGACGACACCGCCGTCGTCAACCCCAAGCACAGCGACAAAACGGCGAGGCGGTTAAAAAACATATTATCGCCACGGCGAAGCCAACGGTAGAAGGTACGGTTTTTATACCCGCCCTGTTGCATTGCGCCCACCGTTTTATAGGTCATACAACAAAAAATAACAGCGCAAATTACGCTCGCCGACAGTCTTGCCCAAAAGTTATCCATACAAAAATTCCTCTACTATCAAATTAAACGCCACGGGATTTTCCGCAAACGCAAAATGTCCGCCCTCAATTTTTTCCAAACGCGCGTTGGGAAAGCTTTGCAAATAAATTTCCGCCTCCGCTTCCGTCGTCACCCTATCCGCACTGCCCTCGACAATCAGCGTAGGGCTATGCACCTTACTCGCGCAACCGCGCAAATCCTCGTTGACGATTTTTTTATAGCTCTCTTTCATTATCGGGGATAACGAACGGTATTCTTTGCTACCAAACCGTTTTTCCGCGAATTTCGGCGCGAGTTTTTTGACGAACCGATACGCCTTTACCTTTATTTTATAGCCCAAACCCCGCCTTAAAATAATCCCCGCAGGTCCGGTTAACACGATTTTATCAAACACGCCGTCCGTTTCCGACGCTAATTTCACCGCGATGCGACAGCCGAACGAGTGCGCAAGAATATGCGGTTTTTGAATATTTAACGATACAAGCACTTCTTTTAGCCACCGTGCGTAATCGTCCACGGAAAAAGCGGATTTTAGGCTTGCGCTTTGCCCAAACCCGATAAAATCAATCGCCGTTACCTTGTAAAATTTCGAAAAATACGCAATTTGCGCGCCCCAGTTTTCCTTGCAGGAAAGATATCCGTGCAACAGCACCAAGTCCTTCCCCTCGCCCTTTTGTAAAAACGAAACCTCGGATAAAATCCCGTCCGTAGCCCCGTCCTCCTTATGCGGTTATAATTCTTATAATTGTTTTTGCATCACGAACGCGTCCTCGCCGTCCTCGTAATAGCGTTTCCTGACCCCGTATTTTTCATACCCGTATTTTTCGTACAGCGAAATAGCAGGCAAATTGCTTACGCGCACCTCTAATAAGCACCGTTTCGCGCCCAAAGCCTTGGCTTTTTCGTGCAAAGCGTCCATCAACGCTTTCGCCACACCTTTATTGCGGTAGGGTAAATCCACGGCGATATTTTCAAGTTCCGCGTCCTCAAACAATACCAGCACACACGCGTAGGCGCATACCTGCCCCCCTTCTTCCACCAAAAACGAGTGATGAATAGGGTATTTTAAGATATCCTCGAACGCCACCACCGACCATGCGTCCTTAAAGCTCCGCGCCTCGATTTCCGCGATTTTTGCAATATCTTTTTGCGTCCACTCGCGGATTGTCATACCGTTCCCTCGCGGTTTAATTCCGCCGAGCTTTTGCGTATATACAAGGCGGTAAGCTCGCCGAACGCACCCTTTTCCGATAACGCTTCCACAGCGTTTTGCAAGCCGTTTACCGCGCTCACGATTTGTATGTCCGCCTCGCTTTCAAGCGGTAAAACGCCCGTCGCACGCAAGGTATATCCTTGTTCGACGAGGCTTAAAACCTGTTCTTTCGCAATATAGCAAGGAGGCAAAACGATTTTTCCGTCCTCGTAACCGCATGCGTAATAATAATCGTGCAACGCGTCCACAAGGCAAAGAATTTTGCCCTTAGGCTCTACGGTATTATATGCCATAACTTCAAAAGAAGTGATAGGCAAAGTAGGTTTGCCCGTCGCCAAAGCAAAACCTTTAACGGCGGAAATCCCAATTCTAATCCCCGTAAACGAACCCGCACCCACTACCGACGCGAAAAAATCACACTCGGAAAGGCTAAGTTCGGCTTTTTTCAACGCCTCGTCCACCTTTTGCATAAACAGCGAGGACTGTTTCATTGCACAATCCTCGACGAAAACGCTATAAGCGCGGTCGCCTTTTTTTGCAACCACGCTCAAATATCCACCGCTCGTGTCCAAAGCCAAATAATTTTTCAAAGCGTTCTCCTTTTCGCCGTTTAATAGCTAATTTCCCGACGAGTTTCGTCTAATTTCGTTATTTTCACGCGTTTGACCGTGCGGGGCAACAACGGCGCGATATTTTGCGCCCATTCAATCAAGCAAATCCCGCCCATATCAAAATAATCGGCAAGCCCCAGCGCCTCCGCCTGTTCAGGCGATTCGATACGGTAGCAATCGTAATGAAACAGTCTACCGTCGTAATCGTTCATATACGCGTAGGTAGGGCTGGTGACTTCCTCTTGAATCCCCAAACCTTCGGCAACGCCCTTGGCGAACACCGTTTTGCCCGCGCCCATATCGCCGTCCAACAAAACGACGTCGCCGGCGCGCAGGGTTTTTGCATATTCTTTGGCAAACGCCTCCGTTTGCTCGCGGGAATTAGAAACAAAAATACTCATATCTTTATTATAATACCTCGGCGCAATTTTTGCAAATATTTACGCTCAAATTTTCATATTTTTCAAGAAATTCGACAGTCTTTTATAAAGTAACAAGGTCAAAATAGAAATCGCCACCGTCTTGATTAAATTAAACGCCACGATAAACCAAAAGCTCTCCGCAAAAAACGCCGATGCCCCCTCACCCATATACAGCGGGAAATTGATATAACGGTTTGTAAGTAGCGATACGCCCGTACCCAACAAACACGCACCGACAAGCGAAGGTATGACGAATTTCAAACCCTTTTTATACTGATAAATTATAGACGGTAACAAAATATACGCGCTGGTCGCAAATATATTCGCAAGCTCGCCCACGCCCCCCGTACTGCCCGTCGGGATACGGATAACCTCTTTTAACACGCAAACGATTACCCCCTCGATAGGTCCTAATAAAAAGGCAATCAGCAAAATAAAAGTATTACCGAAATCCAGCTTCAAAAAAGGCGTTGCGGGGAAAATAGGAAAATCCAACAAACTCACGCAAAAAGACAATGCCACGAACACCGCCATAAGCGCTATCCGTTTCGCCGAAAAGCGTTTTTTTATTACCGCTTTCAGCATTTGTTTTTTGTTCTTTTGCTCAGTTGAACGCATACCTGCCCCCACGGTTTGCTCATTTTCGTCTTGCTTTTGTACTTCTAACATAGCTATCCTCTACAATAAAAATACCCCGAACTTTCGGGGCGTACGGCTCAAAACCAAAGCGCGAAAAACGACTTCGCCGTTCCCGCGTTTTCTTCTTTTCGTATCCGGACTTTACCGTCGGTTTCGGAATTGCACCGAATCGGGAAAGGCACGAACGCCTTTCTTCGCAGACTTTACTGCCGGTGGGGAATTTCGCCCCGCCCCAAAGAATATTTATTGTGCAAATATTATAACAGTTTTTTTAGCGCGTGTCAAGCACTTCCACGCAGTTCTTTTATAACACTGCGGTAAAATATCCGCAAAGCGTTTGGCTATCTTCCTGCATTCCGTTTTCTACCCACCACTTAACCGTTTCCACAAAAGTTACCGCAATATGATTAATCCAATACGCCTCAGGAAGACTATCGGCTTTTTTTACCCCGAAAATTTGCGGTTTCCTTTCCATCAGTTTTTTTAAGTTGTCCTTAAAATACCGCAAAAACAGTTCGTTGTTCTCGCAAGCAAGTAGCTCTAAAATATTATTATCGTTTTTTTGTAAATGCTCAAATAAATGCAAGCTAACGGACGCGGGCGCGTCGCAATCAAAAATATGACGGTGTTTTTCCCCGCCCGCCTCGCTCGCGTCAAAGATATGGCAAAAGAGTTCTTCGCAAAGCGCTTTCAATAAAAAATCCTTGGTTTCAAAATGCGCGTAAAAGGTAGCTCTGCCCACGTCCGCTCTCTCTATAATCTCCCCAACGGTGATTTGGTTGTAATGCTTTTTCGAAAGTAGCCCCGTAAACGCAATAAATATCGCCTCTCTCGTCTTTTTTTGCCGTCTATCCATCTTTTTCTCCATACAATATCTAAAATTTGTTCGCTATCGAACGCTTTGAAAAAATCATATATTGCTTTTTTCGTCCTTTTCGTGTATACTTTTATCGTACAAACCGTTCGGTAACGAATACATTGTACCATAAAATCAAACTTTTGTCAATGCGGAGGAGTTATGAAAACGGAAAAAAACATTTTGTTTGCCTTTATTCTCAATTTAGCATTTTCCCTATTCGAATTTATCGGCGGAATATTTACGGGTAGCATAGCTATCCTTTCGGACGCCGTTCACGACCTCGGCGACGCGGTAAGTATCTTCGTCGCGTTGGTTTTTGAAAAGAAAAGCAAAAAACAACCGGACGAAAAATACAGTTACGGCTACGCAAGATACGCCGTTATCGGTGGCGTAATCACGACTTTGATACTCTTACTCGGCTCTGTACTCGTTATTTACCACGCCATTCTTCGCCTTATCAACCCGAAAGATATTCACTATAACGGTATGATAATTTTCGCTATCGTCGGCGTATGTGTAAACCTTTTCGCTACCTTTCTAACCCGTGAAGGCGACTCTATCAATCAAAAAGCGGTCAATCTGCATATGCTTGAAGACGTACTCGGCTGGGGGATTGTCCTTATCGGCGCTATCGTCATCAAATTTACCGATATATCTATCCTCGACCCGTTAATGTCTATCGGCGTTGCCACCTTTATCCTTATAACCGCCGTCAAAAACCTTCGTCCACCCCTCGCCGTGTTCCTTGAAAAAACGCCTCAAAGTGTGCATATCCAAGAACTTAAAAACCGCCTTAGCCAAATAGACGGTGTGCAAGACGTACATCATATTCACGTGTGGAGTATGGACGGGTCCTGCAACTACGCTACGATGCATATCGTCACGAACGGCAATCCGCACGATATAAAGGATAAGGTACGCACAGAACTCAAAAAACAGGGTATCGCTCACGCAACGCTTGAACTGGAAGAGGAGGGCGAACCTTGCCACGAGAAAAGCTGTCGGATAGAGTGCAACCGCTTATCAAGGCATCACCACCATCATCACCATCACCACCATCATCATTAACCCGTTTTATATAGCCAAAAAACTCGGCTTAGAATAAGCCGAGTTTTTCTTAACCCTTTACCAAAACGCCTTTGCGGGCTTTTTTATTCATATTCCTCATAACTGCGTGTTTCGTCAAACCCACTCTTCTCGCGGGGCGGAGGCGGGGACGGGGGCGCGCCCTTTTTCCCGCTCTGTTTTCTCGGCAACCCCACGTTCACCAAAATCACGTCCTCGCCGATTTTCACGATATTTCTTATATCGATAAACAGTCCGTTCTTTTTCAAACCCCAGCCATGCCCGTCGGGCGCGACGATACCCAACCACCTGTTTTCAGGATAGCAAAACACGATATCGCAAACCTTACCCAGTTTTCTGCCGTCTTGGGTATTCACCACCTCTTTCGTTCGCAACTGCGAAAAACTCAATTCCACTACTTTTCAACCCCCGCAACAAACCGTTATATAATTATTATATGCGCGAGCGTGAAAAAAGTTTCGTGCTTGATATTGCTTGCTATTTTGAGCGCATTGTACATATTTAGTACAATTTTAATAATTGTAGTACAAAAAGTGTACAATGTCAAGTAGATGAGGTAAAGAATGATAAATCTTGGGCAAAAATTAAAAGAATTAAGGAAATCGGATAATTTAACGCAACAACAGCTTGCGGACAAACTACAAATAAGCCGTGTAAATTATACGCGTTACGAAACCAACGCTGTACGACCCGATTATGAAGTTTTAATAAAAATAGCCGACTATTTTGATATAAGCTTAGACGAGCTTTTTGATAGGCGTTAAAAAAGACTTGGAAAATTTCCAAGTCTTTTTTTTACGAAATATTTTGCCGAATGGTGTTTAAGGCGTTCTTTTCCAGTCTTGACACCTGCGCCTGACTAATCCCCACTTCTTCGGAAATTTCCGTTTGCGTTTTGCCTTGATAATACCGAAGGTATAAAATTTTTCGCTCTCTTTCCCCTAATCTTCCTATCGCCTCGCCCAAAGCCACGTGTTCCGTCCAAATCTCGTCCGTGTTCTTCTCGTCGCAAAGCTGGTCCATGAGTAGTAGCGTATCGCCCGATTTATTGTACACGGGTTCGTAAATGGACACGGGGTCGGAAATGGCGTCCAAGGCGTACACCACCTCGCGCTCGGCTACCTGCATTTCCTCCGCAATTTTGGCAATCGTCGCCTCTTCGTCGCGTTCCTCTATGCTCTCCCTTGCTTTCAAAGCTTTATACGCTGTGTCGCGAATCGAACGGGAAACGCGCAAGGAATTGCCGTCGCGAAGATACCGCTTGATTTCCCCAACAATCATGGGTACGGCGTAGGTGGAAAACTTCACGCCCACACTGATATCAAAACCGTCAATCGCTTTTATAAGCCCCACGCAACCCGCTTGAAACACGTCGTCCACGCCTAAGTTCTTTATCCGAAACCGTTTCACAAGCGATAACACGAGGCGCATATTTCCCACGATAAATTTCTCACGCGCGATTTTATCCCCGCTCTTTAAGCGTAGCATCAGTTCCTCGTTTTCCTTTGCGGTAAGCCTTGGCAAACCCGTGGTATCTACACCGCAAATGACTACCTTTTGCATACTTATCTACCTCCTTTTCGGTATGTAATCACACAAAAGGGCATAGCAGGTATTCGTTGAGTACGAGTTGATTACGAGTTGAGTATGCGCCAACGCGCAAGTTTTTATACAAAAAAAGTGGCAAAACCGCCACTTTAATTTTTTTCTTCCAACATCGGAAAATCGATATAAAAGGTACTGCCCTTGCCTTCTTCGCTTTCCACGCCGAACGCAAAACCGTGTTTTTCCAGCACCGTTTTGACGATAGAAAGTCCCAAACCCGTACTTTTCACGGGGCGTTTATGCGCGGTAGACGAGCGGTAATACCTATCCCAAATTTCATTCAATTCCTCTTTCTTTATCCCCGCACCCGTATCCGTTACGGCAAAGCGGAACACGCCCGCGCCCGTCTTTTTCAGGCTCACGAACACCTTTTTATCCTCGCCCGTGTAATTGACGGCGTTGCCGATTAAATTGTATACGGCTTGTCCTAATTTCAGCTCGTCGCCGACGGTGAACAACCCGTCCTCTATATCCGTTATAAATTGATAGCCCTGTGTTTCTTTGAGGTATTCGAACCTACCCAAAACCTCCTGCGTATACGCGGACATATCCACTTCGCTAAATTTCAACCGTTCCAGCCCCGAACGCATTTTGGAAATTTCCAAAACGTCGGTGACGAGCGAGGTCAGCCTGTCCGCCTCGTCCACGATAACCTGCGCGTGCTTTTCGCGTTTTTCTTTTTTCTCTCCCGAAATTTCTATAATCATAGACGCGTACGCCTTAATCATCGTCAGGGGCGTTTTGAAATCGTGCGAAACGTTGGCTATCAGTTCCTTTTGCATTCTGTCGGTTTTCGACAGCTCGTCGCGCGCGTAATTGAGCGTATCGGCTAATTCCACCATTTCTTGCCCGTAATCGCTACCGCGGAAATCCACCTCGAAATCACCCTTAGCTAATCTTCGCGCTTTTCGCGTAATTTCCGTCAAGGGTTTGGTCAGCCAACCCGACACCGCAAAAGACACCGCAAACGCTAAAATAAAAATAAATATCGCCATCAACAGCATTCGTGCGCCCATTTCCTCACTGGTCGCTTGCACCAAAGTCAACGATTTGCCCACGTACAAATATGCGTCCGCACCGAATTGCTTGATTTTTGAGCCGTATACGTATTCGTCGCCACTTTCATAAATCACGGCGCTATCGCCGTTATCCGTTATTTTTTCCTTTAACACGACGATTTCCTGCTCGAAATCAAAGGGAATTTCGGGATTTTCCTCGCCCTCAATTTGCGGGTACTGCGGGAATAAAATTTTACCCTCGCTATCCAAAATGAAAATATCCACGTCGTAGCTTGTGGACAGCATACGCAAATACAGGCTTTTATTCCCCTCTAATTCGGGCGGAGTTTCCGCCGTGACCGCGCGTTCCACCTGCGCGCCCTTTTGCCGTAATTCGCGGATTGCCTCGCTTTTATACGCCTGTGTGAGCGTGGCGCGCTGAGATACCCCGAATAACAGCACAATCAATAAAGACAACGCCGAAAAAACCGTCCAAAGCAAAAAGAACACACTCGTGTTCCTCTGCTTTTTACGGTAATCCCGCCGTTTTTTTCGTTGTTTATCGTTCGTTTTTACCATATTCAACCGTTATTCTTCAAATTTATACCCCAAACCGCGCAAAGTTACGATAAATTTGCGGTATTCCTTTAAGTTAGACCTAAGCATTTTGATATGCGTATCCACCGTTCTGTCGTCGCCGTAAAAATCGAAACCCCAAACGTCGTACAACAACTTTTCGCGCGTAAGCGCAATACCTTTGTTGCGGACGAGATAGAACAACAACTCGTATTCCTTGGGCGTAAGCTCGGCTTTCTCGCCGTCCACGTACACGTTCCTGCCCGCCATATCAATTTGCAAACCCTCAAACCGCAAAATTTCGTTGCCGTTTTGTTTTTGGGTACGGCGTTTGGTAACGGCGTGGATACGCGCCATCACTTCTTTGGGCGAAAAGGGTTTCGTCACGTAATCGTCCACCCCGATTTCAAAAGCGAACAGCTTATCGTATTCTTCCCCGCGTGCCGAAAGCATTATCACGGGTATATCCTTATACTTTTTGATTTCCTTTACCGCGGAAAAACCGTCGAGATGTGGCATCATAATATCCATCAAAATCAAATCGTAATCGTTCTCACGGCAAAGCTTTACCGCCTCCATACCGTTCGACGCCTCGTACGCCTCGTTCCCTTCAAACTCAACGTACTCTCTCAGCACCGCGCGAATCATATCCTCGTCGTCCACAATCAAAATCTTCATAACGTTCTCCCTCTCGCTTATTCGTTTATATATTTATACCCTAAAATTGTTATATCTACAACAAAATAGCGTGAAAACTGCGTGAAAATTTTCACAAAAGAAGTATAACACTTTTTCTTGCCTTTGTCAAGCGCCTTTTTCGCAAAAACTACGGCGCTACCTATAAAGGTAACGCCGTAAAACCTCGCATTTATTAAAAAATTTTTCACCTATTTTTCTTCTTCCACGCGCAATATAAATTTTTGCCCGCTAACGAACCGCAACCCGATAGCGTCCGCCTCCTGCGTAATTTCCGCCACGAACTCGTCTTGCAACGCGCACGCAATTTGTTTTATCAACGCACTCTTCTCAATCTTCATTATCTTATACCTCCGCTTTGTTTATGATACTATTATACCACGCTTTTCTACGCCCGTGCAACTAAATTTTACAAAAATCGACTGTCTTATCCTGTCCGCTTTTGTCTTTGTTTGTCGAATATTCTCGAACGCTAAAAAACAACCGCGAAAGGCGCTCTTTTTTCGTTCTTTTTGGCTTTTTTGCGTGTTAACACTATATTATATGATACAATTTTGTATTTGTCAAGTATTTTTAATACATTTTTGTATAATGATTATACTATGGAACCTACCTTTACAAACAACAATATCGCAATGCTTAGAAAACAGTTAAAGTTATCGCAAAGAGAGCTTGCCAAAGCGGTGGGGACAAGCCAAGCCAACGTATCCCGTTGGGAGCAAGGGCTTAATCAACCGAGCATTATAGAGTGTTGGAAACTTGCCGATTTTTTTGGCGTGAGCATTGATATTTTATGCGGTCGGGAAGAGTATTAACGCATTTCCGCCGTTTTTAGAAAGCGATATGAAAAAGGACTACCCTTACGGATAGTCCTTTTTGAATTTTCAAGTAAAAACTTATTTAAGTTCAGCGGTAGCGCCGTTTTCTTTAAGTTTCGCAACGAGAGCTTCTGCGTCAGCCTTGGGCATAGCTTCTTTGATAACGCCCATGGATTCAACCGCTTTCTTCGCGTCAGCAAGACCAAGACCGGTAGCTTCACGAACAACCTTAATGATAGCGATTTTGTTCGCGCCGATGTCTTTAAGAACAACGTCGAATTCCGTCTTTTCTTCTTCTGCGGGAGCAGCTTCTGCAGCCGCGCCACCTGCTACGGGAGCAGCAGCAACCGCTGCGCTTACGCCGAATTCTGCTTCAAGTGCTTTTACAAGTTCGTTCAATTCAAGAACGGTCATAGCTTTTACTTCTTCAATGAGTTT
>JAZSPG010000033.1:0-21832 GCA_045537295.1 Candidatus Scatosoma sp. | reverse complement strand
GACATGGCTACGATCCGACTTAAACGATACCGAGCGAGCGACGCAAATCGTCTTTTTTAATCTTGTTAATATTGATACCGTCGTAACGGATTTTGCCGTCCTCGATATCGTAAAAGCGGTTGATTAGGTTGGTAATCGTCGTTTTGCCCGCGCCCGTTGCGCCCACAAAGGCGATTTTTTGTCCAGGTTTGGCGTACAGCGAAATATCCGTAAGCACCTGTTTTTCAGGGGTGTAGGAAAAGTCCACCATATCCATTACCACCGCGCCTTCTAATTTGGTATAAGTCGTCGTGCCGTCCGCTTTGTGATAGTGTTTCCAAGCCCAAACGCCCGTGCGCTCGTCCGTTTCAACGAGTTCGCCCTTTTCGTTTTGTTTGGCGTTGACGAGGGTGACGTAGCCCGCGTCTTGTTCGGGCTGTTCGTCCATTAGCGTAAACACTCGGCTTGCGCCTGCTAACCCCATCGCTATCATGGAAATTTGCTGGGACATTTGGTTGACGATTTGCGTGAAGTTTCTCGACATTCCCAAAAACGCTACGATAATACCTATCCCAAGCGCGCCCCCGCCTGTGAATATATTGCTAAATCCGTAATTCGTCACGCCCAAGGCGAACAGCAATCCGCCGATAATGGAAAGTAAAACGTAGTTTAAGTTGCCGATATTGCCTAAGATTGGTCCTAATATGTTGCCGAAAATATGCGCTCTCTCACTGTCCTTAAACAAGCGTTCGTTATACGCGTTAAATTCCTCTTTCGCCTTTTCTTCGTGCGTGAACACTTTCACGACTTTTTGTCCTTTCATCATTTCTTCGACGAACCCCTCTTCTTGGGCAAGCGAGGTTTGTTGCGCCACCATATATTTCGCGCTGTTTCCGCCGATTTTTTTGACGACGAAGGTCATGGCCAGCGTACCCACGCCCACGACGAGCGAAAGCCAAAAGCTGTAAGTGAGCATGAGCGTTATCGTCGTTATAAGCGTGAGCGAACTGCTAAACAGCGTGGGCAGGGATTGACCGATTAATTGACGGGTCGCGTCCGTGTCGTTGGTATACGCGCTCATAATTTCACCGTGCGCGTGCGTATCGAAAAATTTAATCGGAAGCGTTTGCATTTTTGCGAACATTTCGGTACGCAGGTGGTATAACATTCCTTGCGTTACGGTCGCCATCAAGCGCGTGTAGGTAAAGGACGCTAAGACGACGATGGCATACACCACCACCATCATTACGATAAGTCCAACGAGGCGTTGCTGTAACTGCGAGGTAAAGCCCGCCTCTTCCATTGCGGGTGTGATAACGCTGTCGACGAGCTGTTGCATATACACCGAGGATACCAAGCTACCCACCGAGCTTAACGCGATACAGATAAACACCACGATAAGTTGCCATTTGTAGTACTTGAACGCCGTTTTTAACAGTCTGCCCAACGTGCCTTTTTTGATAGAGCCTTTGGGTACGGGCATACCTCTGCCTCCGCGCATTGGTCGGATTGGACGGGGTTTTTGTTCGTAAGTTTTCGTTTCGGACATTACGCCTCACCCCCTTGTTCGTTATCGTTATTCTTCTTGCCTTTGGTTTGCGCCTCGTAGATTTCGCGGTAGATGTCGCTCGTTTTGATAAGCTGGTCGTGGTTTCCGCAGGCGATAATTTTTCCGCCGTCTAATATCAAAATTTTATCCGCGTGTTCAACCGAGCTGACGCGTTGCGCGATAATAATTTTCGTCGTATCAGGAATTTCTTCGGCGAACGCTTTTCTAATGAGTGCGTCCGTTTTGGTGTCTACCGCCGAGGTGGAATCGTCTAAAATGAGAATTTTGGGTTTGCGAAGCAGGGCGCGCGCGATACAAAGGCGTTGTTTTTGCCCGCCCGAAACGTTCGTTCCGCCCTGTTCGATATAGGTATCGTAGCCGTCGGGGAAAGAACGGATAAATTCGTCGGCTTGGGCTAATTTGCAAACGCGTTCAATTTCCGCGTCCGTTGCGTGTTCGTCGCCCCAGCGTAAGTTGTCTTTTATCGTGCCAGAGAACAGGACGTTCTTTTGCAGGACAATAGAAACTTCCTTTCTGAGCGCGTCTAAGTCGTAGTCTTTGACGTTAACTCCGCCGACCTCCACTTCGCCGTCCGTTGCGTCGTACAGGCGGGGTATGAGTTGAATGAGCGTCGTTTTTGCCGAACCCGTTCCGCCTAAAATGCCCACCGTTTCGCCTGAGTTTATCGTGAGGTTAATATCCGATAAAGCATAGTTTTTCGCGGTTTTGGAATATTTGAAGTTGACGCCTTTGAACTGGATAGAACCGTCTTTCACCTCCGTTACCCCGTTTTCCGCGCTGGTGATGTCCGATTGTTCGGTTAATACCTCGCTGATACGGCGGGCGGATTCTAAGGACATAGACAGCATTACGAATATCATAGAGAACATCATAAGGCAGGACAGCATTTGCACACCGTAGGAAATGAGCGCGGACAGCTCGCCTTTGCCAAAACCCTCGAAAAACGCCCAGTGCGTTTTATCGATAATCGCGTACGCCGAGAATACCGATATGAGTATGGACGCGAAGTTGATGAAGAAAGTCATCATAGGGTTGTTGAGCGCAAGCACTTTTTCCGCTCTGGTGAAGTCGTCGCGGACCTCGCGGGCGGATTTTTCGAATTTTTGCGTTTCGTAGTCTTCGCGGACGAAGGATTTTACCACGCGTACCCCCCCTACGTTTTCTTGTACCGAATTGTTCAAGGCATCGTATTTTTTGAAGATACGGCGGAAGAACGGCATTACGAAACGCATTATCAAGATGATAATCAGTGCTAAGAACGGTACTATCGTCAGGAAAATCCAAGCAAGGCGCGGGTTGATGGTAAAGCTCATTATGATTGCAAACAAGAACTGTAAGGGTACGCGGACCACGATGCGCAAACACATTTGAAAGGATTGCTGGACGTTGGTGACGTCCGTCGTTAAACGGGTGACGAGCGACGAGGTGGAAAATTTATCCACGTTGCCGAACGAGAATTTTTGCACTTTGTAAAATAAATCGTGCCGTAAGTTTTTCGCAAAACCGCAACTTGCCGTCGCGGCGAATTTGCCGGCAAGCGCTCCGCTGAGCATTGACAAAACCGCCAAGCCGAGCAGGATACCGCCGTATTTGAAAATTTCGTTTAACGCCTCTTGCGCCTCGATACCTTTGATATCTATCGCGCTTATCATTTGCGCCATAAAGAAAGGCATTAAGCATTCGCAAAACGCCTCTAACAGCATAAAAAGCGGGGTTATCAGCGCGGGTTTTTTATACTCGCGCACGCTTTTTAGTAACGGCTTTACCATACTTGCCATTATTTTTTCTCTCCTTTTTTCTCTTTTAACCGTTTTATTATATTTTATCAAAAATATAAAGTCAACCGTTTGCGTGAAAAAATCCGTCCTTTCACGCAAATTTCATTTTTTTGTACGCCTTAGTTTATATGCCACGCTCGGTCTTGCAAGTGAAATACAAGATTTGGTATTTGGACGACAGGGCTTTGATAAGCGCTTTCGCGCGCGACGTTCTGGCGTCGTCTAAGTTGACGAACGGGTCGTCTAAAATCATGGGCGGGGGGTCTTTTTGAAAGAGCGTTTCCGCCAACGCCAGCCGAACGCAAAGCCATAATAAATCTTTTAAGCCTGCGCTGTAATAGTCGGTTTGATAGGTCGCGCCTTTTTCTTCAACGAGCGGTTTGCACTCCGCGGAAAGTTTGATATCCCCTATGGAAAAACCTATAATTTGCGCGTACTCGCGCGTCTTTCTTTCGACGGGTTGTAAGTATCTCGACGCCATATTCGACCGCGCACGCATTAACAGTTCCTTTGCCGAACGAATTGCGACGAGGCGTTTTTCTAATCGCGTTTTTTCTTGCGTTAACCGCTCCTCTTCTGCCTCGAAGTCGGAAAGGGTTAACGCCGTTTTTTCGTAACCCTCCGCCTCCGCGTACAGCCGAGCGGTCTGCGCCGTGGCGTTTTGAAGCTCCGCGTTCGTTTGCGCTTGCAGGCGACGAAGCTCGTCCATATCCAAGTGCGAAAGTTCGTCTTCTTGCGGGGCGTCCGTTTGGGCGTAGGTCTTTAATTTTTCGTGGTAATTTTGCAAAATTTGCGCTTGGCGGGTATACTCGTCAATGCGTTCTAACAAGGTTTGGTACGCAGAACGGTAGTCGTAAATTTCACCGTAGGCAAAATGCGCGAAAAAGCCTTTTATCGCATTATCCAAAGCGGTAACGCGGGCTTGTTTTTCCGCAATTTTTGCGCGAAGCTCGTTTTCCGTTTCGCCTTTTTCTAAAAGGCGGTCTAATTCCGCTTTGAGTTCTTTGGTTTCGGCGAACAGTTTATCGTAAGTTTCGCGCAAGGCTTTATCCACTTTGGCTCTGCCACCGCCCAAGCCTGCGTTTTTTAATAAAACCCAACCAGAAATGAGTATACCTACAACGCCACCAAAAAGCAAAGTAGCGCCTAAGCCCACCCGCGTTTCTAACTGCGTTGCGCCCACGAGCGCGACGATTAAGCTGACGATAAGCCAAAAGTTGCCGTGCTTTCTCGTGCGTTTGTCGTTTTTGCCTTTTTTGCGTTTTTCTTTTTTGAGCTTTTCGTCCTGCGCGGACATCAGTTCGTAGTTTTCCAGCGTTTGCTCGTTGACGGCTATCCGCGTCTTTAAGCCCTCGCGTTCGGCTAAAAGCGTAGAAAACTCCTCCGCGGAGCGTTTCAGCTCTTCTATTTCCGTCTTTAACGCGTAATACTCGTCCATCGCCGTTTTTACGCCCGTGAGGTTGAGCGTTTTGGGGTCGGCTTGTCCGAAAAAGGTTTGCAAGAATGCCAATCTTCGTTCCGCGTCCTCTTTTTGTGCGGTGAGTTCACCGTGCATAGCGCGCGTTGCCAAGCGTTCGTTTCGACGGGTCGCCTCTTCTATCTGTTCGGAAATTTTTTGTAATTCCGACTTTAAGTTTTGCACGCGAATTGCGCTTTGTTTCGCTCTTAGCACGAGTTCGTCCGCCTGCGCTTTGGCGCGGACACATTCCGCCTGTTTGGTTTGTAAATAGCTAAGTTTTTCGTCTAATTCGTCTAACTTGCCCTTGGCTGGTTTGCGTTTGGCCCGCAACGCCCGTTCGGCGTTCTCTAATCTATCCAGCGCCGTTTGCGCGCCGTTTGCGGTGTTGGATACAGTTAAAATCGTCGTCAAAATGTTTTTGATATCGCCCGTCAATCCGTCGATTTGCGCTAAGCCCTGCGATAAATATATCGAGCGCGTAAAGCTGTCCCTGTCCATTCCAAAAAGCGTTTCGCCCAGCCGTTCGGCTTTGTCGCCAAATGCGTAGCTCGGCGTATTGCTTTCGTCGTAAATTTTTACGCTGTCCGTCGCGGGCGTTTTGCCGAAAAAGCGTTCTACACGGTAAATTTTACCCGCATACGAAAAGGTGAGCGCTCCGCCGAAGCGTGCGTTTGAAAGGGGGGCGTAGCGTATTCTGTCGTTTACCAAAAGGCTTTTACTTCTCCCCCCGTCGATTCCGTATAGCATACTCGCGATAAAATCCGCAAGCGTCGTTTTGCCCCAGCCGTTTTCACCGTATATGCAGTTTAGTCCGTTCGTGAACTCGAACGGGCGGTTTTCAAATTTCCCAAAGCCCGTAATATAACAGGAAAGAAGTTTCATAAATCGATATCCTCCCCGTTTAACGCTTGCAAGCCCACCGCTAAGATTTCTTCCCGTAAATCGTCGTTCATCTCGTACCTGCCTACCTCTCTTACAAATTCTCCGCGTTCGGTTAAATCCGTTTCGAAGTCCTTGGGATTAAAGAAAAGTTTGGATTCGTCCTCGATTTTGACGAAAAAACACCGCGAACAAAGACGGGCGGTAAGCAAGGATATATCCTTTTTTAAGCCCGCTTGGTATCTCCCGCAAAGCACGAGTTTCACGAGGTTTTTTTCGGATATTTGCGAAAGGGCGTGTATCGCCGTGTTCTCGATATCGTAATAGGTTTTGCACGCCGAAACGTCCACCCGCACCTCTACCGTTTGGCGCGTCGAAAGCGTTAGGAATTTTTCGTCGGTTAGACGGTTTTGCTCCACGCACAGCAGGAAAAAGCCCCTTGCTCCCACTTCGTCAAAGCCCCTGCCTTCCAAACAACCGCAATAACGGTATTTCCCGCGCGCGTCTAATCGCGCGCTTTCGGCGGTCGGTTTATGGATATGTCCAAGCGCCAAATAGTCCACCCCCTTATTTTGCAGGGCGGAAAGCGGGATATATTCGCGCGAGGCGGTATCGCCGTAAATGTCGCCGTGCATAAGCAGGATATTAAACCGTTCTTGCGGTAGAGCGAGCGAGGAAACGGCTTGTGCGGATAAATTTTTGGTATCTATGCCCGTCACCGTGATATTTTCGGGCAGGTCGTAGCCGTAAAAACCGTGCGTTTTGTCAAAGCAATATAAATTCTCAGGTAAATCCTCGGTGCTTTCGAAGGCGTCGTCGTGGTTGCCCGATACGAAAAAGAAACAAACGGGGTTCGCCGAAGACAGTATCGAAAATACCTCGCGTTTGACTTCCCGCGAAACGCCGTTCCCGTCGAATAAATCGCCCGCGATAAGCACCGCGAATACCCCGCTTTCTTTGGCGTACGCGCAAAGCCTGCGGAAACCGTCTAAAATTTCCGCTTTTCTCAGCGTCGCTTTGTCGGGCGGTAGGTTTTTCAACGCCGAACCGATATGAATATCTCCCGTATGTATGAGTTTCACGCGCTTGCTCCTTGTTCAGCATACTTTTTTTTATTATATCATAAATGTGGGTATTTGTAAACAAGAATAGAGAAAAAATTCGCCTCTCTTGAAAAAGAGAGGCGTTTATTTTGCGTTTTTATGCTTTTACGCTTTACGGATTACAATACCCTTTTCGTCCGCGGTTACCAAAATTTCGTCGCCTGCGGTGAACGCGCCCGCAAGGATTTTTTTGGCGATTGCCGTTTCGACGTTATGCTGTAAAAAACGCTTTAACGGTCTTGCGCCAAAACTCGCGTCATAACCGTTTTCCGTGATATAGTCCACCGCGTTGTCCGTCAGCGTAAGCGTTAACTGCCGTTCTTGTAAGCGGTTCGCTAAGTCCTTGCAAAGCAATTTTACGATTGCGCCGATTTGGGTTTTGGTGAGCGGTTTGAAGAATACCGTTTCGTCTAAGCGGTTCAAAAATTCAGGTCTAAACGAGCGTTTTAACAGCGCCTCGACTTCCGCTTTTGCCTCGGCTTTGAGTTCGCCTGCGTAGTCGATACCCTCTAAAATCGCCGACGAGCCGAGGTTGGAAGTTAGAATGATGACGGTGTTTTTGAAGTCTACCGTTCTGCCTTGGCTATCGGTAATTCTGCCGTCGTCGAGGACTTGTAAAAGGATATTGAACACGTCGGGGTGCGCTTTTTCTATCTCGTCGAAGAGTACGACGCTGTACGGACTGCGACGCACCGCCTCGGTGAGCTGTCCGCCCTCGTCGTAGCCGATATAGCCCGGGGGCGCGCCGATAAGGCGGGATACCGCGAATTTTTCCATATATTCGCTCATATCAATACGCGTCATCTTCTTTTCGTCGTCAAACAGCGCGCGGGCAAGCGTTTTGGCGAGTTCCGTTTTGCCTACGCCCGTAGGACCTAAAAACAGGAATGAGCCTATCGGGCGGTTGGGGTCGGATATACCTGCGCGCGAGCGCAAGATTGCGTTTGCTACCGCCGAAACTGCCTCGTCCTGACCGATAACGCGTTCGTGCAATACCTCGTCTAAGCGTAAAAGTTTTTCGCGTTCGCTTTCCATAAGCTTAGCGACGGGTATGCCCGTCCAGCGCGCGACGATGCGGGCGATTTCTTCTTCCGTTACCTTGTCGCGCAAAAGAGTGTTTTGAGAACTTTTTTGCTCAGCCTCTTGCTTTTCGATTGTTTCGATTTGTTTTTTGAGTTCGGGGATTTTGCCGTACTGTAACTTAGACGCTTTTTCTAAGTCGTATTCCCTTTGCGCGCGTTCGAGCTGGGCGTTGGCGGTTTCTAATTCCTCGCGTAATTTTTGCGCTTTATTTATGGAACTTCTTTCGTTTTCCCACTTGGCTTTCATTTCGGCGTACAGCTCACGGTGTTGGGAAAGTTCCGCCTCGATTTCCGCTAAGTGCGACTTGGAAAGCGCGTCCGTTTCCTTTTCCAACGCGTTCTTTTCAATTTCCAGTTGCATAATTTTGCGGGAAATTTCGTCCATTTCCGACGGCATAGATTGCATTTCCGTCTTGATAAGCGCGCACGCCTCGTCCACTAAATCGATTGCTTTATCGGGTAAAAATCTGTCCGTGATATACCGATTAGACAGCGTTGCCGACGCGATTAACGCCGAGTCTTGTATCTTGACACCGTGGTATACCTCGTAACGCTCTTTTAAGCCTCTCAAAATAGAAATCGTGTCCTCTACCGTCGGTTCGGTTACCAACACGGGTTGGAAACGGCGTTCTAAGGCGGGGTCTTTTTCGATATATTTGCGGTATTCGTCCAAGGTGGTCGCACCGATACAATGCAATTCTCCGCGCGCAAGCATAGGTTTTAACAAGTTCCCTGCGTCCATTGCGCCCTCGCCTTTGCCCGCGCCGACGATGGTGTGCAGTTCGTCGATAAACAAAATAATACCGCCCTCGCTTTGCTTGACTTCGGCAAGTACCGCTTTTAAGCGTTCTTCAAACTCGCCTCGAAATTTCGCGCCCGCGATTAACGCGCCGATATCCAGCGAGTAGACTTTGCGGTCTTTTAAGGAATCGGGTACGTCACCTTTCATAATGCGGATTGCCAAGCCCTCGGCGATTGCCGTTTTGCCCACGCCCGCCTCACCGATTAACACGGGGTTGTTTTTCGTTTTACGCGATAAAATGCGCACGACGTTGCGGATTTCTTCGTCGCGTCCGATAACTGGGTCTATCTTTTGCGCACGCGCTTTTTCGACTAAGTCTACGCCGTATTTATTCAAGGCGTCGTAGGTTTCTTCGGGATTTTCGCTGTTTACGCGTTTATTGCCACGAACGCTTGCTAACGCTTGCATAAACTCGTTTTGCGTTACGCCGTAGTCGGTAAACAGTTTTTTTAGCGTTTTGTCGGGGGCTTCGAGTAAGCCGTAAAAGATATGCTCGACGGATAAAAACGCGTCGCCGAGCGTTTTGGCTTGCTTTTCGGCGATTTCCACGGCTTTGGCTACTTGACTGCCGAAAAAGCTCTCCCCGCCGTTGACTTTGGGCAGGGCTTTAACGGCGCTAATCGCGTCCGCACGCAAACCGTCTATATTTTTGTTCATTTTGCGTAAAAGCTGGGGAATTAGTCCCTCGTCGTCTTGGATAAGCGCGTGGAAAAGGTGTACCTGCGCGATTTCTTGATTGCCGTATTCGCGTGCCAAGGACTGCGCGTTTACCAGCGCTTGCGTCGTTTTTTGGGTGTATTTTCTCGTGTCCATAACTTTACTGCGCTCCTTATTTTTCTTCTCGTTTTATTTGTAAACAGTTTTTTGCCTTTCTAAACTATTCGTAAAAAATATTTTTTGCGGGAGGTGGGGTGGAAACATAAAAACCGCGCCTTTCGGGAATAAAGCCCCGAAAGGCGCGGTTTGTTTTGCGGTATTTTATTTTTGTTTGCAATGGAATACGACGCCTACCGTGCCCGGTCCGCAATGCGAGCCGATAACTGGTCCTACGGGGCGAATTTCAATATCCAAATTTCCGAATTGTTCCCGTATATTGTCAGCGAGCCGTTGCGCTAACTCCTCGCAGTCCGCCTGCAGAATAAACACTTTGTATTTCGCAACTTCGCTACCTTTCGTCTTCATATAATTAAGGAGCGCGGACAACGCTTTTCGCGTGCCTTTTACCTTTTCGATATTCAGGATTTTACCCTCTTCGTTGAAATACAAAATAGGTTTTATCCCCAGCAAATTGCCAAGTACCCGCGATACGCCAGATACCCTGCCTCCGCGGTATAAATAGGTTAAATCGTCTACCACAAAATAGGTTGCGGTATGTTCGATTAAATCGTCTAAATACGCGTCCAACTCGTCCATGGTAGCCCCGTTTTTGTATTTTAACGCGCCGTAATAGGTGATTGCACCACTGCCCAAAGAGATGAGTTTGCTGTCTTTATAGCGGATTTCTCTGTCGGGGTATTTCTCTTTAAGCTCGGCGATTACGTTTTGCATTGCGCCGAAAGTTCCGCTCATTTGGTGGGAAAAGGTGATATAGTAAATATCCTCGCCTCGCGCTAACACCGGTTCGAAATATTCCCTGTACGCGTATTCGTTGAGCGCCGAGGTTTTGGGCGTTGAGCCTGCTCGCATTTTGTCGAAAAACGCTTTGAAATCGTGCGTTTCGCCCATATCGTAGAAATATTCTTCCTCGTCCATTACGTACGGCATTTTTATTAGGTTCAATCCTAATTCTTTTACCGTTGTATGCCAAAGCTCACAATTAGAATCACAAAATAATTGATACATTTTTTTCCTCCCGTTTGGGTTGGTTTTTATCTTTTTTTCGCGTTATTCCGCCCAGCCTAAACTGCGCTCCACCGCTTTATGCCATTTCCTTAATTTGTCTTCCCGTTCCGTTTCGCTCATTTTCGGCGCGTAGGTACAGGCAAGCGATTGCAGGGCTTTGATTTGCGCGCGGTCTTTCCATACCCCGACGGTTAAACCCGCTAAAAACGCTACGCCCAGCGCCGTCGTTTCGTGGGATACGGGTTTGACGACTTCCGCTCCTAAAATATCCGCTTGGAATTGCATTAAGAATGCGTCGCGCGACGCTCCGCCGTCTACCTTTAAGCGTTTGAGCGTAAGCCCCGTGTCCTTTTCCATTGCGCGTACCAAGTCCGCCGATTGATAGGCTATCGATTCTTGCGAGGCGCGTATGATATGCTCGCGTTTCGTTCCGCGCGTGATACCGAAAATTGCGCCCCGTGCGTACATGTCCCAGTACGGCGCGCCGATTCCCGTAAACGCGGGTACGATATACACCCCGCCCGTGTCCGAAACCTTTTGCGCGTAATATTCTGCGTCTTTGCTTTCCGCGAAAAACCGCATTTCGTCACGTAGCCATTGTATCACCGCTCCGCCGACAAACACGCTACCCTCTAACGCGTATTGCGCCGGTTCGCCTTGCAAGGTCGCCGAAACCGTCGTAAGTAAGCCGTTTTTGCTTTGCGGGATTTCTTCGCCCGTGTTCATTAGTAAAAAACAGCCCGTACCGTAAGTATTTTTCGCCTCGCCCTTGTCAAAACAGCCCTGCCCAAACAGCGCGGACTGTTGGTCGCCCGCAACTCCCGCTATCGCGATTTGTTCCCCGCTGATATTCGCGTAGCCGAAAATTTCACCTGAGCTTTTGACGGCGGGTAGCATACTGCGGGGTATATTAAACAGTTGCAAAAGTTCGTCGTCCCAAGCGAGTGTGTGGATATTAAAAAGCATTGTGCGCGAGGCGTTCGTTCTATCCGTTGCGTGTACTTTGCCGTCGGTAAGTTTCCAAATTAGCCAACTATCTACCGTACCAAAGAGCAATTCGCCTCGCTCCGCGCGCGCCCTTGCTCCGTCTACGTTGTCTAAAATCCATTGGATTTTGCTCGCGGAAAAGTATGCGTCGGGGATAAGCCCCGTTTTTTGTCGGATAGTTTCCGTTAATCCCCGCGATTTTAATTCTTCTATTTGGGGCGCGGTGCGACGGCATTGCCATACGATTGCGTTGTAAACGGGTTTGCCCGTTTTTTTATCCCATACCACCGTCGTTTCGCGTTGGTTGGTGATGCCGATTGCCGATATATCCTTTACGCTTACTCCGCTTTTGGCTACCGTTTCCATCATTACGCCGTACTGGCTCGACCAGATATCCATCGGGTCGTGTTCCACCCAGCTTTCCTTGGGATAAATTTGCGGAAATTCCCGCGAGATGAGCGAAAGGATTTTTTCGTTTTCGTCTATTAGCGCAACTCTTGACGAAGTCGTGCCTTGGTCTAACGCCAAAACGTATTTCATCGCGTACTTACCCCCTTGATTTTGTGTTTTTTAATTAAAATGAATTGCGTTTTCAACGCGTGAATTTTCGCTTACGCTCAATAAAATGAGCTACGCCCGTGAATTGAAATGCAAGGCATTTCATTGTGCCAGAATTTATAATTTTTTGAGATTACTTCGCTACGCTCGTAATGACAGAGTGCAGAGCGCATTTTTTACAGTTTGCTTACCGTAATTCCGTCCTCAATCGAGGTTTCGTAAAAGCTTGCTTTATACCCGATTGCCTCTGCGTACGCCGAGCCGACCCTGCGGATAAAGCCCTCTACCGCGTTCTTTTTTACGATGGATATCGTGCATCCGCCAAAACCCGCGCCTATCATTCGCGAACCCAAACAATCCTTTTCCTTTCTCGCGAGCGCGGATAAGGTGTCGAGTTCTTTACCCGTTACCTCGTAAAGCTCGCAAAGGCTGTAAT
The DNA here is from genome assembly GCA_045537295.1 of Candidatus Scatosoma sp. GTDB lineage: Bacteria > Bacillota > Clostridia > Christensenellales > Borkfalkiaceae > Scatosoma. The sequence continues at coordinate 9,357 of JAZSPG010000033.1, read as the reverse complement.
GGCTTTCGTTCAAAAGTCTGCCCAGCTCGATTAAGTCGCCGTTTTTTAACGCCGTTACCGCTTTCTTCACGCGCGCACATTCCATAACAACGTGTTCCGCGCGCTTTTCCACTACGCCCGAAAGTAAATATTTTACTTCCGCAAAATCTTCGGGGGTAAGCTCCGCTAAGTTTTTGACGGGTTTTACCGTTTGTATCGCTTTTAACGCCGTTTCAACTTCTTGTCTGCGGACGTTATATTTGCTTTCCACTAAGTTGTGCGGTTTGTTGCAATTCGCAACCACTAAACAATAGTCGCCAAGTTTCAAAGGTACGTATTCGTAGGCAAGCGTCGAGCAATCTAAAAGTACCGCGTGGTCCTTTTTGCCCATTGCCGAGGCGAACTGGTCCATAATCCCACAGTTCACGCCCGCGTATTCGTTTTCCGCTTTTTGCGAAAGCAGGGCAACTTCTACTTTGTCATAGGCTACGCCCGCGTATTCGTACAGCGCAACCGCCGTCGCCACTTCTATCGCGGCGGACGAGGAAAGTCCGCTACCGAACGGTACGGTGCAATCGTAATACAAATCGCAACCGACTAATTTTACGCCTTTTTCCTGCATAAAATACGCCACGCCCGCTTGGTAGTTGCCGATTTTTAAGTTACGGTAGTTATCTAATTTGTCTATTTCTAATTGGACGACACCCTCTATTCCGCGGAACGCCAAACGGATAACGTTCGTACCCGTCTTTTTACCGTAAATGTTACAACGCAAATTCAGCGCGGCGGGGAATACCTTGCCACCGCAATAATCGACGTGCTCGCCGATAACGTTAATTCTGCCTGCGGCGGTGAATAAATCCTCCGCCTCTATACCGAACGTTTGCACAAAGCTCTTTTTTGCTTGGTCTTTTTCCATATTTTCACCTCGTAAATCCAACCTTCACCCGCGCGCAAGTGCGCGGGAACGAGTTTTCTACCTAACATTATACTTCACCCAAACTTTTTTGTCAATCCCTCAGCGCAAATTTCTTCGTTTTTTATCTTTTTCCTTGTTTTATACGGGGCTTTGGCGGGGGTTTGGCGGATTTTTCCAAAGAAAAAACCGTACCGACTAAGCGATACGGTTTTTTAAGTTTGTCTTTTGCTTTACGGTATTTTTTCGTAAAGCGCGCCTACGCTTTACAGCGCTACCACGTTAACCGCGCGAAGCTTGGCGGGATTTTTCGGGTCCGTTTCGATTTCAAACGAAACTTTTTGACCCTCTTTTAACCGTCTGTACCCCTCCGCTACGATTGCGGAAAAATGTACGAATACGTCGTCACCGCCCTCGTCGTTGGCGATAAATCCGTATCCTTTTTCCGCGTTGAACCATTTCACTGTACCTTGGCTCATCATTCGGACCTCCGATATTAGATTTTTGCAACGTGAGGAAAACTTTGTTTTCCAAAACAGCACAAAAAACACCGCATTTCCATCCCCGATACACTTACTATTATAACACAATTTTTTAGCGATTGCAATACTTCTTGCACGCATTTTTCACGGTTTTTAAGGTTTTTTACGCTTTTTTGCCAACTTTTTAACATTTTTTGGCAGAAACGGTAGACTTTCGCCGTTTGGGTATGCTATAATTTAACTTGCTTACGTATACTAACAAAGAGGTGCATTATGGGCTTTTGGGAAGTCGTTAAAATTATTCTTTACGGTATCGTCGAAGGCATTACCGAGTGGTTGCCCGTTTCGAGTACGGGGCATTTGATTTTGTTCGATAAGTTTTTACCGCTTAATTTTTCCTCGGCGTTTATGAGTATGTTCGAATACGTTATTCAACTGTTCGCAATTCTTGCCGTCGTTTTGTATTTTTGGAACAGGCTTTTCCCCGTTGGGAAAAAACAAAAATCGGATAACGGCGACGGCGGGCTGTATCTCAAAAAAGACGTGCTTGGGCTTTGGGGTAAGGTGCTTATCGCCTGCCTCCCTGCCCTCGTTGCGTTCTTTATCGATTCGCTTTTGCTCGAAAACCTCGACGATATTACGCAATCGCTGATGATTGCCTGCGCGTTGATTTTCTACGGTATCGCTTTTATCGTGATTGAAAACCAAAATCAAAATAAAAAACCCCAAATTACGCAAGCGAACGGTTTGCCTTTGAAAACCGCGTTCTTTATCGGGTGTTTTCAGGTGCTTGCCGTAATCCCCGGTACTTCACGCTCGGGAATTACAATTATCGGTGCGTTGCTACTTTGCGTATCGCGCGAGGTGGCGACGGAATTTACCTTTTTCCTTGCCGTACCCACGATGGTGGGCGCAAGCGGGTATAAGATTTTGGATTTTTTCTTGGACGGGGGTGTACTCGGTTCAAGCGAAATTATCGCGCTCGTTATCGGGTGCGCGGTGGCGTTCGCCGTGTCGATGCTTACCGTCAAACTTTTGATGAATTTCGTAAAAAAACACAGCTTTAAGCCGTTTGGGTGGTATCGGATTGCGCTCGGCGCTATCGTGCTCGGCGCGCTGGTTATTCCCGCGCTTGTCGGCTAAAAATAAATTTGATTGCATCAAAAAACCGCGTTTTTAGCGCGGTTTTTTCGTTTTTTATTTAGATTTTCGTTTTTGTGCAAGATAGGTTATAAAATAGAACGAGCTGAAATACACGCCGATAAACAGGATATATAAGGGCAAATATAAGCCGTAGCTCATTCCGCCGAGTACCTTGGCAACGTCGCCGTTCGGCATAAAGTATAACGGGTCGGACGCGATATCTAATATATAAATTTCGATAAATGCATAAATATAAATTACCGCGAGGCAAATCCCCTCTTGCCAAGCCGTTTTGTAATCAAAGTCGGTGAATTTTAAGGTGATGAGGGTCAGCGAGCCGATTAAAAGCAAAGAATGCGTCGCTATTGAATACAAATGCTCGAATGTTACGTATTTATTCGTAAAACCAGCCTCGGGATAGGCGAAAAAGATGAGCGCGCATACGAACGCCGAGGTGCTGGCGAAGTTGTAGAAAAACTTTTTGTTGACAAACATTGCAACAATCATTGCCCAGCACGAAAGCGCACACCAAGGTCGAGGTAACAGCGTGTATAAGACGTCGTTTAAGCTGTCGTGTCCGCCTTTGACAAAGTTGATAACCCGTCTTGCGATTTCAAAAAACAGGATAAGTCCGATTAAAATACGAATAACCAGCGTACGCGTTTTTTTATCCTTTTTGCGAAAGACGAACGCGAGCGCAATTACCGTCAAGATACAGCCGATAAGCGTTAAAATATGCGGTAGTTTCCAAGCGCCGTTTACGTCCGAGCCGTCGGGGGTTATGGAATATATCCAGTCGTGAAAACTCATTTTTGTTTACTCCTTTTTTCTTTGATTCTCTCTTGGATTTTGTCTTTTAACGAACGACAATCCGTTTTGAAGCGCTCGTAATCGAAGATGAGCGAAAGCCCGAACGCAAGCGGGGTGATGAGTACGAACGCGGGTACTATCATCCATACCCACGGCCAGTATTTCGTTTGCCCTGCATATTCACCTACGGGTACTCTCTTGAATATCTTAGGACAAAAAATTGCGAAAATTTCGCCGATTTCGTCGTCCGCGCCCCAGATATACGAAGAGTTTTTATAGTTCGGGTCTAAGAAATCGCTATCGCGAAGAGGGACGAAACCTAATTCGCTTTGCAGTATTTGATTGAGAATGATAAACAGCATTAACAGCAATAAGTACACGGGTGCTTTCCAGACGCGACGGTAGCTTAATTTATGCAAATTCAGCGTTACCGTCAATAGCGGGACGATACATAAGAACGCGTGGTGGATATAAAAACGCACGATATCCAGCCATTCGCCCGCTGGATTGCTCTTTTTTATCGGTTCCATCGGGATAAGCAAGGATAACACACCGCTTAAAACTCCAATATAGAACATATAATCTTTCGCCGTTTCGTTCTTGGATAAGAAGATAATGGGAAACCAAAATATGTTCCCCGCGCAAATATTGATAAAGAATATATCTTTATATAATCTTTCTTGGTCCGTCGAATAGGGCGGGAATAAACATTTCAAGAAGTGCAAGGCAAGCATTGCGAATAAAATACCCAACAGTACGCCCTTTTTTACCCCGTCGCTTTTGTTTTTCAATAAATAGTATAATCCGAAATACACGCCTACGAATAATACTATCCAAAAAAAATACCAAAAATTGAACATCGCGATTTTCATATCCCTAAAACCTCTTGCCTGCTATTATAGCACAACAAAGCCTTAAAAGCAACCAAAAAACGCGACTTTTTAGAATTTTGTCATAAAAATTTATGACAAAATCGTTCTCGCTTGCAGATGTGAAAAAAAACGGCGGTTTCGCCGTTTTTTTTAGTTCTTTTTTTACATTAGCGTTTCGAATACGCGAAGAATAGAATCGAACAGCCGACCGATAAATCCGCGTTTGAGATTTTCCAGCGTGCGTTCTTTACTTACGGCGAAAGTATCTTCGCAGTCGCGTTTTACCTCCGCCACCGCCTTTGCGCCTGAAAAATACACCGCGTTTTCGAAATGGTGGTATAGGCTACGGTAGTCGAGATTTATCGTGCCGACTACTGCGCAGGTATCGTCGCAAACCATACTTTTGGCGTGAAGAAATCCAGGGGTGTATTCGTAAATTTTTACGCCTGCTTTTAATAAAATTTCGTAGTTGGCGCGCGTTAGGCGGTAGACGGTTTTTTTGTCGGGAATACCCGGAGTGACGATACGAACGTCTACGCCTCGAAGCGACGCTTGACAAAGCGACGCCCGCATATAATCGTCTAAAACCAAGTACGGCGTGAATATCCAAACGTAGCGTTCGGCTTTGTCTATCGTGTCCGCGTACACCGTTTCGCCGACGCTGATATTATCCAAGGGACAATCGTCGTAAGGCTGGATTGTGAAACCGTCGCGCGCGTTCCCCTCTTCCGCGCGTTTGGGCGCAGGAGCGAGGTAGTTGAGGATATCTTCCTTATCCGTTCGAAAGGCGTTCCAAATATAAAAGAAAGACTTGCAAAAGGACTGCACGCTACTCCCCGTGATTTTTATCGCCGAGTCTTTCCAGTAACCAAAGCGTCGGATTTCACCGATATATTCGTCCGCGAGGTTAATCCCGCCCGTGAACGCCAACTTCCCGTCTACGACGAGCATTTTGCGATGGTCACGATTGTTCATTCGAACGGCAAATAAGGGTACGACGGGGTTGAAAGCGAGGCATTTGATATTTTTGGACAGGCTTTCTAAATATTCGTCGTAGCGGGGCGGAAGAGTGACCATACACCCAAAGTCGTCGTAGATGATTTTTACCTGCACGCCTTGTTCGGCTTTTTCTAGTAAAATTTTCAAAATTTCGTTCCATGCCTTGCCGTGCGCGATAATGAAATATTCCAACAATATGAATTTTTCCGCCCGCTTTAACGCTTGTACCATTTCAGGGAATACCTCTTCCCCGCTTTTATAATACCGCACCTCCCCCTCGTGAAAGGCGGGATATCCCCCGCTTTTTGCAATATAGTGCTCTACCGCCTCGTCACGCGAGCGCGGGGCGGGGATTTGCGGTTCTCCAAGTTCTTTCAGCCGTTTTTCGTTTTCTTGCTTGGCTTGCGTTATTTTCCGTTGCATTTTGCGCGTCGGTCTTCCGCTACCGTTGAGTAGGTACATAGGTACGCCGAACACGGGAAAAATTAAAATGAGGATTATCCAGCTCAGCTTTGAGGACGGGCGGTCGTTTTTGTTGATTATCCGCAAAACGAATACCACCGTAAGTACGCTTATGATAAACTGGACGATAAAACCTATCGACGAATCGTACGCGAACGCCAAAAGCAATATCCCGTAGCCGATAATTTGCAACAGTACCGACAGTAAAAATATGAATAAGCGATTGTATAAAAAGATTTTGTAACTGCGGTTGTTTTTTACCGTTTTTTCTATCCATTTTTTCTTTCTTGCGCTTAATTTTTTCATTCCTTACCTCTTACTATTTACCCAAATTTTTCCTTCGCCGTTTAAGTATACCCATACTTTATTATAATTATATGAAATTTTTGTAAACTTCCCGTAAATTTTTTATTTTTTCAAAAATTTTTTTCTTTTTTTTGCAAAATTCTATTGACAAATTCATTTTTTTATATTATACTATAAACAGTTAATAAAACTTAGTCCTAATAAGATTAAATCTAAATTAAATTTTTAAGAGGTAAAAAGGTATGAAAAAATTTGAATGTACGGTATGTCACTACGTTGCGGAAGGCGACAAAGCGCCTGAGGTTTGCCCTGTTTGCAAGCAAAGCGGGAAATTTGAAGAAAAGCCTGTATTGAAGGGTTCGAAGACGGAAGCGAATTTGCAAACGGCGTTTGCGGGCGAATCGCAAGCGAGAAATAAGTACACCTATTTTGCAAGCAAGGCGAGAAAGGAAGGTTTCGTACAAATCGCGTCTATTTTTGAAGAAACGGCGAAGAACGAACAAGAACACGCAAAAATTTGGTTTAAGCTGTTGAACGGCGGGGAAATTTCCTCTACCGCGGAAAACTTGTTGGAAGCGGCGATGGGTGAAAACTACGAATGGACGGATATGTACGCGGAATTTGCGAAAGTGGCACGCGAAGAAGGGTTTGACGACATTGCTACCCTTTTCGACGGTGTGGCGCAAATTGAAAAGGAACACGAAGAAAGATATAGAAAGTTGCTTGCGAACGTAAAAGGTGACTTGGTGTTCTCCAAGGACGGCGACGCGGTATGGCAATGCTCGAATTGCGGGCATATCGTCGTAGGCAAGCGTGCACCTGAGGTTTGCCCTATCTGTGCGCATCCCCAAGCGTATTTCCAAGTAAGAGCGGAAAACTATTGATAATTCTTTGTTAAAAAGAATAACAAATTTAATAAAACACCCGAGCGGAAGCCCCTTTCGCTCGGGTGTTCGTTTTTTTCGTTCTTTTTTTTATAAAAGCTTGAAACCTGCGTCCGTTAAGGCTTTGCGGATTTGCGCGATATGTTCGAAGTTACGCGTTTCCAGCTCGACCCGAAGGTAACAGCCGTTGACGTCCGAACCTGCGTTCGCGCGTTCGTGTAAAACGGACGTGACGTTTCCGCCAAGTTCCGCGATAATATGCGCTACGCCCTCCAACTGACCGGGTTTGTCCAACAGCTCGATTAAAAGCTGACAGGTCCTGCCCGAGGTTAAAAGTCCGCGTTTGATGACGCGAGAAAGGATTGTTACGTCGATATTTCCGCCCGAAAGCAAGCACACGACTTTTTTACCCTGTAAATTTATCTTGTTGAACATTACCGCGGCGACGGGGACTGCACCCGCGCCTTCGGTGACGAGTTTGTGCTGTTCCATCAGCGCCAAAATCGCCGTGGAAATTTCGTCGTCCGTGACCGTTACGATTTCGTCTACGTATTTACTACAAAGCTCGAAAGTCGTTTCGCCCGGTTTTTTCACCGCGATACCGTCCGCTATCGTCGATACCCCCGCGAGCGTTTGGATTTCGCCGTTATCCACAGAGTTTTTCATCGACGGTGCGCCCGACGCCTGTACGCCGTAGACTTTTACTTTCGGATTCAGCGTTTTTATCGTGTACGCAATCCCAGAAATAAGTCCGCCTCCACCGATTGGTACGAGTACCGCGTCTAAATCAGGAAGTTGTTCGGCAATCTCTAAGGCTATCGTGCCTTGCCCTGCGATTACGTCCTCGTCGTCAAAGGGGTGGATAAAGGTGTAGCCCTTTTCGTCGCGAAGCTGTAACGCTTTTTGGTAGGCGTCGTCGTACACGCCCTTGACTAAGCATACTTCCGCACCGTAGCTTTTGGTCGCCTCCACTTTGGAAATGGGTGCGCCGTCGGGCAGGCAAATGACTGCCTTAATACCGTTCTTTTGCGCGGCAAGCGCAACGCCTTGCGCGTGGTTGCCTGCCGAGCAAGCTATCACACCGCGCGATTTTTCTTCGTCGGTAAGTTTGGACATTTTATAATACGCACCCCGTACCTTAAACGAACCCGTTACCTGTAAGTTTTCCGTTTTTAAGTATAATTCTACGCTTTTGGCAAGCTTGGGCGCGTAGATGACGTCCGTCTTGCGCGCTACTTCTTTCAGCGCTTGGCTCGCGCGGTATACATTGTCGATGGTAAGCATTTTTTATTCCTCCTAATTTCGTCTTAGAGTAAACTGTCTATAAACTGTTCGGCGCATCTTGCCGAACGGCTACCTTTTTTCAAGGCGAACGCTTCCGCTTGTATAAACAGCTCTTTTTCGCCCATTTTCACGCCGTATTTTTCCGCTAATTCCTTGACGATTTCTAAATACAGCGCTTTGTTGGGTTTGGAAAACAGCACTACAAGTCCAAACCGCTCGGAAAGGGAAAGCGTTTCTTGCAGGGTGTCGTTGATATGCACCTCGTCGCCCTCTCTGTCCGCAAAGCTTTCCTTGATGATGTGACGGCGGTTGCTCGTCGCGTAAATGACCGCGTTTTCCGCTTTCGCGCTCGCTGAGCCTTCTAACGCGGCTTTGAGCATACTGAAATTGTCGTCGTTTTGGTTGAAGGACAAATCGTCGATAAAAATGATGAATTTGAGCGGGTTTCCGCTGATTTTTGCCATTACCAAGGGTAAAAATGCGAGCTGGTCTTTTCTCAATTCTATAAGGCGTACCCCCTGTTCGAAAAAGGCGTTTGCCACCGCTTTGACGGTGGAGGATTTGCCCGTACCCGCGTCCCCGCAAAGCAGAGTGTTGGCGGCGGGTCTGCCCTCCACGACCGCTTTGGTGTTGGCAACCACTTTGGCGCGTTCGTCCTCGTAACCGATAAAGCTATCCATACTAATTTTGTCCGCGCTGACGATAGGTTCGATTTGTTTATCGTCGGAAAGACGGAACATACCGCTAGACGAGAAAATCCCGTAGCCGTATTTTTCAATCCCGCGCAAACGCTTTTTATAAAGGGCGTGCAAATCGCAATTTGCCGTGTCGAACGCGGGAATTTCCGTTTCTAAAAGCTCTAAATCCTTGGCAAAATCTGCGGGCGTGAGCGACGCGAACGCCGAAAAAGCGGTAAGTTCGCGTTTCACCGAGTTTTCGATACAAGCGGGGATTTTGCGTTTGTGCGCTACCGCTTTGATATACGCGTTTTCGTCCTCGTAAATAGCTTTTTGCACGCATTTAGAAAGATTTCCGCCGTTTTCGTAGATATGCGCGACAAACGCGGAATACGCTTTTGCCTTGTCATAGCCCGTTTGCGCCGTTATATACGCCGAAAACGCCTTAAAAAGCGGTTTTTCGGTGACGCCGATAAATACGCTGGTAAGGCAAAGTTCGCCGTAGATAGTTGTCAGTTTGTTTTCGTTCATAGTTTATAACCT
>JAZSPG010000100.1:0-4221 GCA_045537295.1 Candidatus Scatosoma sp. | reverse complement strand
CCTTTTTTCTTGAAAACACCCCTCCAAGCACTTGACAAATGTTTGCGATTGCGTATAATATCGTATTAACATTCTGTATGCTTGGGCGACTAAAACTAAATACAAAACTAAATCCATTCGCTATCGCGAGGCAAATCGCGTAGACGAAAATCTAAAAAAGGAGCAATTTGTGTTTTGGAAAAAGAACGACCCAGCCACACAAATACATTATAAGGAGATTTGAATTATAAGCAGTTACAAAAATTAAACGAAATCATTGAAAACCTTAAATCCCACCCAAATTCTGATGAGAATATTCAATTTATTTTGGACTTAGCGGACAATTCCGTTCAAACCCAAACGCTGAAAACGCTTATCAATGAAGGAAAACTCGTTCCGCCCACACAAACGGACGGACAACCAAAGGTAGAGCATTCTACCCCAAACGATAAGAAACAAGGCGTTGTTGTAGACTTTACAAAACAGGAGATACAAACAATGCCAAACAAAATCAAAACAATCTATAAAAAAGAAGGGTACACGATTCGCGCCCAACAAATCAAATGCGGTCAAAACAACTACACTTGGTTCATCCGATACAGAAGAGACGGATACAATTTTTCCGTTTGCGGAAAAACGCTCGCCATCGTCAAACAGCGCTTTTTGGAAAAGCTACAAATCTTACCCAATCCAAACGACGCAGACGGCTACTACGTTCCAACGACTTTCCACGCATTTTCAACCTATTATTTTGAGAATTATCGAAAAAGAAAGGTCGCGGCGGAAACGTACCAAAACGACTTTTATCGGTACAAGAAATACTTGCAACCCTTTTTCAAGGAAACTCCGCTCGTCAAAATAACGCTTGCACAATGCCAACGTCTTATCAACACCGTTGTAGAACAAGGCAAAGGCAAAACCGCCGACGAACTGCATTCGATAATGAACGGTATATTTGAGTACGCGAAGAACAATCATATTATCCAGCACAACCCCAACGACGCGGTATTTCTTCCAAAATACCAATCGGAAAACGGCGTTGCGCTCACCAAAGCGGAAGAAAAACAATTCCTTGCCAAGCTCAAAGGCTCGAAATTTGAAACCTGCTTTGCGATTGCGCTTTACACGGGTATCCGTCCGAACGAATACACAAGCGTTGAAATCGACGAGAACCGACAGTTTATTATCGCGAAAAACTCAAAACTCAAAAACAAACGAAACGGCGAAATCGTTTACAAGAAAATACCCATTTCACCAATGTTGCGCCCCTACATAGACGCAAACCCAAACCCCAAACTGTATACGGCAAAATACTTGCGCAAATTCTATAACCAAATTATAGACGGTCATATTCTCTACGACCTGCGCACAACCTTTTATTCCCGTTGTAAAGAATGCCATATAGAAGAATACGCCCTAAAAGCGTTTATGGGCCATTCCTTAAAATCGGTAGATAGGGCTTACACCGACCTATCCGACGAGTACTTAATCGCGGAAGGCAATAAGCTAAATTATTAAACGGGAACACTTTGCCAAAAACTTTGCCAATTCACGAAAAAAGCGCTTAGAAAAACTTAATAATTTTATACAAATATGCAAAAAAATAGGCATTTATGCACGAATTTATTGCATAAATGCCTATTTTTGGTTGAGGCAACGGGACTTGAAGCCTAAATTTCCCACGCTACACCCCTTGTAAATAAAGGGATTAAGCAATTCTATACCCAATTTATACCCCGAAAAAAATATACAATTTTACAGCAAAGCCTTACGTTTACCGCCTTGGGCGGTTTTTCTCTTTGTGGGACGAAGTTTAGAAAAAAGCACACTCACTACGCGATACACACAATACGTTCACAAAAACCACCTCGAAAACACCCAAAATTCCCCAAACCTATCCCCCCTGCACGCGTTCGCCAATTCCGACGTCGGATTTAGTAAAATGCAATTTAGTAAATCGTATTTCACCTCGCCTTGGGAAAAATCCACGCGATTATCGGAAATGAAAAACGGTAGGATTTTTACCTACCGCGCGCCGATGGCGCTTGCTACCCTCCTCATTCACACCAAATAGCTACGCTTATTAGGTGTTCACGTGGAGGCTTTGCCCGTCGCCTGTGCGACGGGGTTTTTGTTCCTTGTCGGCTTACGCCGGCTTGCTTGTCCTTTTAAGTAGATAAAATCTTAGAAGGCGCGTCCACAGGTTTGACTTTTTCAAGAGCTTGTTTTTGGGCGTGGTCCTGCCTTGTCCCAGACAGAACCGCTTACGCTCGGCTTGACTTCTCCTGTCGCCGTTCTCGTTCACGTCATAATCTCCTCAACCGCGTACGCCCAACGGTATGGAATTATGTAAACCTGCTTATGCCTCTCGGCATAACGCACCCCTGCACGTCCAACACGTGCCACGCGCCTATTCTATCTTAACGCGTCCCGCTTAATTGTTTATATTTTTTCAACGTCGCCAGCCACGACGTATTACGCGCACTTTTCGACATTGGCTACGCGAAACCTGACCTTATTTATATCGCGGTTTAAGGGCCACTCTCCGCTTGCGGATAAAAACTAATAAATACATTCTTATCGGCTATGTAATTGTATATTTTACGGTAATCTCTCTAAGGGCTTAGCTACCAGCAAAAAAGCCCTAAAAATAATATATAAGGGTATATATACAATCCCAAAATAAAAAAATAATATCCCTATATATAAATAGAGATACAAAACCACGTCTATATAGGCGCTTTCATCAAGCCCCATTGTTTACCCACTTTTCAATTATCGAGGCGTTAAATCCTCTATGCGTACTCTTATTTTTTGCATTTTCATTTTTCTTCGACCTCCCCGTTTCTTTGCTAAAATCTCTTAAAATTCAATGCTATCTTTATCCAAAACCACCGATTGCACCTTCGATGTGTTGGTATAACCGGTCAAATACAAAAGGCTGGTATATTCTTGACTAAAATTCTTTCCTGATACAGTTAATCGTAATGTATACAAGCTCCCTTCTTCAATTTTTTTGAAGTCATTACTTATTCCCGTTCCGTATGTACCACGAAACAAATAGTTAATTTGTAAACTCGGTTCAAAATATCCCGCAAGCGATGTCTCAAAAAAATCGTTATTGAATATTAAACTTGTAATATTTTCTAATTTCTTTAACCCGCAATCTTGACCATTTAACACAAAGTACCCATCACTACCGCTGGCATCAAAGGATATGCTTGTATCCCAAACATACACTCCCCAATTAGAAACGCCCTCGCCTCTCGCATAATAGTGCGGTTCAATTAAATCAATATCCCAGCTATAATTCACGGCTACCGTGTATACATCGCTGGTATCAATTACGACGTTCGCCTCACCGCCCCTGCCGATTCCGTCTTCGTTAATCTCCCAAACAACATTCGTTCTTCCACCCAAGTTTATATCGAAGTCCGAACCGAACGTCAAGGAAACGTTTTCGACGGCTTGCAGTAAATCTACCGTACATATCGCTTTGACGTCGAGGTTATCCTGCGACGCGCACTCGATTTGTATTTGCTCCCCGAACGGCGCAAGACAAGTTACCGTCGCACTCGTACCGTTTTCGCCTGCAGGCGTAACCGTTACGTAATCCGTCACCGTCTTATTTTTCGCCCACGCGCTTGCGGGGTTTACGAACAATACGTCCCAAATAACCGCTTGATTTGCAGTTTCGGGCAGTACCGTCGCCGTAAGCATTGCGGAAACGGGGGTATATTCCCCGTTCTCACCCGTAGGCGTTACGTCCGCGCCCAAAAACGCGATTTTATTGGATAAATTATACTTTCCGCCGGCTTGGACTATCGTACCGTCATACTGCGGTGTTTCAGACGTGCCGGGGACGCTCGCGCTCGGCTTGTCCGTCGGGTCTTCCTTGGTTTTTCCGAAGTAATCGCAACCCGTGAACGCAAACGCGCTACATACCGCAATACTCGCCAAAAGCCCTGCTACTAATTTTTTGCCTGTTCTTTTCATACCATTTCTCCTTAAAAGGTTTTATTCTTGCCGAGGATATACCGCATCGGCGTCGGTTTGTTTGGCTACCTACTAAACTAATTCCAGCTCCCTGTTGACAATTCTCAATAATCTAAGCCGAATTAAACGGTTCACCGCGTAGCGCACCGTGCTCCTTGGCTTGTCCACTTCTAAGCCTATCGTCGTATAGCTTACGTACTTCTTCCCGTCGGCAAGCTCCTTGCGCAGATACTCCATCACCTTCTC
>JAZSPG010000010.1:0-3031 GCA_045537295.1 Candidatus Scatosoma sp. | reverse complement strand
GCTTGAAAACAACGTGGTTACGTTTACGATTTCCGCTGCTGAGGAGTTGATGAATAAGCAAAGTGCAAACTTGGTATATTTTAAAAGCTCGAGTGTAGACCTGGACGTATTTTTGAATGATTACTACAAAAGACACGCCGGCGGTATCTATGAGGACGGCCAGGACCAAAGAGTTACCAGTGTTTCGAGTGGTATTGATTCTAACGAATTTTTCTGGCAAGAATGGGCTTCGATGGCATATTATCCCATCAACAGCTTGAATGATAGCACACAACAAGTACGTATCGACGGACTGAGAGCAATGCTCTCAGGGATACCCGTCGATGATTACGGGTACGTTTGGCAAAGCTATGACGTTGTCCGCGATATATACTCGAATATAAATTCGGGTGAACATCGTATGGGCTGGCCTTTCCCTACGTCCGTGAATACGGAGTATACGGTTAGCGACAAACATTGGTGGTTCAAGAGAACTTATTCCAGCACCTATTCCACTGGTTGGGATTTTAACGGTGCGGATAGGCTTTCTGGCTGGACGAGTAATATCTCCGCAACGGAAGCGAACGGCTTGTTTTCTGCAAGCGTAAGAGAACAAACGGCAGATATCGTATTTACTTCGCCCACGCTGAATACTTCCTATACCGAGGGAGCCCCTGACTTTGAGGCATGGAATGATTGGACGCACGAGACAACTTGTTTGATTGCGTATTATGCACCCTTGCTTGAATTGGACGTTCGTATCGATGACGCAAGCGGCGTGGAAGATATTGTCGTGCATTATACATCCACGAAAGGATCGGGAAGCGTATCGGTAAACGAAAAAGCGTTTATCAAGTATGCTTATAGCGGTAAGTACGAGCATTTGCTTTTTTTACCGATGTACGCAGAGACAAATTGGGGTGATAGCGAATCCACCTACATTACGTCTATCAGCGTGGAGATTGTGATGAAAAGAGGCGGCTCGATGAGCGGCAATGTTGGGTTGAGTTACGTACGTCCTACGTTTGATACTCGTCACAGCAACAATATGTCGTTGTTGATTTCTTCCCTTCGTTCCGATTACGATTATACGGGCGATATGGACTATTTGAAGGAGAATATTACGAGAGCGCGTAAAGCCTTGAATTTCTATATGCAGATGTATGATACGAAGAGAGCGTTGATTAATTCGGCGTATCTTGTAGGTCACGATGCGGAAAGAGGGAACTCAAAGGCGGAAGAAGTCGCAAGCACGGTTGGCAATGGTTACTGGGATATGTCCTTTATGCCGAAATATGATTTCCATACCAATACGTATTTCTACAAGGCGCTTGTAGATATGGCGCATTTGGAGAGTATTTTGGAAAGCAAAGGCGTGACGGTGGACAAAGCAGAAGCAACAGTCCTTACGGCGGAAAGAGCTGGTTGGAACTATGGAACGGATGGTACGTATAATTATACCTCGGCAAGCCTTACGGAAATTGCAAACAATGTGTTAGGTGCATTGCGGCAGACGAAAGAGAATACGAATCACACTGGTTTCTGGGATGAAACAAAGGGTCGTTTTGTGGCAGGTTATTCGGATGCGGAAGGCGTATGGTACGACTACGGTTATACTATGTGGAATATGGAAGCAATCTATTACGGAATCGCAACGGAAGCGCAAGCGAAGGCGATTATGGAATGGATTAGCGGCGTACGCACGATTGCGGGGGACACCTCGACGGGAGAAGATATTTACTTCTTCCAGCTCGCGCCTCGTGTGAACACTTATCAAGGTACTAGCAACACGGATATGTCTATCTTTACGGGTATGTACAAAGGAGATCAGATCACCTATTACGGTGTTACGCAGTTGCAGTACGGCGGCGCGGATATATACACGACGTTTTATGATTTGATGAGTCGTATTCAAACGTTCGGCGCAGACAATGCGTATGACAGATTGACGGCGATTCAAGAATGGTATATGGATATCTATAAGTACTATTATCAATCCGGTAATATTGCGCCTGATGATTTCTATTGGGAATATTACGAAAACAGCCAATGGGACTCTGATGGCGACGGCGTGGGAGAGTACTGGGCAATTCAAAATTCCCTTAAAGGGCTCGCGGAGAGAGACGACGCAGTAGGTATCATCGGTATTGACGGGGAGTTCTTAGAATCTATTCTTCCAATGGCTTCTATTTATTACGGCTTCTTCGGTATCGACTCTTTGGACGGCAATATGTTGCAAGTGGCACCTCAGCTTCCAAGTGACCTTGAATACTGGACGATAGAAAATCTTTTGTTCTGTGATGTTAAGTATGACTTGACGATTCGTGAGAACGCTATGCAAATCACTTCTATCAGCGAAGAGGAAGCCGCAAAAGGATTGAGCTTACAGGTTGTCTTTGAGTTGCCGGAGACAGAGTATAGCGTGTATGTCAACGGCGTTAAAGTGGAGGAAAATGTTGCTTATACGGTAACAGACGGTAAAATCTACGTAAATGTTTCGCTTAATAACGTGATTGTTGAGGTTAGATAAGGAGAAGACTTATGAAAAAGATATATGAAAATATGGAATTGAAAGTAGTTTTCTTTAACAAAGATGATATTGTCAGGACATCTCAAAACGACAATTTGGGAACAATGCCCGACTTTCCTGAGAACTTTACGGGAAATAATTGAAAAAAGCCTTGACAAGCATTTCGTAAAATGTTAGTAAAGTAAAATATGCGGCTATTTACAATAAATAGCCGCATAAAACTGTTGACGACGGTAGAAAACATTTATGACACGGGAAAATCGGACATTCGTGTGGCGTATGCTTTGTACAAAGATTTCAATTATATCGATGTGACGGTAAATGTGTATTGGAACGACGCAGGGAAGGAATTGAAGTTGGAACTTCCCTTAAAAGAAATCGGTCGTTTTATTGGACAAACTTCGTTTGGTACGCAGGAATACGGGCAGGAATCTGAAGAGTGTTCACAACGCTTTGTTGGTGTAGAGAAAGACGATAAAGTATTGGCGGTATTCAAAGACGGAACCTACGGCTGTTCTATTG
>JAZSPG010000057.1:0-9420 GCA_045537295.1 Candidatus Scatosoma sp. | reverse complement strand
ATAACCGCGGAAATGAGAAAGTTGTAGGGTAATACGCCCTCTAAAAAGAACGCTACCACGAACACGGGTATCATACAAATACGCGTTAAAGAAATTTTGTTGGGTAAATTCATACTAAATAATCCTCCGTTTTTCCGTATAAATCATAACTGTCCGTTTTTTCAATACAAACGGTATAGCTTTCGCCCTGCATTGCCTCTAAGGCATTAAAATATACCTTACCGTCTATATCGGGCGCGCTAAAATATGCTCTGCCGACAAAACAGTTTTTGTCGTAATCAATTCCGTCGCAAACGACCTCTATCTTTTTGCTGATAAATTCGGATAAAAGCTCCTGCGAAACGCGTTCCTGCGTTTGATACAGGGTTTTTACCCGTCTTTTTTTAGTAGCGTGATGGATATGCCCTTTCATTTTGAACGCGGGCGTATCGGGTTCTTTGGAATAGGCGAAAAATCCGCAATTTATAAATTTCGCCTCTTGTATAAATGCGTTCATTCCCTCAAACTCTTCTTCCGTTTCGGACGGGAAACCGCTAATAAAAGTGGAACGAATTGCAATATTCGGAATACGCTCCCGCAGTTTTTTAATCAACGCTAAATACCCCTCGCGCGTACCTTTGCGGTTCATTAGTTTTAATATACGGTTTTCCGAGTGTTGCAAGGGAATATCCATATATTTCAGGACTTTTTCGTTGGTCGCAACTTCCTCGATAAGCGCGTTTGAAATCGCCTCGGGATAGCAATACAGCAATCGGATTTTTTTCACGTTTTCTAACGCGGATAACCGCCGAATAAGCTCTACGAATTTATTTTCGCCGTATAAATCCTCGCCGTAACGCGTGCAGTCCTGCGCTACCAAGATAAGCTCGCTAAGCTCGCCTAACTCCTCCGTCTCTTTTACAAGCTTTTCCATCGGATACGAACGGTATTTCCCGCGAATTTTCGGGATAAGACAATAGGTACAATGGTTATAGCACCCGTCCGCGATTTTCAAATACGCGTAATGCTCGTCCGTCGTTAGCACGCGGTCGGTTAAATACCCGTCCCCGCCTTTATTCACGAAGTTTTGCCGTTCGTTCGTTTGATAGGAACGCTCTAACGCCTCGAAAATTTTCTCGTAGTCGTTTATACCTAAAAAGATATCCACTTCTTTTAACGGAACGAACAGTTCGTCGATAAATTTTTGCGGTAGACAACCCGTTACCACTATTTTTTCCAAATTTTCGCGCTTATACGCAACGCATTCGAAAAGGGTATTTATCGCTTCCTCCCGCGCGGACTGCAAAAACGCGCAGGTATTGACGATTACGATTTGCGCTTTGGACAAATCGTCCGTAGTCGCAAAGCCCCTTTTTTTCAAAAGCCCTAACAGCTTTTCACTGTCCACTCGGTTTTTATCGCAACCGAGGGATATAACGCCAAACAGTTTTTTCGATAACATTTATCTATCCTTAACATTTGCTATTGTAACACAATAAACTTGACAAGCGTATGCCTGCTTTTATAATTTTTTCAGAATTTTTTCAAGAAATTTTTACAATTCGCCGTACTTACTTTCAAATTCTTCTTTGGTAATCAACACCTTTCTGGCTTTCGCGCCGTCAAAACTGGAAATGTACCCCATTTCTTCCATCCATTCCACGATTTTACCCGCCTTATTATAGCCAATAGAGCATTTGCGCTGGATAAGGGAAATGGACGCACTGTTACTTAAAATAACGCAACGCAACGCGTCGATATACACGGGCTCGACTTCATCACCGCCTCCGCCGTAACCGCTACCGCCGTCGCCTCCCGTTCTCGCGTTATTGATATACGCCGTCGCGCTTTCGTCGTAGTACGCCTCGTTATTCGCTTTGATAAAGTTAACCACCCGTTGCGAATCCTCGGGGGATATGAACGCACTCTGCACGCGGATAGGCGTGTTAATACCCTGCATTGTGTACAGGAAATCACCTTTGCCGAGCAATTTTTGCGCGCCCGTTTGGTCGAGAATAACGCGCGAATCGACGTCGGTTGCCACCGCGAACGCGATACGGGTGTTGAGGTTGCTCTTAATTACGCCCGTAATAACGTCGGTGGACGGACGCTGGGTTGCCACGACTAAGTGAATACCCGCAGCTCGCGCCTTTTGCGTAAGGTTTTGAATTCTGTCCTCCACCTCTTTTTTCGCCGCCAACATCAAGTCGGCAAGCTCGTCGATAATAATGACGATTTTTGGCAAACGCTCGGTTTTTTCTACGTGCTGGTTGTACTGGTCAAGATTAACCACGTAAGTCCCCGCCCTACTCATTTGCTCGAACAAACCGTATCTGCGGTTCATTTCGCCGATAGCCCAGTTCAAGCTTTGCACCGCTTTATGCGCGTCAGTGATAATTTCGTTTATCATCAAATGCGGTAAATCGTTATACAAAACAAATTCTGTCTTTTTCGGGTCGATAAGGATAAGCCTTAATTCTTCGGGGGAATATTTATAGATTAAGCTAATAATCAACGAACCGAGGAACACGCTCTTACCCGAACCCGACGAACCGGCTACGAGCATATGTATCATTTTGGAAATATCGCCGTATACCTTTCTATTGCCGACGTCTTTACCCATTGTAAACATCAGCGAAGAAGGTTTCGCGTTGACGAACGTATCGCCCGTAAGCATACAGCCGAGCTGTACGAACTGACGGTTTTTATTCGGAACTTCAATACTCACCACACCGTCGTCGAAATTCGGGTAAATATTCACCCCGCTGGAATGCAAGCTAATCGCGATAGGGTCATCTAACGCCACTACCTTTTTCGGCGAAATGTTACGGGGTATGGTTACGTTATAACGCGTAACGGTAGGACCGTGCGTAACCGACGCAATCGCCGCACCCGACACCTTAAAATCTTCCAAAGTCGCAATAATATTCGCTTTGATTTCCTCTACCTCTTCGGGATTTTGCGTAGGCTCGACGTCACGACAGTCGAAATCGTCCAACGGTACGCGTACGTACGGGCGAATGACGCGCGGTTTAGGCGGAGGGGGCGGAGTCGGTTTCGCGGGCGCAGGTGCGGGCGTTTCCACAATCGGCTCTACTATCCGCTCTACGCGTTCCGTTTGCCTATCTTCCCTTTCAAAACCGCCGAACGCGTCGGTATCTCTTTCAGTGGGTAATTCCCCACGTCTATCCTCAAATTCCGAACGCAAGGTGTACGGGTCGTCCTCTTCTTCGTCGAATATATCAATACCGCGACCTCTACCGCGTTCTTGTTCTTCCTCAAAATCGGGGGTATCGTCTACGGACAAAAATTCTTCGCGGGAAGTTCTGAAAGTTTCCTCGCACAAACCCGTATCCAAGCCTGTATCCAAACTATCGCTATCGCGCTCGTATCCGCGCGGTTCTTCCCTTGAAAACAAGTCGATATCCTCGCGTTCGTATTCGCGCGTATCCTGCGTCGGAATAAATTCCTCGCGAGAGAACGGGCGTTCGTCCACGGGAATTTCGAGCGGTTCTTCCACCGTCGTCCGTTCCGTTTGATAGGTAGGATACGAAAGGGTGGGTTGTTGTTCCACCGTCGGCGGTTGAATAGGCTGTAAGGGCGAAATTTCCTCCGCGGGCTTAGCAAAAGTTCTGTCCTCGAAGATTTTAGCGGGTCTTTCCCCGTCGTTGACGGAAGTTTGATACGCGTCTACGTACGACGGCGTATACCCGCCTTGCGTAGCAGGCGCAGTAGCCGAACCCGACCCCGCCCCAAACGGCGGTAAATTATTCGCGCGGGAGTTGGGGTCAAAAATTAAATTCTTACGGTAAATTTCATCAGGCGTCGCACCGAATAAGTATTCGCGACTGCGTTCGTAGGCTTCCCTGTCCGTCGCAACCGTTTGGGTGTGCGTTTGGCTGGACGCACTAAACGGCGAAAAACCCGCCGACTGAGGCTGTGCGGACGCCTGTTCGTCCGAAAGCGTGAACGCGGGACGTTGGGGCATATCCACGCCCTCAAATGCGTAACCGCTTGAAACGGCTTGTCCTTGCGCACTTTCTTCGGCTACCGCTTGCGGTATGACTTGCGGAATTATAGGCGAAACGGGTTGCGATACAGGTTGCGATACAGGTTGGTCTTCGGAAACGCTTGACAAAGGAATTTCCACGGGCGTAACGCTGGGTTGTTCCGTTTGATTTACGCCGTCGGTTTTTCGTTCGAAGTTCTTTTTCAAAACGATAAAGGAAAGATACCCAAAAAATCCCGCGAGCATTGCAAAAATGATAATCGCACCGATTTTCGTCGTAGCCGAGGCGAGTGCAAGCACGGGTAACGCGCCGACAAATCCGCAAACGGTGGCTTTGGGGAAGGCTTCGCCTGCGTTGAAACAAGCGGATAAATACCCGTCGAGCGAAAAAGAATACGAAAGCGCTATATGTAACAATAACGCAACGGAAATTGTCGTCAAAGTGATATACAGGGTTGCTTTACGGTTTTTGATAAACCGTTTATCCAAAAGCGAGGTAAAGGAAAGATACAGCGTAGCCAAAAATACGGGATAGGCACAGTAGCCGAATACTCCCGTTAAAAAGCTATGAATTGCCCCGCCGATATCTCCGAATATCCATTCGTTCGTAAACAAAATTAAGAGCGCCAACAAGGAAAACAAAGCGCATACCGCGCAAAGACTTTCTTTGGTGACAAGCTCGGATTCTTTCTTCTCGTTTTTCTGTTTTTTATCCTCTCGCTTTGACAAAGCAAACACCTCCTGTCTATACCTTATTATTATAACATTTTTTTTTGCGTTTATCAATAGTTTCACACAAAAAAAAACGGGCAAAAGAACGATTTTTTTGAAAATCTTCGTTCGATTGCCTTTTTTTCTTATTTTTTTGGTTATTGCAATTCTTTTAAGAGGTATTGCGCGATATAATAAATGTCCCCCGCGCCCAAAAACAGCACGGTATCCCCCTCTTTCACCGTCGTTTTCAGCCAAGTTTTGAGCGCGTAAATATTTTCGGAATACAAACACCCCAAACAGTCGGCAAGGCGCGACGCGCTACCTTCCTCGTCGTATTTTTCGCGCGCAGAATAGGTTTTGTAGACCATCAAATTCTTTACGGGTTTTAACGCCTTGATAAACTCTTTTAACAGCAGTTTCGTGCGCGAATAGGTATGCGGTTGAAAGACGATATATAAATCGCCCCTACTTATCCCCTCAGCCGTCGCAAGCGTGGCGGTAATTTCCTTAGGGTGATGCGCGTAGTCGCAAATAAAACTCGCCCCACGGTAAATGCCGATTTTTTCAAACCTGCGCTTGACCGATTGAAAGCTTTCAATCCCCCGTTTTATTTCCTTTTCGTCAAAACCGTACGAACGCATCGCCGAAAACGCGCCCAACGCGTTATAGATATTGCAACGCCCGATAGCGTTTAAGCGGATTCTACAAAGCGGTTTGCCGTATTCCTCGACCGTAAAGGAATATTTCTCGTCGTTTACCCTTAGTTCCGTAGCTCTGTAATCGGCTAAAATATCGTGAATACCAAAAGTGGAATACGCGCCTAAATTTTGACAGCGCGTATCGTCCGCGCAAACGAACGCGGATTTTGCGCCGTCGCAGTATTTTCTAAAACATTCGATTAAATGCGCCTCGTCGCGATAACATTCCATATGGTCGCGGTCTATGTTTAACAAAATTGCCGTTTCGGGCTGGATTTTTAGAATGTTGCGTTTATATTCGCACGCCTCCGTGATGAAATACTCGTCGCCCGAAATATAAAAATTACCCAGCAAACTGTCCTCACCGCCGATATGCGCCGTGAACGGTACGCCTACGCTCTTTAAGATATGCGCGCAAATAGAGGTACAAGTCGTTTTACCGTGACTGCCCGCCACCGCGATTATATGCGAATACGCCTCGCTGACTATCGAAAGCAAATCCGCGCGCGAAATCAACCGCTTTTGCAGTTTTTGCGCCGTTTGAAACTCTATATTCGTCGAAGGTATTGCGTCCGTATATACCACCGTGTCCGCGTTTTTTAACTGCTCGCGCTCCCCGTCCTCGCCGATAAATACTTTCACACCGTAAAAGGCAAGATTTTCCGTTTCTTCCCCTCTTACACCGTCGCTACCCGACACCGCGTAGCCTTGCGTAGACAAAAGCTTTGCGAGCGCGCTCATACTAATCCCGCCGATTCCGATAAAATATATGCGTTTTGCACCTGCTAATTTCTTGAAAATCATAACTATATATATGATTTTTTTTACTTTTTTATGTTTTTATGGTAAATTTTACTTGCTTTTCTAAAAAGAAAATGTTATAATAATTAAAAATATTGATTAAAGTACATGCTTTAATATGTTTTTTCGATTGATTTGCCTACTCATATCTGATTTATTCTTCCTCAAAGGGCGTTCGCGTAAGCGGGCGCTCTTTCCCTGTAAAAAAACCCGCCTCGGTCGTTTACCGAGGCGGGTTTTGCGTTTTTGTTTTATTTATCGCTATTCTTGCGCATAAAGTAATCCACGAACCGAGGACGGTGTTTTTTGTCCTTTTGTTCTTCCGTCTTTTGCGCGGTGGATTCGGGAATAGGGTCGCCCGGCTCAAAAGGTTCGGTTTGCGGTTCTGGCGCTTGCTCAATCGGTTGAGGCTGAGGTTGCGCCATAGGTTGTTGGGGATACGTAGGCGCGTAGTTTACGGGCTGTTGGGGTTGCTGAGGTTGAGAAGGCATTGCGTAGGGCGTGGACGCATACGGCATAGGTTGCGCATAGCTCACGGGTTGTTGAACGGGCGTATACGCACCGTCAATTTTTTGCGAAAGCATACTTGCTTGGCGCATAGCCATATCTTGCGCCTCGGTGCTAATACCGTTTTGCGTATTCGCAAAGCCCGTCGCAATAATCACCACTTCCACTTCGTCCGACATATTCTCGTCGATACAAGCACCAAAAATAACGTTTGCGGAATAGTCGATTACACCTTTAACCAAATCCGCCGCCATTACTACTTCGTCCAAAGACAAGTCTTTCCCGCCGATAATATTCAAGATAACGGAATTTGCGCCCTCGATGGTCGTATTCAAAAGCGGACTGCATACTGCGCAACGCACCGCATCGGAAATTCTCTTTTCGCCTTTGGCTACACCGATACCCATATGTGCCAAACCGCGACCTTTGAGTGTGGCTTTCACGTCTGCAAAGTCAAGGTTGATAAGCGACGGTTTTACAATAAGTTCCGCAATACCGCGAATACCTTGGCGCAACACCTCGTCTGCAACCTTTAAGGATTCGGTAAACGAAGTGCCTTTGGGTACGACTTGCCGAATTTTATCGTTAGGAATCGTGATAATCGAGTCCACCGATTTACGAAGTTCTTCCACCCCCGACATTGCGTTGTCCATTCTGCGTTTCGCCTCAAAGCTGAACGGCAAAGTAACCACGGCTACGGTGAGGATTTTCATTTCTTTTGCGATTTTCGCAATCACGGGCGCCGCGCCCGTACCCGTTCCGCCACCCATACCTGCGGTAATGAACAGTAAATCGGTATCCTTTAACATTTCTTGGATAGCCTCTTTGTTTTCTTCCGCGGCGGCTCTGCCAACCGAAGGGTCTGCACCTGCACCAAGACCTTTGGTGAGCTTTACGCCGATTTGTACGCGTTTGCTCGCCTTAGAACGCGCCAACGCTTGATTATCCGTATTGACGACGATATATTCTGCGCTTTGCAAACCCGATTCAATCAAGCGGTCCACCGCGTTGTTACCTGCCCCGCCGACACCGATAACTTTAATTTTCGCTACGCCCGAAAGATTGTTAGGCGTACCGTCCAAGGTAGACGACGGCGTAAAACCGTATTCGCCGTAACCGTTTTCTTGGTCGTTATAAAAATCGCTCATTTGTTTTTTCCTCCGAAGTTGTTAATAATTTTATAAAACCAACCGCGCTTTACCTTATCACCAAGCGCCATATTCAAAAGCGCCATTCGCGAAGAAAAGGACGGTTTATCGTAGTAAGGTAGGTCGGGATAAATAATTTCAGTCAAACGATTGAGTCTATTTGAAATATGCTCGGTTGCCCCCGCGATACCCACAATCCCCTCGCCCGTAACGCCGATAGGATGCACCGCGAACACCGTCGCGCCTTTTTCCCGATAGTATTTCGCGAAAAAGTTATCCACTTTCTCGCAAAGTATATCCAAGTCGTATTTCACCGTGTCAACGATGGTTTGCACTAAAAAGGACGCGTCGCCCTGCTCGTTCGTCCAAAGCATACCTTTGGGTACTGCTCCGCCCGAAATATTAGAGGTTGCTAAAATTTCCTCCGCTAAGGCGTAATCCACACCCAAATTTTGCATAAGCGAGGAAAGTATCATTCCTTTCCCGAAATCGAAAGTTTCCTCGTGCACGATACCGTTGCCGTATACGACGGAAATAGAACTCGTCACCACGCCGATATCCAACAAAAAAGCGTAACCCTCTCTGCGTTTTTCGGAATAGAGGTATAACGCCTCGGCTAAGGTGGTCGATAGGTATTTTACCGTTTGAAATTCTAAATCTTTCAAAACCGACGAAGTTAACGCGTAAAACGCCTCGTCCACGAAATAATAGCACAGCGCGCCCTTTAACAAAGCGGTAGGCACGCCGTAAATATCCTCGGCGTTGATATATTTACAGTTGTTATCCCCGAGCGAAAAATACATTGCGCTATGGCGGATACAACGCTTAGTCGCCAACAGCTCGTTTAATCCGCTTTGGTACAAAGCGTCTATATCCTGCGCCGTGATTTTGCGTTTTTTGGGATAGGAAAGGGTGTGACCTTTGGTTACGGTATCGATAAACGCCGACGGTACGCCGACGAAAATTTCACCGATAACGCCCTCGTGGTTTTGCCGAACGATAGTAATTGCCGAAACGACGGCGCGACGAAAGGATTCCTCGTCAAAAAATCCGTCCGAGGAAAAGCCCGCGTATTTTTCCGTATGACTGCCATAAAGCACGAACGTATCGTTTACCCCTTTCGAACCGAGGAAAAAGGTAACCTCGTACGAACGCACGTCCAAGATAGCAACGCTTTCGTTTCTCATAAATTTCATCCGTCCCCAAATAGCGCGTATAAAAAAATAAATCTTAAAATGATTATACACTATTTCTATAAAAATGTCAATAAATTGAAAGAAAAAACTATGCAAAAAACACGCCTTTCCAGCGTGTTTTCCTATTATTTATGCAATTTAATCCAAAGTCTCGGCAAATTCGTCCGTCGTGGAATAGGTTACCGACGGCGCGCCGTTTATATCCAGCACCGCTATCATTCCCGTCGTTCTCGCCGAATCGGACAAAGACAGGTATTTCTCTATCGCGCAAACCGCCTTTTCGTCCGTTAAATACGACGGGTTGCGGATATATATTTTCACGCCCTCGAACGCCGTCACAAGTCGGATCGTAGCCATGTCGTTCTGTG
>JAZSPG010000076.1:0-35289 GCA_045537295.1 Candidatus Scatosoma sp. | reverse complement strand
CCATACCACCGATTTGGATTAAAATCAATATTATTATTTGCCCAAAAAACGTCCAATGCGTTGCCGTATCAAAAACAACTAACCCAGTCACACATACAGCTGACGTTGACGTAAACAAAGAATCAATAAAGGAAGTCCATTTCCCCGATTTACTTGATATAGGAAGGGAAAGCAAAAATGCCCCAATAAAAATTACTGTTGCAAAACCGAGTAAAATAATTTGAAAGGAAGATAATTTGAATTTTGTTTTAACTTCCATAAACACACCTCTAGAATATCTTTCTTCGCTAATCATTGTACTATATTTCTTATAAAGAATACGTTATGATTTTTCTCGTCGGCATTAAGATTGTATAAAGAAAACTCTCGCCATTTAATAACGAGAGTTAAACAAAAAAATCAGACCCCGTAATGGAATCCAATTTTTCTCCGCTTGAAAGCGCAATTTCCTATAAATTTTTAATGTTTCAAAAAATCCCTTATAAAGAACGCCTTATCGGGTGGCTTTTTGGTTTTGTATTTTATAAAACCGTGTTTTCGCAAGCTACGGTTACGCTCTTAAAAAACCGCCTTTTTGACAGCGTTCATCAAAAAATGCGGTTTTTTCGTTTCCAAACTTTAACTTACGCCTTTTTCACGCACAAATCCCCGTTTTCGTCCAAATCCACGATAAAACGGTCTTCCTTGGTGTAACCCGCGCTCGCGCTGACGGCAATTTTCGATTCCAAAAGTTCCGCCTGCTTTCTCGCTCTCTTTCTCTTGCAACGGCAACGTTTCTTTTCGAGTTTCGCGCGTTGTTCCTCTTTTTCGAAAAGCGCCTTCATTGCCTTTTCGCTTACGCCCAAGAACAAGGTTTTATCCTCTTTGGTGACGTCTTTTACAAGCCGAACGCCCGATTTTACGCGCAGTACGCTGTTACAAACGGGGCAAAGATACGCCGTACCGCCCTCTTTCAAGTTGAGCGCCGCACCGCACTTGGGACAGTTGACTACCCAGTTTTTCGGTTCGCGTTGCGGAGCAACCTCCACTTCCACGACTTCTTCTTTTGCGCGTTGACGATTTTTCTTTCTCATAATCCTGCCTGCCTTATTTTTATTTTAACTCTTATCAATATTATTTTATAATTATTTCACGAATTTGTCAAGGCTTTTTATACAATTAACTTCAATTTCTCCCAAAACGTCTCTTTCACTCGCCTCGTATTACACCGTAACCCCCACGATTACCTGTAAAAGCATAAACACGAGCGGTATGGTTATCAGCGAGAATAAATGCGAAATGAGCGCCATACCCGCCGCGTCGGTGGTATCTTTCCCGTACGCCGCCGGCACGAAAATAGAGGTAAGCCCCATCGGCATTGACGCCATACAAGTTCCGCAGATAAAGAAAGTATTCGTGGTGAACGCATTTTCCTTTAACAGCGTCAACAGCGCGAAAATCCCTAAAAACAGCAAGGGATATATAACTAACCGTACCGCCGAAACAAGATACAGTCGCCATTTTTTGAGCAACGCGAGCAAAGGGATTTTTCCGATGGTCATACCCGTTAAAATCATTGCAATCGGCGACATACAATCGCCCGCAACGCCTATTACCTGCGTTATCGGCGCGGGCATAATTTTACCCAAGCCCGTCAAGCCTATTACCATACCGATAAGCATACCGATAAGCATCGGATTGACGAACGGTTTTAACCGCGCGGAAAATTTCACGCGCTCCCCCGCCGTGTGTTCGCGCGGGATAAGCAAGGTCGGCACAGCCCACGCGTAAATCAAGCACCAAAAGGGCAAAGTGAACACCGTGTATTCGAAAAAGATATTTTCAAACGCCGATTTGACGATGGCGTTGCCCATAAACCCGAAATTCGAAAAACCCAGTCCGTAGGTTGCGATTTTTCGTAAATATTCTTCCTTAAAACAGCATTTTGCCACCACGACGGAAAGCGGAACGACGATTACCGCCATCGCTACGCTCATTAACAATAACCGCCATACGCGCGAAAGCGTTTCGGGCGTGCAATTCGTGATAAAAGTTCCCATAACCAGCGCGGGAACAAGCACGTAATTTTCAAGCTTGGACAGCGTTTTCGTCGAATCTTCGGGTACGAATTTCCAGCGCGATAAGATAAACCCTATCACGATAAACGAAAACAACACCAGCATTTGATTGAATATAGGCGCGAATAAATCCATAACTTTTTATCCTAAAATAAATACTTGAACGGCTTTATTTTATCACTTTCTCTACCGCCTGTCAAATGAAAAAAGCCTATTTACAAAAATAGGCTTTTTCTTTGCGTTTCAAAGTTTATTTCACCGTTTTATACATAGGTCCGTACGCGTTACAAGCTCTGTAATCCTGACCTTCTTTGTCCATACCGAACGCATTCCAGCTTGCAGGGCGGTAAATTTTATCCTCGTCTACGTTATGCATACAAACGGGTATTCTCAGCATTGAACACATTGTAATCAAATCCGCGCCGATATGCCCGTACGAGATTGCGCCGTGGTTTGCGCCCCAGTTATTCATAACTTCGTACGCCGTCTTAAACGCGCCCTTGCCCGTAACGCGCGGTGCAAACCAAGTGCAAGGCCAAGTATAGTCCGTTCTTTTCCAAAGCTTATCCGTCACTTCGTCGGGAATGCAAACCGTCCAGCCCTCTGCAATTTGCATTACCGGTCCTAAGCCCTTTACCATATTCAATCTTACCATCGTACACGGCATTTCCGCTTTGGTTACGAAACGGGAAGAATATCCACCGCCTCTAAAATACCCCAAATCCGCGTACGGCCAAGTGGTCGCTTGCATACAAGCGTCGATATCCTTATCCGTCATTTCCCACCATTTTTTCATCACCGCATTGCCGTTTTCGTCCTTGACTTCCCCGCAAGCGTCCACGCAACACGCGCCCGAGTTGATAAGGTGGATAAATCCGTCCGCCTCTTTGGCTTTCCCGTCAATTTCATAGCCCGTAACGCGCTTAATCGCCTCGCCAGACCAATAGGTGCGCACGTCTGCAAACATTTGCGCTCTGCCCGTGAGCAATTTCATAAACAGCATACACACACCGTTCAAACTGTCGTTTTCGGTCGCCAAAATATACGGTTCTCTCGCGCCGTTCCAATCGAACGTCGAGTTCAAAATACTTTCGGGGAAATCGCAGTTGGGATAGAAATCCGTCCATTGTCTTTGACCTTGGAAACCAGCCACAATCGCGTTATGCCCCACCCTTTCTTCTTCACAGCCCTTAGGCAAGTTGGGGTTACCGTTCATTAAATCCTTGATAATGCACGCCATTTTCGCGGTAAATTCCCAGTCCTTTTCCTTTTGCGCGGGCGTTCTTTGTAATGCAGGCGGGTTTTTATCGAAATCGGGATTGCATTTCGCCTTTACCCAAGCGAGCGCTTTTTGATATTCCGCCTCGTCGTACACGCCCTCCGTCATTCTGCGGATAATTTCCACCTCGTCCACGCTCTCCACGCGCATACCAAGGTATTCCTCGAAGAAATTCACGTCCACGATAGAACCTGCGATACCCATACAGATAGAACCGATTTGCAAATACGATTTCCCGCGCATCGTCGCCACCGCAACCGCGCTACGCGCAAACCGCAAAATCTTTTCCGCTACGTCGCAAGGGATAGAGGTGTCGTCCAAATCCTGTACGTCGTGACCGTAAATCCCAAACGCAGGCAAGCCCTTTTGCGCGTGTCCTGCCAAAACCGCGGCAAGATACACCGCACCGGGACGTTCCGTACCGTTAAAGCCCCACACCGCTTTGATAGTGTTAGGGTCCATATCCATCGTTTCACTGCCGTAGCACCAGCAAGGCGTTACGGTGAGCGTAATATCCACGCCCTCTTTTTTGAACTTATCCGCGGTAGCCGCCGCCTCCGCAACGCGTCCTATCGTCGTGTCTGCGATAACCACCTTTACGGGTTCGCCGTTGGAATAGAACAGGTTTTCCTCAATAAGCTTTTTCGCGCTTTTTGCCATATTCATCGTTTGCACTTCAAGGCTTTCGCGCACTTTCAGCGGTCCGCGTCTGCCGTCGATAGTCGGACGAATACCGATTACGGGATAGCTCCCGACAAGTCTTGATTTTGCCATAATTTTTCCCTCCTGATTTTTTTTGAAAAAATTTCTTTCTACTTATAATTATATACTTGAAAAATATAAATTACTTGTGATATAATATAAAAAAGTATAATTATTTTCAGTTTTGAGGTAAATTATGAGTTTTAACGAAATCAAACAGCACGGTACGGAAGATTTCCCCTACGAACTTTACAAAGTAGACAAAGACCATCCGCGTTATATTATGGCGACGCATTGGCATTCTTCCATCGAGCTTATCCGCGTTTTATCGGGTAAATTACAGGTCACTTTGGACGACAGAACGATAAACTGCACGGACGGGGATATGCTACTCGTAAACAGCGAAGTTATCCACGGCGCAATTCCTCAAAACTGCGTTTACCGTTGTTTAGTGTTCAATCCCGCGTTTTTGAAAACGGGTAACGATAGATGCAATTTGTTTTTGGAAAACCTTTTAACACAGGAATATTTTTTATGCGAAAAAATCCAAGACAGCGAAGTTTACCAAATTATATGCGATATGATGCAAGCAATGGACGAGCAAAAAGACGGCTACACCTTTAAGGTGATAGGCTTGTCCGCAATGCTGTTCGGGATTATGCAGGAAAAAGGTCTGTTTTCTAAGGAATACCACGCGGGCAAAGACACGCAAAAAATTTATAAGCTTAAAAAGGTACTTAAATTTATGCGCGATAACTTCGCGGAGGAAATCACCCTCGACGATATGGCGCGCGTCGCTGGTTTATCCACGAAATATTTTTGTTCGTTTTTTAAGAATATGACGGGTACTACCCCCGTTAAATACCTGCTTGCCTACCGTATCGAATGTTCCGCCCGAAAGCTGATTAGCTCGGACGAGAGCATCACCCAAATCGCGTACGGTTGCGGTTTTAACGATTTGAGCTATTTCATCAAAACTTTCAAGGAACTGAAAAAAATTACCCCGAAAAATTACCGTAAAAAATAAAAACGCTCTTGTTTTTCGTTGCTTTTTTTGCTATTTTTTGCTATGATAATGACCCAGGAGCTTGTTATGCGTAAATATTATCATTTCCGAGTAAAAAAGGCGGTTACGGTTACCAACCTCGTCACGATTGAGCATATCGTATTACCGCCAAACTTCCTTTATCCCGAGGAAACGCACGCCTTCCACGAATTTATCTACGTGGATAACGGCAGTATTTGCTGTTACGCGCAAAACAGCGAAACGCTGTTAAAACAGGGCGATTTTTTCTTAATTCCGCCCGAAACGCCCCACCGCCATATCACCCAAGGCGAACAGTCGGCAACCGCGTTTTTCGTTTGTTTCGGCTGTAAATCGGAATATTCGGCTATTTTGAACGGCAAATCCACATTGGACAAGGCGCAAAAAAAGCTAATCACGGACATTATCGCGGAAGCGAAAAACGCGTTCCGTTTCCCGTTCAATAAAAAGCTTATCCCGTTAGAAACCCCGCATTTCGCGTCACAACAGTTAATTGAAAACCGTATCGAAGAACTGCTTATCAAGCTCATTCGCCAAAAAATCAACGAGAACGTGGAAATCAAGCTCGTAATGAACACGATAGAGTTTGAAAACGGCTTAGTCAACGATATCGTCACCCTCTTAAAAGAACATTTATACGACAGTATCAGTCTGGATTTGATTGCCGAACGCACCTTTTACAGTAAAACCTACCTCAATAACATTTTTAAGAAAAATATCGGGTATTCTATTATTCAATACTATACCCGCATGAAAATTCAAGAGGCGAAAAAACTGTTACGCGAAAATTTACCCGCGTCCATGGTGGCGGACAAATTGCAATTTGAAAGTCCTAATTATTTCACGAAAGTCTTCAAAAAACACACGGGGCTAACCCCCTCGGCATATAAAAAATCTGCGTTGCAATAACGCAAAACGGACGGCGCAACCCTACGCGCCGTCCGTCTTTATTGTTGCCAAATTTTCCGATTTTATTTTTTAATTTTCAGCAAAACGCTTTGGTGCGGTCTTAACGCAAAAACGAACTCGCTAAGCGTTTGTTTTTTGTTTTCCCAAACGAACTCTACTTCATGTTCGCCGTCCGTCAAACCGATATCCGCGCAAGTAAAAGTAATTTCCTTGTCCGTTTGGCTATCGTTAAACACCGCAACCGTCTTATATCTTTCGTCCGCGCTGTCAAACGCCGAATTGATATAGATAATTTGAGGCAGGTTTACGCCCTTTTTCCGATAATCGTATTTCGCGAAATACACGTTTTCACCGTTGTTTAAGTACTGTACCGCGCGTTGCAACACCTTCAACCTCGGATTGCTTTCGTCCACGCGCGAAAACCGACCCGATATCTCCACGAGCGTTCTCGTAATAATTTGCCAGTTCACCACGAATATAAAATCGTCGTCGCTAAGCCCGGGCAACAGACCGATAGAATCGCTGTTGGGGATATACAAATCCCCCGTGTGTGCCGACAAAATCGCCGTCGCCCAAAACATCGTCTGCGTAATCCTGTCCCACTTCCCATCCTGAATATCCAAACCAAAACGGTAGTTGTTGAAATACTTACCCAAAAACGGATTGCCCAAGCTTATATCACAGCCCGTTTCTATATACCCGTTGGGTACGCACGAACGAATTTGCTTATGCCACCACTCGCGCCATTCGTACCCCGATTTATTCTTGTTTTTGAGTAAATCGTGCCTATCCTCAAACGCGTACGTCCAAAAGTCGTGTTTTACCCCCTCGAACCCGTATTCCACAAGCAGTTTATCCATTGCAAAACGCATATAATCGCGTACCTGCCCTTGACTTACGTCCAAAGGTTGCGCAAAATCTACGCGGTAGGTATAATCAATAAACCAGTCGGGCTTTTCGCGGTATAACTTCGCATTCACGGGTATCCAGCCCCCTATCCAAAGCGCAGGTCTAAGCCCCAACGCCTTGACTTTGTCCGTATACCCTTTTAACCCGTTCGGGAACTTCAAACTATCCACGCCCCCGTCGCCCTCGTA
The DNA here is from genome assembly GCA_045537295.1 of Candidatus Scatosoma sp. Classification (GTDB taxonomy): domain Bacteria; phylum Bacillota; class Clostridia; order Christensenellales; family Borkfalkiaceae; genus Scatosoma. The sequence goes on along the minus strand of JAZSPG010000076.1, from coordinate 28,200 downwards.
CGCAACACCAAGCCCGTGCGCGTCCAAATCCACGTTCTCGTGACAGTACGCCGAATACCCGTCGTCAAGCTGAAACCATTCCACGCAAGGAAACAACCGCTTTACAGCTTTTGCCTCGGTCAACAGCATTTCCTCGGACACGTCGCGGAAAATCCCGTCGTTCCAGCTATCCCAAACAAGCGTATGGCGATTGGTATCGCTTGCGCCTTGGTTGTTCTTCAACACCCCGCGCAAAACGCTTACGTATTCCTCAAAAATTTTATTGATATCGTCCGCATTTTGCGTTTCGCCGATATACAAAACGTCCGCGAGCGTTTCGCCTGCCTCTACTTCGCGATACGCTATCCCCTTAAACGCGGAATACGCCCGCAAAAACGCACCCTTTTCGGTATGTCCCGCCTCGAACGAATGATAAAACACGTCTTGGCTTAAACTACCGCAAACCAACCCCGTTTTCACCGCATAGTTGCTCAATAAAACCGCGGGCAAGGGCTGGTACGGCGCGGAACAAATTCTGCCTTCTTTGACTTTTGGGTCGCACCATTTTCTATCCACAGTTAACCCGAACGCCTTATTTTTTTCGTCGTTGTCGTCAAGGCGGTTATAATCCAACGGAATTGTTAAATTACAAAACAACCTCGCGTTTTCGTTCGCGTAGTAGTAATCCTCTTCGGCTTGACCGCCGAAAGAAATCCCCTCTAAATCCAAACGCAGACCGTAAAAACAAAGCGTTTTTTCAGAAATATTTTTCACTTCACGCAAAAGCCTAAACCCGCCCGCAACGCGTTCAACGCATACCTGTATGTTCCATTTTTCGTTATCCGCCTGCGCGAGATTACCGTTTTCGTCCAAAACGCCCGCAAAAATCACCGCATTTTTCAAACAATTTAAGCCTGTCAATTTTTCCATAACCGCACCTCTTTGAATGTATTAATTTAATTATAACAAAGGCAAAGCCTCCTGTCAAGGCTTTGCCTTATAATTATTTGTTCATTTTGAAAAACGCGCTTACCATCTTGCGTACGATTTAACCTCGTCCCAATACATCTCTAACGGCTTATCCCCGTCCGAATGATAGCTATACGCGCTGTCCACGTATCCTTGAAGTTTTTTCAAATAACACAAGGAAATACCTTCGCCTCCCGCCGTGTACCCGTACTTTTCCACAAGCGCAATTACCCGCTTCGCCAAAATCAGCCTCTCCTTTTCTTTTAAGCGCTGATTGTATCGAAGAAGCAAAATAAACCAAATGGGCATACCCTCTTCAAACACTCTTTGCTTATACGCCTCGTCCGCGTTTTCCAACGCCGTTTCGTGCAACTGCGCGCCCTGTAACAGCGTCGCCATATCCCAGTATTCCCCCGCACTCAAATCGGAAAAATCGTCAAACCGCACGAACATCATCGGTCTGCCCTGTTCGTTGGATATTTTACGACAATGCTCGCGCAAAAAATCGAAATACGCACGCATATACGGCGCGGAACTTGCTCCGTAATAGCCTGCGAAAAACTCGTCAATCGCGCTTTCCATCGAAATCGAACTGTCCCACATCAACTTGGATACTAAGTACGAACGCAAGTGCGAGAAGTTGGGCACATATTTAGAATACGAGCCCTCTTCAAACACGAATTCCGCGTTAATCTTTTTATACCAACGGTAGTTATCCTCAAACGCGTCCCAGCAGTTAAACGGCGTAAACAAATCGGAAAAATCATTGCAGTACGACCAAACGCAAACCTTATCCACCACCGCGCGCCAGCCGAGCAACAATTCCTTGGTCTTATATCCGTACACGTCGTAATAGCAGGTGGCTTTCGCCATATAGTTCTCTTCGTCGAAATACGACTTATCCCCGCGCGCACCCAACGGCGCAAGCATAACCGCAAGATTTTTTTCCAAATCAAAATCGTATAACGGCACGAACGTTTCCCCCACGCGCTTTACGGGCGGAACAACGGTGTGTTGATACGCAAACATTACAAACACCACTTCGCGCGAAATATTTTCTTCTTTCAACCAAGCGTTGACTTCCTTTACCACGGCGTTGGTGAAATTAATCATCAGCATACTCGCATAGCCGTCGTATTTTTTTATTTCCGCAACGCATTTTTCGCATTCGCAAACGCTTGCGTGGTCCTCTTGCCCCAACATAAAATATTTAGAATGCGGGTGCTGTAACACAATTTCTTTCACGCGCTTTGTAAACTCCGCGCGCATTTCCTCGTTCGTTAAGCACAAATTCACCCCGTTATCCCCCAGCGAATACCAATCAGGGTGTTTTTCCTTATACACGGCAGGCGGTAGAATTTTGAAATAGGAATGATTGTGCAATCCCCAGTTATCCGCCATACCCGAAACGCCCATTCTAAACGCGTTCTTCGTCATAGGCGCGTCAATTTCCTCGTTATGTAACGGCACAATCCCGATTGCGCGCGTAGGAATATCGGGAATACGCTCTTCGTCCAAAGCGATAAAAGCAATATCCCCCTTTTTCATATCGTAAGCGTCGGGGGTGTAGAACACAAGAGCGATAACACGGCGCAAAAATCCGTACACGCCGTAAATCAAGCCCTTTTCGCTATACCCCTCGATAACGTAATTTTCGTCGTTAGAATAAATACGGTAGCCCTCGCTTCCCTTATTAAGTACGCTAAGCGTAACCGTCTTTATTGCCTCTTCTTGCGTTGCCGTCTGCATACGGCAACCCGTAGCTTCTTCTAAAAGCTTGGTTAATTCTTCAACGGCAAATGCAACGCGCTCGGTAGCGCTCGCTTTCACTATAATTCTATACTCCGTTTGGCCGTCTTTAATAAAAAACATTATTATTTCTCTCCAAAAAAATACTTCTTTTTGCTGTTATCCTTGCACGCCGTGCAATCTCTTTCGTTATTGCGAGCCGTCGCCCCCCACGTCCGTCATTGCGAGCAAACGACAGTTTGCGTGGCAATCTCTTTTGCAAAAAAGCAACTATGCGGGCAAGGCGAACCTCGCCCGCATAACACTTTTTTTAGTTTTTAATTTCTATCAGTTCGTTAGTAGCTTATGATTTGTTCGGTCGTAATATTAAAGTACTGTTTATATGCAGATTCGCTCATAAGGTAAGCACCAGCAATATCTACCTTATTCCCTGCCACTTTGGCAGTTGCACTAGCTGTATATAACCCAAACGATCCCCAATATTTACTCACTTCGGTAATATCAAAGCGCCAGCCACAAGTTGCATACAGCCATTGATTACTATACTCGGACGATAACTCATAGTTGTCCCAACCCAAATACCCTCTATCAGCCGCTGTGTACCAAGGACGGAAGTTATAATTATCAGTTCCGGATATTGCCGCTTGGTACGTTCTCGCGCTCGGAGCAGCCGTAAATTTTAATTTGAGAACAAGGAACGTGCCTTTTTGAATTGAGGTCGTGTCTATTAACTTAAATACACGGGCATCCCAGTTATTACTACTCGTCGTATAGGTTGCCGTACCATCTGCATTTTGAACATACGTTCCTGCGTCAGCCGCCGAGAAAGGCTCAATTTGCGAAGGCGTATAATATCTAATGCTATTTATCGCGTTTGCTCCAAATACCGTACTTCTAAAATTAACGCACGCGATATCGTCGTTAATGATATACGCGTTACTGCACTCCAAAACCACGGAAGTATCCGTCGTATCTGCAAACATCTTACCCGCCGTATCGCTAACCGTCAATGCAGTGTCGATATAGAATACATAAGTATAGTAAGTATTTGCCAAAACGGAATTCACCGCAACGCCGTCATCATTATAAATCTCGCTTGCTCTAATCGTGCCACCGTTGCCGTTATACATCTTTACGTCCACGCCTTTGTCATTCTTTGCGCGGATTGCCACACGCGAACCTGCTTCATAGTTCTTTACGCCTTTAAGGCTAACCAAGTTATTGTTGTTTTCAAGGTTATCGATTGTATACTTTACAACACCCGAAGCAATTTCTTCAGGAGGAGGAGCAGGTTGTTCGTAATTTGCCTTAAATTCATCAGGCGTAATTACTGTATATTCGCCAAGATAAACTTTCGCAGCCGACCAGTTATCAAAGCTTATATAGAAAGTCGAATCTTGCGCCTTGAAATATTGCGCATCAAGATAAACCGCAATCGTCGTCCACTTACCTACTACGTTAGATACGGTAGGCTCGAAAAGCGTGTCGTGGGCGTAGTACAAAGTAACGCTGGTCGTGATATTCTCTTCCTCTTCATTCACGTTATCCCAAACGACAAAGCCAAATTGATTGGGACACTCTACCCAGTAAGCGTTAAGCATCAAATAGTTGCCTACGTACGATGCTTTATACGAAAACGAGTGTTGCACGGGGCCGGCATTGCTCTTATCCTTCACAAGATAGTCCACGTCACGCACGTTTTCGGGAGCTACGTTTACCATTTTCGTATCGGTAATAGTCGTATAACCCGCGGCGTTATTATTGCCTCTCAATCCCATAGGCATAAAGGTATAGTCGTCGTTTTCGTAATACAAGTTCAACGTTGCGCCGTCGTAGAATTCGTTTGCTTCTTTGGTAAGTTTTTCGTTAAGCGTATAGCCGTCCACGCCGTCAACCGTAGGAATTTCACCTATAACGCCATTATCAACGGTGGTGGTTTCGCCCGTCAATTCGTAGCTACCGTACACCGTTCTTAAATATTTGTTTACGGTATAGGTCGCGTTGATGTAATTGCCGAGGTCATCCGTGCTATACGCACCACTTTCAACGGCTTTTTGCGCTACGTACGTCATTGAACGGCCTATTACGTCGGAAAGTTCTTCCGTATCGTCGTCAAGCTTCATCCACGAACATACGTAGAAATCCGTCGCGTATTTGCTAGTAGGGATATTGTACATATACACAACCGCTTCGCTGTATTCGTCGCCGTAGCCCATGTCTTGTTCGTAGTAGTCTACCCACTTATCCGTAGTTTCGAAAACCTCACCGTCCTCAACCACTTGTTCCGCCGTAGGAGCTTCCGCGCCAGTCCAATGGTCTGCGGGTAAAACGTACACTTTACTTTCGGTAATCTTTTCCGCCACTTCGTCTGCTACAACGACGGGGAAACGGATACCGTTGCTGTCAATGCCCGTTTTATCGTTTGCCACGAGGATAGACGCGCCGAGCATTTTTTGTTGGCTGGGCGTTGCCGCGGAAACGGATTTGCCTGCGTTCATAGCAAACGCACCGCCTACGCAAAGGAGCGCAGTCGTTGATGCTAAGGTGATTAAAATATTTTTCTTTTTCATCTTCGTGTCCTCCTTTAGTCCTCACTCCACCAAGTTTCCGTCGCGTCAACACCAAAGCCAGACTTGATGGTGTTCCACGCAACGCTTCCGGTTACAACGTCTTCCGGTTCGAACGTCGTAACACTAAGCCACAGAGTTACATAATTTTTTTTCATAGCAATAGTCCTCCTTAACTAGTATTTTTTTTATTTGGTACTGCTATTTTTAACTTGTTTAATAATTATCATTGCGAGAGCGTTAGCCCTCCTGTCATTGCGAGGCGTTAGCCGTGGCAATCTTCTTGTCATTGCCTCTCTACGCTCCGTTGACGAGAGGAAATGGTCGTCGCGGGAGGCGTAGTTTAGCAATTCCGTTTTCGTATGCAACGGCGCAGGCGAAGTTTTTACCGCGCCCACGCGTTGTTTTTCATTTGTTTAGCCGTTTCGCTGTTCTTTGGCTTAATTAAAGAATGCGTTGTATCCGTCCGCCGTCATTACGTACGCACCGTAGATTAACACTCTCGAACCCTCCGTCCCGTCTTTGATAAGCGTGAACGTACCCGGGGTGTTCGTCACTGCATTATCGCAGATAGAACCGGTGATGTCTTCCGTCACTTGCCATACGGCGTATACCCACTTACCTTTCTGCGCCGTACCTACCGACGTAATCGGGTTTCTGTCTTCGTCGTACCAAGTCGCGCAATCTACGCCCGAACCGCTTGCCTGATAGAAGATGGCGTTCGGCACGGCATCTTCGTATTTAAGTTTCCATACCACGTACGTACCTTTATCCATAGTATCTAAGTCGTCTAAGTAGTATCTTCTCGCGCCGTTGTCCATAGCGGTAGATTCAAGTAAAATCGTACCGTCGTCGTTTTGGGTATGCACACCGCAGTTCGCCGAGTTAATACGCGAAATTTCATACGCGTGTCTAAATTCAACGCCAGTAATGTCCTTCACTTCAAACGCTTTTACTCTGAAGCTTGAACAAGCAAATTTGTCGTCGATAATATACGCGTCGCTGTATTCTACGGTCACGTCGTTGCTATTTTGCCGTCGTCCGTGTAGATTTCGCTTGCGCCTATCTTCGTAGAACCGTCGCTTGCGTACATTTTCAATTCCGCGCCTTTGTTGTTCTTCGCGCGGATTGCCACACGCGAGCCTGCTCCGTACGTCTTCACGTCCTCGATATGAATCAAGCCCGTGTTGGCGTTATAGGTAATTTCGTCCTCCGCGTAAGCAAGTACGCCTTTCGCCTACGCGCCCTCCGAGGCTTTGAAGAAGGAGTCGACCTGCGTTTGCTCCATAAACGTGTATTCGCCGAAATACAAGGTGTTTGCCGACCACGAGCAAAGGCTTATATAGAACGAATCTTCACTTGCGCTGAAATACGTAGGGTCAAGGTAAATTACGATAGAAACCCAGCTATCCAACGCTTCGGATTCGTCTCTAAGCTCTTTGCCTTCTGCAGTAAACAGTCCTTTCACTACCGTATCCGTTACATCCGGCGTACCCGTGCCGTTGCCCCAAACGATCACGCCCAACCGGTTGGAAACCTTGGTGTAGTATACGTTGAGGATAAGGTATTTGCCTAAATCGCCCGCGCGGTAGGTAAACGCGTTCATCGTGTTACCATCCGCGGTAGATTTTTGGTACAAGTAGGTGTTACCGCGCAAGTCTTCGTACGCCACGTCTTTCATTGCCGATTGGGTAATGGTGAGGTTGCTGTGTCCGCCGACTTGTTGGTTTTCGAACTCGTAGCTGGTGCTTTCATAGTAGCAAGCTAATACCAGTCCGTCCAATACCTGTACGTAACCGCTCGCAACGGAGAGCTCGCTGTTGTAGATATAGCCCGAATAGCTCTTCGGCGTTGCCGTCACCAAGGACGCCATTTTGCCTTCGTAAACTTCGGTATCTGCTAATACGTACGCGCCGTTGATTTGGCGTTTGAAGTGTTTTACGGTGTATTGATAGTCATTATCGTATACCGCCGTAACCGTAATATCTTTGGTTACGTGCAATTTCGCTAAGTCTACCATTTGACCGTCAATCGACCAGCCGATAAAGTTATATTCGTCGTCAACTTCGGGTACGTCTATTCTACCGCGGTAAGATACCTGTTGGTCGGGGACGTTCATAACCACGCCACCCATATCAAATTCGACGGTATATTTCTTCTCAACGGCGGAATTAGACAATTTTTCGTATTGTTCTTTCGTCATATAACGAAGGTTGCTGTAATACGCCGTGTATTGCGTGGTATAGTCCTTGTTCGTGAACGACGGCATAAAGTTACAGGTAAATTCTTCCGCGCTGATTTGCGTGTAGTCGATTACTACGGTATTCCATTGCCCGTACTTGAACGTCGTTTCCGTGAAGTTCGCGTTTACTACCTTTATGTACGATTTGTTGAATTTCATCGTATCGGTATCCAACGCGAAGTCGATGTTTTCAGCGGGGCTGGAAACGTATCCGCCGAGTGGCGTACCCGCGGAGGCTTTCACTTCGTATACGAACACACCGCGTTGCCAAGACTTTTGATAGTTATCAAAACGCAAATAACCGCCGTGGTTGAACCAAACGCCCGTACCTCCCGTCGGCGCCGTCTTCGGACTCTTGTGTTCTACTACGTCCGTTCTTCCGTCCATTTCACCGTCGTACGCCGTTGCGCGTACGCCTTGCACGGTGGAGGGGTCAAACTGGTTGCCGTAATCCGTTACTTGAACGAACGACGTATCTACGGTTACGTCCAGCTCGTATTCAAGGGTAGGCGTAGCGATAACGACGGTGGTCGAACCTTCGGTAAGCGCGGTTTTGGAAACCGTCAAGCCTTGCGAATTCGTCAAGACCGTACCCATTTTATTCGCTACGTATTCCACCTCATCGTCCGTTATTTGCACCGAAAGAGGTAATTCGATATACGCGTAATCCGACTTCGTCGTAGCCGTTGCGTCCCAAGTTTTGTCTACCGTACCCGTGCCCGTAACCTTCATACGTTCTCTTACGACGTAAACGGGAACATCAACCGTGATGGTGGATTGGCCCGTATTATAGCTCGCCGTCAACGTGGTTTCGCCCGCTTTTTTCGCGGTAATTACGCCGTCGTCCGAAACGGTTGCAATCGTTTCGTCGTCCATTGAGAAGGTAACTTCCGAGAAATCAATCGTTTCCCCGCCTACGCGAAGTTGCGTCACGGCTACTTCGTCCGTCGAAGAATACGTACCGCCGACAACTTCCTGTGCGCAAAGCGTGACGTATTGATGGCTTAATTCAAAAATTACGTCCTCGGATACGACTACGGTAATTTCCACGCCGTCCTCGTAACCGCCCGCGTTGTACGAAATGTAGAGCGTCGTTTGCCCGATTGCCACACCCGTAATTACGCCGTTTGCGTTGACCGTAGCTATCGACGGGTCGTCCATTTCATAGGTAAATTCCACGTAATTCAACGCTACGCCGTCAATTGTGACTACGGGCGTTATCGTATGCGTTTGCCCTACGCCTACCGTACGCTGAGATATATCTAATTCCAGCGAAGGTACGGCGGTGGACGACGTTACTAATACCGTACAGCTTACCGTATCTACGCCGTTGGTTACGCTTATCGTTGCCTCACCGATACCGACGGCTAATACTACGCCGTTTTCCACGGTTGCTACGCCGGTGTTCGAACTCGACCAAACGAGATTGTCGCCTTCTGCTTCCAAGGTTCTCGTTTCACCGAAACCGAGGGTGAAATTCTCTAATACCGCAAAACTTTCTTCGGGGGTTTCCGGCGTTAAGCCCGTCGAGGTCGAGCTCGGCGAGGTAGGGTCGGAATCCTTATCACCACAAGATGCAAATGCACAAGCGGACGCGCCCATAAGCATTGCGGTCAAGAACGTTACAAGTTTCTTTTTCATTTATTTTTCCTCCTTTTTATTAAACTTTCCATTTCTCGTAAATTTTATCTTGAATGGACTCAAATTCTTCAGCTTTCGTAAAACCAAGACGGGTTGCGTCGGCTTTGAACTGTTTACGAAGCGTTTCTAATTCCGTTTCCTCGTAGGTGTTTGAATGCAAGTCGTACAAGTGATAACGAATCGCGATACTTTCCTTTTGGATGCGGTCGTACAGTTTTTCGTACAATACGCTGTCCTTAGATTTTAACGGCGCAATCGCGTCGTACGCTTCGTTGATACAGTTTTCCCAACCCACCAAAACTTGTTTGGGGAAGTACTTAGCACTAAAAGGGTCACCACTATTGACCGCACCGCTAATACCTGTATTATCTTTCAAGTATTGCGAGTGACTTCTATAGCTGTTGAAATATCTAAGCATCGGCTCCGCCGCGTCTTTGAAATAATTCGTAAAGAAATCGTTTATCAACTTCGTATAATTCGCGTCTACGTCCCAAGCAAGTTTCGAGTTAAGATAGCACTTTAACATATCAAAGCCCGTAAGCGCCTCACTGTTGTATCTGCCTTGGTCGAAAAGATAATTTCCGCCGTATTGCTTTGCCATCTGGTAAATGGATTGCATCGAGTTAAACGAATCATACCAAATTAAGTAGTTCTTAAAGTTCGTAGAATACAACCACAAATACATATTGTCAGTAAGTTTCGACCATCTATCCAACGTAGCCTTAGGACCGCTATTCTTCGAATGGTTAAAATCATAGAAGTAGTTTGCCGTCGTGAAAGGAGCATAGAACAACGCTATGTTTTCCTCCAACTTCACTTCATCAAGGTTTTTAGTAGGAGCCGCTTCCGCTTGGAAATACGCGAAAATCGCAATATTTACCTTATGCCCAGGCCACTCCGTTTCTAACCATTCTCGTACGCGTCTTGCTACGGGATTGATGAACTTGATAAGCGACGCCGATTTCGCGCCGTACTTGGAGGCTAACGACGAGCAAGCGGAGCAAGTACACCAAGAGTTGTCGTCCTCTTGGGTAAAGGACAACGAACCACGAAAATCACCTTGGCTATAATACTTGTTGATGAGGTATTTCATACGCTCAACCGTCAAATCTTGCATTCTTTGCAATTTCGTCGCGTTACCGCGTGCCGTATAACAAAGTTGATTCCCGTCCTTACTATAAAACTCAGAATCCGTGCCTTCGTACGTGGCTTTCGGAAAATATTCGTCAAACGTGTTATGTACGAAGTTACCGTATTCCGTCATCCAAATTTGACTGCTCGGATGCACACGGAAACGGTTCGCCGTCGTTACGTTATATCTCAACGGACCGTAGTTGGCTTCACGGAACAAAATATCAGGACTGTCGCTAAAATCAAACAAGGGCATATTTGCGTTTTTAACGTTTCTGTCCATCGTAATTTCGTCCGAAGCGTAAACTTCAAAACCGAAGGTTTGATGTAAAAATTCGTACGCGCCGTATAATACGCCGTAATCTTCCCCTACGATAAACAGGTTAGAACCAACCGTCTTTAAGGTAAAGCCTTGCGTCGGAATTGCGTCTACGTTTACGCCAGAGTGTTGGGTAAACTTCGTATCGCCGAGGATAATGAGTTTCGCGTCGTCGCTATATGTTACATTAGATTCCGTCGTGAAGGAAAGGTCCACCCCCGTCGCGTCGTAGAAAAATTCGATAAGTTCGTCTTTTGCCAAACGCTCATTATACAAGGTTTCGTCGGCAAGTACGATTTTGTAATCGCTTTGTCCGTTGTTTACAAGCGTGAAATTCGTTTGTTCAAGCGGTTTTTCCTCGGAGCTGGAAGGGTCGATAATCGGATTGTCGCCACCACTGTTGCTACCGCTGTTACTTCCGCTGTTGCTACTGCTTTGCTCTCCATCGCTGGGATTACAGCTTGCAAACGTAGCCGTAAATGTCAACGTTGCCAAAGCCAAGCAAAGAATTCTTTTTAATGCTTTCATCTTTTCGCCTCCTTTACACTACTATACAAAGAACGTCTTTGAATTGCGTATTATAGTTCGCGTCAAACAAATAATAACGCACGGTGTAAACGCCTGCTTTTGTGGGGGTATATCCGTTCTTCGAACTATAACTAAGGTAAATTCCGTCCGGAGTTATAATTTGAATATACACCTTGATAGCCGAACCCGTAGAGTAGTTATCCGTCGCCGTATATTCAGGTAAGGTAATCTTTTGACCAACTCTACCGCTTATTTGGTTCGCGGATACGGAGATTTCAGGCGATTGTTTATCCAAGCAATTCACCGTCATAGGTTTACCATTAGGACGCCCGTTTCCGTTAGAATCCGCGTACTTATATGTAACGGTATATCCGCCGTATGCGGTGAGCTTTAATTGATACAGTTTATCCGTCGCTACGTTTTTAAGCACCGTACCGTCCAAAGCTGTCGCGTATTCGCCGTCGGGAGTTCTCACCGTTAACGTGATATATGCGTACGGGTCAAGCACGTCCGTGGCGAAAACGGGAATAAACGATATCGTCTGGTTCAAATCCGCTTCTGCGGGACATTTCGTACCGATATACATAAGGTTGGGTTCGGTAACGTCAGTGCCAAGCCCGTTATTCATAGATTGACCGTTGATATTTTTAATAATTACTTCCGCGGTACCGGTACAATTTACAAATTCCATCTCAAAGTGTACGAATTTATCGAAACCTTTGAACTCGCTACCGTCCGCATACGATTTTACCGTAAAGTATTCATTGCAAATAAAGAGCGTATTGCCTTCTAATTGCGCGAAACAATCCTTAACGTCGCCACCGAATTTGAACTTGGTTTTAATCTCCATTCCACCTGTGGGTTTCACTGCGATTTTACCATCGTTATTCGTCAAAACCACTTCTACGTACTTTTTGCTGTTCTCGTAGTCAAACAAACGCAAAATCACTTTTTCATAGTTGGTTTTTTCTTCCTCTAACGTAAAGGTCGTCTTGAAATTTCTACCGTTCAATTCGCGGATAAACTTAAACGTCGCGTTCTGCTCTTCCGCCTGTAACGCAATCAATTTCTGATTACCGCCTTCTATCGTTCTGTTTACCACGGTAGCAACACCGCCGTCCGCGATAAAATACTTCGTTAAGTCTAACTTATTCGTAAACCCTACGTCCGTTACGGCAATGTTATATTCTTGCACTCTCGTACGGTTTAACCCGTCTTTCGCCGTATATTTAAGGGTAACGCTCGTGCCCTCCGCTACGAAATAACCGTCCGTCACGGTAAGTTCTTTCGTGCCTGCGTATACCTTTGCGGTTGCTTTCACGATTTTTTGCGTACCCGACGAGAAATCGTCCGCGTACAAATCGGGAACTAAATATTGCGCACCCTTGATATAGGTAAGAGGCAATATAGGGTCTTCCCCGAACTCAGGACCGTCCACCGGCGTAATCGTAACGGGAATGGTTATCGACTTCGAGCAGGTGTTGTAGTCTATAACCGTATAGATAAATTCATAATTCCCTTGCGTTACAATTCGATATGTATCGTCCGTGATTTCCACCTTTTCGCCCGTCGTTTTATTTCTTAAAAATCGTTGTGTTTTCAAGATACCGTTACCGCCCGACGCATTCAAAACTTCGGGCATCGTAAATCTTTCGCCAATTCTTGCAGTCACAGCCTCTTCGCTTACGCTGAAAGTAACGGGCGTATACGTTGCGTCCACTTCGACGGGTACGATGTAATCTTTGGTTTGCCCAAAACCGTCCGTAACCGTATACACAATCGTATGTTTAATATTTTTCAAAGGCACGAACGAAAGCGTACCGTCCGTCGCTTTTTGCACGTCTACGTTCATTGCGCTCGAAGAACCGTAAGAGGTTTTTACCGATACGGATACGCGCTCAGGCGTATATGTAGAATAAGGCGTAGCGTCGAAAATGCGGTAGGGCTTGCCTTTTACTGCGTGAGGATAATTCGTGCTATCGTAATCACCGAAATCAATGGACAAACCGCTGGGTTCTCTAAGGTCAAGCGCCGTTCTGTGCAAATCTACTTGTGCAAGCGAAGTAATCAAAAAGTTCATACTGCCCTTCACATAATCTCCTGCTTCCATAGAAATGATAACTTTACCGCTATCGAAACCTTCCCAACCTTCCGTAAACGCCTTCGGATTGTTAAAGTCAATAACGTAATTACCGCCGTTGCTATACGTGTTGTTGTCCATATACACCGTTTGCGTATCGTTGTCGTAAGTAATACGGATTTCACGGTTATGCATACCAAAACCGTAACCCTTAAACGAGCCGTCGAGTGCAAAACCCCAGTTACCCGTACTCAAAGGCTCTCCGTCCGGATGTCCTTTTTCTACGCCCCAATACGCTTCTTGATTACTCGCTTTTGCGCCAGCGTAAAGAATAGCGTCTTGTTGGGGAGACTGACGAAGTCTTATGGTAATATAATTGTCTTCGTCCGTCGCGTCTGTAAGTCTAATATAGAAATAGTCGCAATCGTGTGAGCCGAAAGCTTCGGGAACGACGAAAAAGGAAATGAAATTTTGGCCTTTTTCCAGTTGGTTCAAATCAATTACTTGGTTGCACTTAAAAACGCTACCGTTGTTAATCTTTACGAGCAAGCCTTGGTCCGTCACCCCGTTTACCGTCACCGATTGATAGGACGCGGAGTCGCTTTTTGCCGTCAGCTCGTACATAGGATAGTCCACGACGAAGGAATAGGTTTCTTTACGAGTCCTGTTGTTTATCGTCGCGCGGTATTCCACCGTATACTTACCCGCTTCGGTAAGCTTTACGCTTTCCTGTGAAACCTTAGAGTTATCAGGATACGTAATGACCGCGGTAGCTTCCTTCGTTACGCCGTCGTACGTAATACTCCGCGAAGGAATTCTCAACGTATCCCCAAGCGTATAGGTCGCTTCAAACGGGCTTTGCACCGTTTGCTGTTCCTGCGCTTTTACCACGCTAACACAAACGCCCATAAAAAGCGTCAAAATTAACGTGAGCAAGGAAATGAGTATACTTTTTTTCTTCATAAAATCCTCCTTTCTTTTTTTCTTCTTTTTTTCTTCTTTATTTCAGCGTACCAATCGTTACGCCCCCTAAAATCTTGTCCTTAAATATAATGAACAACGCCAACACGGGCGCCATTAAGATAACGCTCGCCGACACTTGTATCGTAGGCCACGCCAACATACCCGTCGTGTTTATTGAGAACAGGTACATACCCAACGCTAAGCTGGGTTTGGACGGCAACCATATAATCATCGTCATATAGTCGTTCCAATACCCGATAAACGAGGTCACGTACAAAATCGAATACATATTTATACTAAGCGGGAAAATAATACGGAGCATAATGGTAAAGTTCCCCGCACCGTCGATAACCGCCGCCTCGCGCATTTCGGAGGCAATCGTACGCAAAAAGGCGTAGAAGATAATAAAGTTACTACCGATAAATCCGATGGACGACATACACATCCAACCCCAAGTATCGTACAATCCAAGTTTTTTGTAGATTTGGATTGCACTAGGCATCGTACCGATAACGGGTATCATCATCAAGGTCATATTCAGCGAGAAAATAATTTTACTTGCTTTTATATCTTTAAACTGCGAACAAATATACGCCATTATCCAGGTACAAGACAAAGTAATAACTGGCTGTACGAGCGAATAAATCATCGTATTGACAAACATACCGACGAAACCGATTTTATACGGCATTCCGGTCTCGGTATACAGCGTTCTCGATTTGTAGTTTTCATACGCAATTTTATAGTTGTTCCATTCCCAGTTCCACGGCAATCCTTTGGGTAATCCTATCATATCTTCGGCAAACCCGTCCGATGTTTTCAGGGAAGTAAACACACCCCAAACGTACATAAACAATAACGACACGGTGTAGAGAATTAAAAACGTCAGCATAATTATCGTATATACGGATAAATAACTTCTTCTTTTACTGTTTTTCTTCATAGCGTTATTCCTCCGAAGGTCCTATGCGCATTACCAAATACCGCAACAGGAAAGTAGTAGGGATAGTAATCGCCGAGGAAATCAAGCCCCACGCCGACCAGAACGGATATTTCGCAAAATTCTCCGCGTCCGTTGCTTTTTGCACTTCCACGTAATAATAATACCCCAGCGTCATAATGCGCCCTCGCGCAGACTCGCCTTTGAACGCGTACAAGCTAAGCTGGTTTACGAAAAGCGAGGCAAACCCCGTATAAAACCCGATGGAAATTACACCGTAGCTCTTAGGTAAAACGATATGCCAAAGCTCGCCGAAAAAGCCAACGCCGTCAATTTGTCCCGCGTCAATCGTCGATTGGTCGGTCGCGTTCATTGCACCGATTTGCGTAAGCATACCGCTACCGAACGAAAGCCAAAGCGAATAGAACATAATCGTTCCGAACGCTGTGTTGTCGTTATCCAACAGACTTATTTTCATATCGAACATCGAGAAGATTACGCGGTTTACCAAATACTTAAAGATGGTAACCGTACAAATAGACGAAACGATACTCGGCATAAACACGATAACCTTAAAGAACGCGCTTCCCCACATTTTTTTGAACATATAGTAGGAAAATATAATGGGAATAACCGCGGTTACGACAACACTGACGAGATAAACCAAAATGGAGTTCTTCATTGCTTGCACCATCGTCGCGCCTGAAACTATCTCCGATTTATTCATCATTACGCTATTTCCGCCGTACGCCCCTAATACGTCTTTAATATTTTGAAGTCCCGAAAACGAGGAATTGCCAAAATCGTCGTACGTCTTAAAAGCAAGCAAAATAGAGTTGAAGTTGATAAATACCCAGTTAAACACGAGCATTATCAAAGGAATGGTGGCAAGCGACCAAAAGAATATGGCATTGCGCACTTTTGCCGTTTTCATTCCTCCGCCCGTCTTGCGTTTGGGGATTTGAGTTACTGTTCCGTTCATTTCTTCAACCTCGTTTATCAGTTGTATTTGTTGATAATACCTTCAAAGTATTGTTTTGCCGTAATACCGTTATAGAACGCGTTAACTGGCTCGCTCCAATCTTCACCGCCTACATTCGTTTCGCGCATCGCGAGCTCGTGCGTTTCCGCCCACTGAGCGTTCGCCTTCGTCATACTGTAACCGTACACGATATTACCGCTTTGCGTAAAGTTGTAAATATCCTTTGCAAAAGAAGTAAGCTTTCCTTGTTGCTCAGGCGTCATCGTATATGTGTAGTCTCTGCCGATACCCGTAATCGTATTGAAGATTTGCAAGCTTGCATCCGTCGAAATGTATTGAATAAACTTCAACGCCAATTCCTTTTGTGCGGGTTTATCCTTACAGTTCGCGTTTACCATAACGATAGATTGGTTACCGTCGTAAAGCGTAGGCGCACCGGCGTAGCTTGCGTCGGGTTTTGGCATAGGCAAGAAACCGAAACTTCTTTCCGCACGGCTCGCGCCTTCGAAATTCTTCATACCCTCGAACGTATCGTTCGCCTCTTCTTCCCACCAAGTCCCTTCTACCATCATTGCAATCGGTTGTTCCCCGTCAAAACGGCTATGCAAGAAAGTACGGTGCGTTTCTACGTGAGAAAGCGAAGAGTTCATACTAAGATTATAGTAATAGTTACCCTTCACGAGTCTTTGCAAGAATTCAAGCGAATAATAGTTGCCTACGAGCAATTCCGCATCCGTATAGTTCTCTTGCGAAAGCGCTATCGTTTGCACGTTCGGCGTATCGCCCGTAAAGCCCGTAACCGCCTTTACGTTTTGCGGGGTTTCAGGAACGTTATAATACGCGCTCGCGTCCGCCACACCCGACGCATCCGCGTGCAAAGCGTCTAAAAGGTGCTTGGTGTACGATTCTTTATATTCACCGTTCCAAATAATCGGCGTTACGTTCTTGAAGTTTTGTACGTAATAGCACCATTGGAAAAATTCTTCGTAGGTCGCGGGTAATCCATCGTCACCGCCACCCTGCACGCCGTTAGGTCCATAGCTCAAATCGGTATCCGTTTCTTTACCCGTAATCACCAACGAACCGTCTTGCGCTTTGTCTTTCTTTATGTAAAGCTTTTTCTCGTTGAACAAGTCTTTATCGTATACGATACCGCGGAAAGAACGGAAGTGCGGTAAACCGTAGTACGCGCCGTCTACTTGGTAATAGCCCTTTTGCGTAGCGGTAAGCTTATCCGCAACCGACTTGCTTTCGCCAGGAATGGTTGTCGTTACCGCCGAAGAAATATCCATAAGCAAGCCCTTTTTCACGAAATTATAGTAATTTGCACGCTCGGTGAAATATACGTTGATAATCGAGCCGTCAATCGACTTTTCAATGCTACTCGGTTCGTAGGTTTGTTTATCGTTATCAATAACGAGTTCTACGCCCATTTTACCGTCTTCAAAGGACGTGTCCTTATAAAGTTCTTCAAAACCTTTCCTATACTCGTCAAGCCAACGCGAACCCATACCGCCGTTATAGTTCCCTATGTACAACTGCGTTTTCGTTTCGTCAACGTCAAGTATGTCTACGGCGAATATAGGGCCTCCTTTCTTACAGCCGACGAACGCCGAACCCACGCAGGTAAGCGCGCAAACTGTTGCAATAAGTTTTTTGAGTGTTTTTTTCATAATTTTGCCTCCGCATATATTAAATATTTTTTCTCATCTTTTCGGATAGTTTCGTCCGTCCTCCACGCAAAAAAGGACAATAGTCCTCACTATCGTAGAAAAATTATAGCACAGCGAAACACCAAAAAGCAATAGTGTTTTTTTAAGTTTACATTGCGTTTTGTCCGATTTTGAAAAAAATTTATTTTTCTCGCTTGCCTTTCCTAAAAAAATCCCTTATACTAAAATAAAAGGATACGGGGAATACTATTATGGCAATGCGAAAAAGTAAAGACAACGTTTGGCATATCGTTTCACAAAATTTCAGTTTTGACGTAAAGCTACTGCATGCTGGTTTGGTGCAGGATTTTAACCATCAACCCGAAAACAAGCCTATCGACAGATATGCGCTTGCCTATTTAACGGACGGCGAGGGTACTCTTGAAGCAAACGGAAAAACTTACCGCCTTAAAAAAGGCGATTTGTATCTCGTTCCGCCTGCGACCCACTACACCGAAACGAACTCGCCCACGAACCCTTACAAATACTACTGTATCGCTTTTTACGGCGGGAGCTGTAAAACGCTTTTGGCGCACGCGGGATTATCAAGCGACAATCTCGTTTTAAACGTAAACGACAGTTTTATCGAAGATAAAATGCGGGAAATATTAGACTTATGCCAAAAGAACACCTTTATTTCTTTAGCGCGGGCAAACGCAAGTTTTATCCAAATGCTTTGTCGTTTATACGAACGCCAAGAGGCGAATTTCCAAAAGGTCAAGGACAGCCACCAACGTGCCGTCGCGATGGCGCAAGCGTACATTCACGAGAATTATCAAAAGGATATTACGGCAATGGAAATTTGCAAACATTTACGTTTAAGCCGTTCGTATTTTTGCGAAATTTTCAAAAAAGTAGTAGGTATTTCCTTAAAAGATTATATACTTTTTTACCGCATTAACGAGGCAATGCGCCTGTTAATCCACTCCGATTTACCCAGCACGAAAATCGCGGAAATGGTCGGTTTTAACGACTATGCAAACTTCTATCGTTGCTTTAAGTTACGCGTCGGACGAACGCCGAGAAGTTATCGAAACGGTTATCACCCCGTTCCCACAAAGGAAGACGCTGAAAAAATAGAACGGGCAAAAAAGCAATCTTTTTCTTTGCGAAAAGATGACTTATCGCCTGATTACATTGTAAAAATACCGAAAAAAGACGATTAAAAACACGCTTGCAAGAACGAAATAATAAAAAAAAATCTCACCTTTTCGGTGAGATTTTTTTGTCCTTTCTTGCAATTTTAGTGCATCATAATTTCGGAAATTACGTCTAATACTTTATCGTGGCAACCCCCGCAACCCGTAGAACAATGGGTAATTCTTTGCACGTCGGCAAACACTTCCATTACGTCCTCCATCTTGTTGTGGTTGTCAAGCGCGTGTTCGATATCCGTATAGCTTACCTTTTTACAGTTACAAATGATATAGTTTTCCATATTTTTATATCTCCTTTTTTAATTTTCTTTGGTAAAATTCTCTTTGCCCACACCGCAAAGTTCGCACTCGAAGTCTTCGGGCAATTCTTCAAATTTCGTACCTGCAACGATACCTTTTTCCGCTAAGCCGACTTCCTCGTCGTACACCCAACCGCATACCGTACATACGTATTTGCTCATTATTCCCCTCCTTATTTTATTGACAAAGCTCTTTTGCAAGCAAAAGTATTTGCGCTTCGTTTTCCTTGGAAACAGCCGATAAAATCTTCACGCCCGCTTGGGTATAGTTAAGGTTTTTACAACCTTCTAACATACCCTGCATAACTTTCGTCGCCATCGGTGCCCAGCTTCCGTTTTCAATAAACGCTACCGTCCGATTTTGGAAATTACGCTCTTTTAACGCGTGAATAAAGGTCTGCATAAACGGAAAAATTTCGCCGTTATAGGTGGTGGTAGCCAGCACGATTTTTCCGTAACGGAACGCGTCCTCTACTGCCTCCGCCATATCTTCTCTCGCCAAATCGGCAACGCTGACCTTTTTACAGCCGTTTCTTATCAACTCGTCTTTCAATAGCTCTACCGCTTTTTTCGTGTTCCCGTACACCGAAGTATACGCGATAAGCACCCCCTCGCTCTCTACGCCGTAGCTCGACCAAGTATTGTATAAATCCAAATAATACCCTAAATTTTCCGTTAAAACAGGACCGTGCAACGCACAAATTTTTTCGATAGCATAGGGCGCGAGCTTTTTCAGTAACGCTTGCACCTGCACTCCGTACTTGCCCACAATCCCGAAATAATACCGTCTTGCCTCGCAAGCCCAGTCCTCGTCCGCGTCCAGCGCGCCGAATTTCCCAAACGCGTCGGCGGAAAAGAGAACCTTTTCCGTTTCGTCGTAAGTGAGTATCACCTCGGGCCAGTGCACCATCGGTGCGGTGACAAATTTCAAGGTATGTTTCCCAAGCGCAAGCGTCGAATTATCCGAAACGACCACCTGTTTTTCGGAAAAATCCGTTCCGAAATAATTTTTCATCATAATAAACGCCCTTGCGGACGCCACGATTTTAGCGGAAGGGTATTTTTTTGTAAACGCGACGATATTCGCCGAATGGTCGGGTTCCATATGTTGCACGATTAAATACGCGGGACTTTTTTCACCCAACACCGATTGTAAATTATCCAGCCATTGCTTTTCAAATTTACCGTCTACGGTGTCTAACACCGCAATTTTCTCGTCTAAAATCAAGTAGGAATTGTACGCCATACCGTTGGGGACTTTATATTGCCCCTCAAACAAATCAATCGCGTAATCGTTCACGCCTATATATCTTATATCTGCGGTAATTTGCATTTTTGCCTCGCTAATAAAAGTATTTCCCTTTCTTACCTGTATTATAGCACAACAATAAAAAATTATCAAGTAAATGAAAGGAAAATTTCTCGTACACAATTACCTCCGCCTTATATTCTACGCTCCGTCGTCTAAAAAAAATTGACAAATATAAAAGTTTTTGTTATACTTTTATATATCTTTTATTTTTAAGGTGCTTATATGCAAGAAACGCAAAACAAAAAAGGCGGGTTTGCCAGCGGTATCGGTTTTATTTTAGCCGCGGCGGGCTCGGCGGTAGGGCTGGGCAATTTATGGGCGTTCCCGTACAAAACGGCGGAGAACGGCGGAGCGGGGTTCGTGTTCTTATATATCGCGTGCGTATTTTTAATCGGTGCAATCACGATGATTTGCGAAATTTTTATCGGCAGACGCGCGCAGGCAAACCCTATCACCGCGTTTAAGAAAATCAATAAAAATCTCGGCTGGATAGGTTTGATTGCCATCGTCGTACCTACGCTTATCGTAACTTACTATTCGGTTTTAGGCGGGTATACGGTACGCTTTGCCGTCAATTCCTTTTGGGGCAATAGCGACAAACTCTCCTCGTTTGCGGGTAAGGGTTGGCAAGTCGCTTTGTTTACCGCGCTGTTTATGCTGTTCGCGCTTATCGTCGTTATGGCGGGGGTGAAAGGCGGGATTGAAAAGGCGTCTAAAATTATGATGCCCGCCCTCTTTGTCCTGCTCGTTGCGGTGGTTATTTTCGTACTGTGTCTTGGCGAGGGCGTAAAGGACGGTCTTGCCTATTATCTTATCCCCGATTTTTCCGAAATTACTTTCGGCTCGGTGTTATCCGCTATGGGTCAAGCCTTTTATTCGCTGTCGCTGGGTATGGGTGCTATGATTGTATACGGCTCGTATACGGGTAAAAACATCAATATCGTCAAATCCACAGGGATTATTTGTATTTTTGATACGGTGGTAGCTTTGCTTGCGGGGCTTGCGATTTTCCCCGCCGTGTTCCATTTCTCCGCAATCGAGGGCGTGGACGCGAATACCTTAAATCTCAACGGTATTATGCTGATGTTTGAAACTCTGCCTAAGGTGTTTGAAAGTATCGGCTACGCGGGGAATATTCTCGAATTTTGCTTTTTTGCGATGGTGATTATCGCCTCCGTGACCTCGGTAATTTCCATCTTGGAAGTGTCAAGTCAATTCGTTATCCAAAAATTCAAAATCACCCGCAAAAAAGCCACCTGCGCGATTGCGCTCGTTACCTTCCTTATCTCTATCCCCGTCGGTATCTCGTTAGGTTTTGCGTTAAACGGAACGGATAAAATGACCGTTTTCGGACTCGACTTTTTGTCCTTCCTCGATACCGTTACCAACACGGTGTTTATGCCCGTTTGCGCGTTCTTATCCTGCGTAGCGGTGGGTTGGTTTATCAAACCCAAACAAGCGTTTCTTGAATTAAAAGCGGATAACAACAGCTTTGGTAAATTTGAAAAACTCGTGGCTGTGATGATGAAATTTATCGTACCCGTACTCATTGCGGTTATCGAAATTTTCGGCGTAGCCGAACTCGTATTCCCTAACGGTGCGTTTAGCGCAAACGGTTTGGGTATCGTACTCGTATCCCTGTCGCTTTTCGGCGTGCTTATCTCGCTGTACTTCCTGTTTTTGAACAACGAAGAAACGGGCAGTAACCTCACCGAACATTCGTAAACCCCGCTTACAAAACAAAAAAAATTCGCCTGCAAGCTTTCAAACTTGCAGGCTTTTACTTTTATTCTCCTATATAGGTAAACCGCGAAAAAATTTCCCCGTCGCGTTCGACTTTTTCGTTCCACATAGCAAGCGGGCGCACCCAAACCTCGCCCTCACCGTATAACGCTTTATACACGACGAGCGGTTCGAGCGTTTCCGAGTGTTTGGCTATGCACAGCACCTCGTATTCGTTACCCTTGAAATGTCGGTATTTTCCGATTTTTACTTGCGTTTGCATTTACTTAAAACACCTTAACCGCGCGGGTAAGCGTCTTTACGTCGCGGGGCGAAACCGCCATAACGCCCTCTTTTTGAGAAAACTCGATATCCTCTACACCCGCGCTGTCAGGCACGTTCGTCCAAGGCTCGATGCAAATAAATTTACCGTCCATTGCGCGCCAAAAAAGCAGGTTAGAAAAGCCCTCGAAGGTAATTTCCGCGAGCGTTTTTCCGCCGATTTCGCGCAAGGTAACCTTTCTCGAATTGATATTTTTCAAAATAATTGAATCGTTGTTTTGCAAAAACTCTAAGGGCAAAGGCAATACTTTTTTCGTACCCAAATCCGCCGTTTCGCCCGACAAATAACCGTTCGGCGTCGTGCGGTAATTGATAAAGTTTTCTTCCTTTTCAAACTCCACTTCGTATTCTTGTATCTCTTTATCCAGCGCGTACGCTTCGTGGCTACCGCAGGAAAAATACAAGGTTTTATCCGCGGGGTTTTCCACCTCGTAAACGAGGGTAAGCGTATCGCCGTCTACGCTGTATTTCACGCGGAAAACAAACGCGAACGGGAAAAGCTTTTGCGTTTCTTCGTTAGAGGTAAGCTCGAACGTAATACAACTACCGCTTTGTTCTTTTACGCTAAATTCCGCTTTGCGCGCTACGCCGTGGAATGGAATCGGATAGGAAAGCCCGTCCACTTTTACGCCGAAATGTCCGCATACCGGAAAGAGCAAAGGCGCGTGACCTGCCCATTCGCCCGTGCCGTTTTGCCAAATATATTCCCTGCCCGCTTTTTGCAAGCTGATAAGTTCCGCCCCAAGCGACGAAAAAGTCGCGGTAATTTCGCTGTTTTTAATGGTATAATTCATTCTTTATTCCCCCAAACATTTTACGAGAACGGCTTTTTGCGCGTGCAGTCTGTTTTCCGCCTCGTCGAAGATTTCGTTCGCGTGCGCCTCGAACACTTCCGCCGTGATTTCTTCTTCCCGATGCGCAGGCAAGCAATGCAGTACCATTGCCTTGTCGTTGGCTACTTTCATCACTTCGGCGTTGATTTGATAGCCCTTGAAAATACGCTTTCTCTCTTCCGCTTCGGATTCCTGCCCCATAGACGCCCAAACGTCCGTATACAACACGTCCGCGCCTTTCGCCGCCTCTAACACGTCGTCCGTAACGGTAAATTTACCGTTTTCGCTCGCCCATTGCATCAATTTTTCGTCGGGACGGTAACCCTTAGGACAAGCCACGGAAACTTCCATTCCCATTTTGATACCGCCGACGATTAACGAGTTTGTCATATTGTTGCCGTCGCCGATATAGCAAAGCTTGTTACCCGCAAAACCGCCCTTATATTCGCGAATGGTCATTAAATCGGCAAGCACTTGGCAAGGGTGGCAATAATCCGTCAACCCGTTGATGATGGGAATAGAACCGTAAGTAGCCAAATCTTCCACCTCTTGTTGCGCGAACGTTCTAATCATAATACCGTCTAAATAACGGGACAAAACGCGCGCGGTATCCTGCACGGGTTCACCGCGTCCGATTTGCAAATCGCGCGAACTTAAAAACAGTGCGCTACCGCCCAAATCGTACATACCCACTTCAAAGGATACGCGGGTACGGGTAGAGGATTTTTCAAAAATCATACCCAGCGTTTTGCCTTTTAAGAGGTGATGTTCAATACCGTTCTTTTTCTCGAATTTGAGTTGGTCGGCTAAATTCAAAATCTCGTTGATTTCCTTTGCCGACAGGTCCATAAGCTTTAATAAATGTTTCATTTTGCTAATTCTTCCTTTAAGATATTTATTGCCGTTTTCAAATCTTCCCAAAGTATATTTAACGCAGGGAGCAAGCGAACTTTGTTCTTTGCTTTGATTACCAAAACCCCGCGCGCCATACATGCGCTTATCACTTCGTTCGCGTCCTTTTCGCTCTCTATCCCTATCATAAGTCCCAAGCCCGAAACGCTCTTTACCCCTTTCGCGCCCGTTAAGCTATCGAAAATATATTTACTTTTCTCTCTGACTTCGGCTAAAAGCGTATCGTCAATACGCGAAAGCACGCTCAATGCACCCGCCGAGCATACGGGGTTTCCGCCGAACGTCGAACCGTTCAAACCCGCCGAAAACAGCGTTTCCGCTCTTTCGCCAAGCATCGTCGCGCCGATAGGCAAACCGCCACCAAGCCCCTTTGCCGTCGTCACGACGTCGGGGGTAATACCGTAAGCTTGGAACGCGTACAAACTACCCGTTCTGCCGTTGCCCGTTTGCACCTCGTCTATCATCAGCAGTAAATCGTTTTCGCGCGCTAAGCTTTCCACTTCCTTTACGTACGCTTTATTAAGCGCCGTAACCCCGCCCTCGCCCTGTACGAGTTCGATAAAAATACCGCAACATTTATGCGTTTTTATAAGCGCGCGCATATCCTCAATATCGTTTGCCGTGGCGTGTACAAACCCCTCCGTCATCGGCGTAAAATGCTGATGAAAAACCTCTTGTCCCGTCGCCGAAAGCGTGGTGAGCGTTCTGCCGTGAAAACTGTTTTTAAGGGTAATAATTGTATAATAGTCCTTGCCCTTTTTCAGTTCGCCGTACTTTCTCGCGGATTTTATTGCGCACTCGTTCGCTTCCGCGCCCGAGTTGGAAAAGAACACCTTTTTTAAGCCCGTTCTTTGACACAGCGTTTGCGCGAGCAATGCGCAAGGCTCGCTAAAATACAGGTTGGAAGTGTGCTGGATTTTACCAAGCTGAGCGGTTACCGCGTTTTGCCATTCTTCGTCCGCAACGCCGAACGCGTTTACGGCAATTCCCGTGCCTAAATCGATATATTCCTTACCCGTTTCATCCCAAACGCGCGAGCCTTTTCCGCCGACGAGCTGTAAATCAAAACGCGCATAGGTAGGCGCGATATATTGTTTATCGATTTGTTTTACCGTCATAATATTACCTTTTTAGATATGATTTCCCGAAACGAACATTGTGCCGACGCCCTCGTCCGTCAACGTTTCGATTAAAATAGAATGCGGGATACGCCCGTCGATAATAAATACCTTATGCACCCCGCGACGAATCGCCTCGATACAGCAATTTACCTTGGGTATCATACCCCCGCTAATTATGCCGTCGCGCATAAGCTTAGGCGCGTCGGACACATATACCTTAGGGATAAGCGTGGACGGGTCGTCCTTGTCGCGCAAAAGCCCTACGATATCCGTCATAGATATTAAGCTTTCCGCTTTCAATTCGCCCGCTACGCGCGCCGCCACCGTGTCCGCGTTGATGTTATATACGTTCCCCTCGTCGTCACAACCGACGGTGGACAGGACGGGGATATACCCCTTTTCCAACACGTCCAAAATCGGCGCGGTGTTGACTTCGGTAACCTCACCTACGAACCCAAGGCGTTTATCCGCCACCTTAGCTTTGAGCATATGTCCGTCGATACCGCAAAGCCCGATGGCTTTACCGCCTTTGCTTTGAAGCAGGTTAACGAGGTTTTTATTCACCTTGCCCGCAAGCACCATTTGCACGATTTCTACGCTCTCTTTATCCGTTACGCGCAAACCGCCTACAAATTCCGATTTCTTGCCTACCTTATTCAGCATTTCGGTAATTTCAGGACCGCCACCGTGGACGAGTACGACTTTAATACCGATAAGAGATAACAGGACGATATCGCCCATTACCGCCTCTTTCAATTCGTCGTTAATCATTGCGTTACCGCCGTATTTTACCACGATAATTTTATCGGTATATTTTTGGATATACGGCAGAGCTTGAATTAATATTTCCGCGCGTTGCGCTTTGGTAAGTTCCATAAATTTCTCCTTGTATTAGGTTCTGTAATCGCCGTTAATCTTGACGTAATCGTAGGTTAAATCGCAACCCCAAGCCGTCGCTTTGCCCGCGCCGTCGCCCAGCGTGATTAAAATTTCAATTTCCTTTTCCAGCAAAATTTCTTTGGCTTTTTCCTCGGAAAATTCTACGCCCGCGCCGTTCTCGCAAACGACCACCGTACCTTTCACAGAACGGAACGAAACGCCGACTTTATTTACGTCTACGTCCGCGCCCGAATACCCGATTGCGCAAAGCACTCTGCCCCAGTTCGCGTCCGCGCCGAACATTGCCGATTTGAAAAGCGACGAACAAATTACCGATTTGGCTACCGTTTTTGCGGTATTTTCGTCCTTAGCCCCACAAACCTTACATTCCAAAAGTTTGGTTGCGCCCTCGCCGTCGGATGCGATTTTACGGCACAAATACGTCGTCACCGCACTAAGCGCCTTACAAAACGCGTCGAACGCCTCGTCCTCAGCGGTGATTTCCTCGTTTTCCGCCATACCGTTTGCAAGCACCGCCACCATATCGTTGGTGGAAGTGTCCCCGTCGATACTTACCATATTAAACGAATGTTTAATATCCTCGGACAACGCCTTTTGAAGCATTTTTGCGGAAATTTTGCAGTCCGTCGTCACGAACACGAGCATCGTCGCCATATTCGGATGAATCATACCGCTACCTTTCGCAATACCGCCGATTTTACAGGTCTTGCCGTTTACTATAAACTCAAACGCGATTTCTTTGGGGATAGTATCCGTCGTCATAATCCCCTCGCAAGCGTAACGGCTGTTATCGCCCAAGCCCTTCACAAGCTCGGGAATACCGTTTGCAATCGGTTCGATATTCAAAGGCTGACCGATAACGCCCGTGGACGCCACCACGATATCCGTAGCCTTAACGCCAAGTTCTTTGGCAAGCAGTTCGCTCATTTGCTCTGCGATTTCAATACCGTTGGCATTACAGGTATTCCCGTTACCGCTGTTGCAGATAATCGCCTGTGCCACGCCGTCTTGGATATGGTTTTTCGTCACCGTCAAAGGTGCGCCTTTAACGAGGTTTTGCGTATAGGTCGCCGCCGCCGTGCAGGGCGTTTCGCTAAATATAAGCGCCAAGTCGCGCTTGGTTTTGTTTTTACGGATTCCGCAATGAATCCCGTTTGCCGTAAAGCCTTTCGCGGAACATACCCCGCCTTGAATTTCTTTTAACATATCTTTATCCTTTATTTATAATACTAATCCCGTTTTTCTGTCCGCGCCGATAACGATATTCATACACTCTACCGCCGCACCGCTCGCACCTTTGCCGAGGTTGTCGTACACCGCCGTCAATAAAATGCGTTCCTCGTTCCCCGAAACGCTGATATACATACCGTCTTTGCCCGCTACGCTAAGCGCGGAAATAAAACCGTTCTCGTCTATGCTTTGTTTATATTTGACGATTTCACCGTTATATTTCTTGGCATACACCGCTTTAATATCCTCGATTCCGCCGTGGATTTGTTTTGCAAACAACGGTACGGTTACGAGCATACCGCTATAAAAATCCGCTACGATAGGGCAGAACGCAGGCGCGGTATCCAACCCCGC
Source organism: Candidatus Scatosoma sp. (assembly GCA_045537295.1). Classification (GTDB taxonomy): domain Bacteria; phylum Bacillota; class Clostridia; order Christensenellales; family Borkfalkiaceae; genus Scatosoma. The sequence goes on along the minus strand of JAZSPG010000076.1, from coordinate 216 downwards.
AATCGCTTTCATTTCCTTTAAGTGCTTATGCTGTTGGGTAATTCCGTACTGGCGGGGCGCGTCTAATAAAGCGTTCCGATTTTCCCCCTCGTATTCGGCTATCATATTTTTACCGCCGCCGGAGTATCCGGTAAGGGAGAAGCAGGACAGTTCCTTCTTTTTCAGAACTCCCGCTTCCACCAGCGGCGCCGTCAGCGCGATAAATCCGCTGGCGTG
>JAZSPG010000041.1:0-13242 GCA_045537295.1 Candidatus Scatosoma sp. | reverse complement strand
CTACCCCGATACGATACTATCGGCTCAACAAAAAAGCTCCAAAGTGAAACGGTGTTTTTCTCTTTCCTACGCGCGTTTCAGCCTACGGGCGAAGTTCTCTTTAAGAAAAGTTCTTTGAAAAAACCAGCTTTTTCATCGCTTTTATCTTATTTTTTATTATTATACCTTTTCTTATAGAAAAAGTCAACCGATTTTGCCTTATTTTTGTTTAAGCAAATCTCTTATTTCTTCTAAAAGTCGGGTGTTTGCCGTTGCTTTTTCTTCCGCAATCCGCTTTTCTTCTTCCGCTTTTTCCTGCGCTAAGCGTTTTTCTTCCTCCGCTTTCGCCTTCGCCTCTTCGCATTGCGTTTCCCAAATCGCAATCGCCTCTTTTTTGCTTACTCTTTGTTCAAAACGGATTTTTGCAATCGCTTTTTTCTTGTTCCATTCGGGATTATCCAAAGCACGTTCCTTTGCCTCAGCAATGCGGTTCATCACTCTTATAAGCGCAAACAACACGAACGCAATGAGTAAGAAGTTGATAATCGCACTGATAAACGCACCCCAATCGATATAGATAGAGTTCGCAAGGTCAACAACCTCTTCCCCCGCCTCGTTCGTCATCGTGACTTTATCGAGAAAGGTAACAGCGCCCTCTAAGCCTTTTCCTCGGGTGATTATCGCCAACAGCCAGTTGATAATCGGCTTTAAGATAAAGTTGCTAAGTCCGTTTACAATAGCCGTGAACGCACCGCCGACGATAACACCGACTGCCATATCCAACACGTTACCGCGCGTGATAAACTTCTTAAACTCTTCAAAAAATTGCTTAACTTTGCCTTTTCTTTTGGTCTTTGCCATAATCTTGTGTTCCTTTCGTGTTTTTTCTACTTGTAATTATACTATTTAACATTCGTTTTGTCAAGGATTTTATCAAGGTTTATTCTTCCAAGCGTTTTCTAAAATAATCCGCTACCGACGCCATATACCGCGCCAAGCTCTCGTACAGTTCGACGGGGTGTTTGGTCGCCGTATACGCACATTCCAGCGTAATATCCCCTTGATAGCCGATATTTTTCAACGCCGTAATCACCTTTTCAAAATCCACCGAATAATTAAACGGAACTTGGTGGTTGTCGTTTATGCCGTCAATATCTTGTAAGTGCATACATTGCATATACCCGCCGAGGCGTTCTATCATTTGCTCCGCGCTCGTATCCAAACCCGCCATTTCAGCGTGGCCTATATCCACGCAAGCGCAAAATATATCCTTGGGCAACAGTTCCATATGCTTGAAAAAATCGTCGTGGTGCGAACAAGACGCAGGCAACGCGTGAAAATCAGGCTGTCCCCAGTGGTAAGAATTCCACATATTTTCCAAAGCGATTTTTACGCCCGCCTTTCTTGCGTACGGTTCAAATTTTTTATAAAGCTCCGCGTTCTCTTCCGCCGTGTAATCGTTACAAGGATGCACCACGCAAATCTTCGCGCCTAAAATACCGCTCACCTCAATCGCGCGGACGATTTCGTGAAAGGTCTTTTCGTTGTATTCGTCGTTACCTTTTATCGCCGTGGGAAAGGGCGCGTGCGTTTGGTTGCACGGTAAACCAAGCCCGTCGGCAAACGCTCTGAATTTTTGCGCCTGCGCTAAGTAATCGTCCGCTTGCATAAACTCTAAGTACGCGTTCCCCGTTCTAAAAATAGAAAAATCGTAAGCGGTAAAACCCGCGTTCTTCAAAAGCGTCAACACTTTGCGGTTGTCGCCGTATTTTTTGAAAGACTGAATTTCCGTGGATATATACATACTTTACCTCACTTCGTTTGGTATATTTTTACGCTTTGAATTTCCGCCGTTCCCTCATAACGCAAAACGCTGTTTTTTTCTAACGGCAACCGCAACCCCACCACCGCGCTTTCGCCTTCGGTAGATTTGACGATAAGAATGTTCGGTTTGCGCCCGTCCACTATCAAATGCAACGGAAATTGCGCTAAGGGCGCGCCGTCTTGCTTATATTGCGTTTGGATATAATACACGCCGTCCTCGTCCAAGCTCAACGCAACCTTACCGTCCAACGCTTCGTATTCCGCCACGAACGCGCCGTGTTCGCTACGCTGACCAAGCATATTTTTATTCTCTTTGAAACTCAGCGTTTGCATAATAAACCGCAACAAATTCTTCGCAGAGCGTTGAAGCTGACCAAGCGAAAGTTTCCCGCTTTGATATGCAGAAATTAAATCGTCGTCGTTTGCCGACGCGTCAGATACGACCATATAAATATCGTTTTGCGCACGCAACATATCCGCACGGTTTTTCCTATCGAAAGTACCCTTATCAAAATCGTCGATAATCGTCCACCAGTCCGTCATTACAAACCCCGTATATTGCCATTCCTCGCGCAAAATTACCGTTGTCAAGTCGTACGCTCCGCCCGCGGAAACGCCGTTAATACGGTTGTACGAGGTCATAATCGATTGAACGAACCCGTCTTTTACCGCTATTTCAAAGCCTTTCAAATAGATTTCGCGCAACGCGCGTTCGCTTAACACCTCGTCCTCGAAGTTGCGTTCGTATTCCTGCGAATTGACCGCAAAATGCTTTAAGGTACAAAAAACGCCTTCCTCGTAAAAATATTTCGCGATAGCGCTTGCGAATTTACCCGTAATATACGGGTCCTCGGAAAAGTACTCGAAATTTCTCCCGCCGAATGGGTGGCGGTGAATATTCATACCAGGACCTAAAATGACGTCAATCCCGTATTTTTTCATTTCACGGGCAAAACCGCGGTAAATGCCCCCGATAAGCTCGGGCGCCCAAGTAGACGATAGCGACACACCCGACGGGATACAGGTCACTTTTTCTTCGTTTTCCATTCTGATACCGCTCGGTCCGTCGCATACGGTAACGACGGGTACGCCCTTATCCGACCAAACGGACGACAGACCGCCGAAGCACGACGCCGAGCCTAAAACGCTACCCTTGGGCGAGCACATACCCTCGCCTTTTACGAGCGTGGTAAGCGTTTCGCCGTCAAACTGCGCCACAAATTCGTCCAAGCCGTATTCCCCGTCTTTTACCTGCCGTAAGCAAATACCTCTATCCCCCGTATACGCCGTCGTCTTACAGTCAACTACGGGGTTTTGCGGGCTTGGCGAAACCTCTTGCATTGTTAGTTTACCGTCTCGATTGACCAACCGTTCAAACGCGATTTTCGGTGCTAACGCCTTTTTACATTGCTCTATTATTAGCGTTTGTTCTAAGGTAAAGGCATACGCTTTTTGACAATCGCGCGCGTTTTTACCCACGAAAATAGCGTATTCGCCCGCCTCTAACACGAACGCGTGCGTATCTTCGTCGAAAGACGAAAACGAGGAAAGAGAAATCTCTATCTCTACCGTTTGCGTTTCGCCCGCGTTAAGCGTTTGGGTCTTTTGGAAACCGCAAAGCACGCGCGCGGGTTTGCCTAACTTCCCGTTCGGCGCGCTTGCGTATACCTGCACGACCTCTTTTCCGCTGTATTCGCCGATATTTTCCACGCGAACGCAAAGGATAATTTTATCCTTTTGCTTTTTTGCGGACGCCGTTTGCATTGTAAAACGGGTGTAGCTCAACCCATACCCAAAGGGATACTGCACCTTTTCGGGCGCAAAAGTTTGAAAATACCGATACCCGACGTATATATCTTCGGCGTGGATATTGCGTTCCTTATCCCCGAAATACCCCGTCGAAAACCAGTCCTCTTGGTTGGCTACCGTACCAGTCAACCTACCGCTTGGCGCTACGTCGCCCAACAGCGCGTCCACCGTGCCGAGCGCGCCCTCTTGTCCGCCCTGCCAAATATACGCAACGGCGGAAACGGGGTACTTTTTTATCCAAGAACAATCCATTAGCGTTCCGTTGATAAGCACGATAACCTTTTGGAAATTCTCGCAAAGCATTTGAATTGTTTGCTCTTCTATATCCGTTAAATACCACTCGCCTTTTTCCGCGTGCAAATCAAAACACTCGCCGAACACGCGCGAGATAACGAACACCGCTTTTTGCGCGGTTTTAGAGGCGTTTCGCACGAGTGCAAGGGGCGGAATTTCCGCTTTTTGCACGGGCGGGTTATGCCAGCCGTCGTCGTAGTCGTAGGGGTTTTGCCGAATATAGTTTTGATAATACGCGCGCAATTCCCCGTCCAAAACGACGCGCGAAGCAAGGCACTCGTCTAAGTTTCTTATATACGGGCAGTTGACTTTACCGCCCGAACCCGAACCGCTTTTTTCGTATTCGAGCGACGCTCTACCAAAAAGGGCGATATGCTCGCCCTCTCGTAACGGCAACGCGCCGTCGTTTTCCAACAATACAATCCCCTCGGGGATAATTTTTCTACAAGCGTTTGCAAAATCCATTTTCTTCGTTCCCTTTTTCTTTTATTATCACATAAAAAGGATTGTGATTCTATACCAAAATATCGTAAAAAAATCTCATTTTGTTGCTTTTTATAAAGTTATGATAAATTTTCGTTTGCACTCCATAGGAATTTCTTCGCTTTCGGGGATTTCAGGTCCGCAGGAATACGAACCGATTCCGCGCATAGCCAAATCCAAGCAAACAACGGTATTTTCGCTTTTGCCAAGCTCGAAATGGTGTTTGCAATCGCGAAGTTTTTGCGTGGTGTACGGGTTGACGGAAAAACTGAACGCGCCGTCCGCCGTTACCGCAAACAAGTCTTTGATTTCCAAATAATCGCTACCGTAATGGCTACCCGTTTCCTGAGGCATTACGTAGTCCGTAAAATTGTCCTTAGCGGTATTTTCGTAATACCCGTAATCGCTTGCCACGCGTTTGTCGATATAGCTTTCATACGGACCGTAACCGATATACGCGAACCTATCATACGCTTTTTCCACGGCAAATTCCAAGCCGAAACGGGATATTTTACGCACCAAACCCGTCAATTTATAGCCGAGTTCAATGATTAGTTTGTTCCCCTCTACCGCGTACGAAATATCGTATACAATAACGGGATTGCGTCCCACGCCCGAAATATAGCCCGTATACGCGTAACCGTTTTGCGTTTTTTCCGCCGTTAAGGTATTTGCGCGCGCACCCTTTAAGCCGTAGGCGTTGTACGCCGTTTGATTGTTGCGGTCGTTGTCGATATACCGTGTGAAATTAAAGCGCATAGGCGAGGCTAAAATTTCCTTGCCGTCCGCTTTGAGCGAGATAAGCTCGCCCGTTTCGTCGTCCGTTTGCACCTCAATTTTTTGCGCTTTGCCCTTATATTCGGGGATAGGCGTAGGCGTATAACCGCTTTTGAGTTTCCCGCCGTACACCGCTTTCATTTCTATCGCGCCCGACTTTAATTTTCTGTCCGTCGTCACCAAACCGTCGCAACAAAAGTTCCCGTCGTGTTCCCTTTCACCGAAATCCCCGCCGTATAAAAAGCCTTTTTTCGTCTTAATTGCGTGGTCCGCCCATTCCCAAACGAAACCGCCAATCAGCTGGGGATTTGCGTAGATTTTTTCCCAGTACTTAGAAATATCCCCGCAGGAATTGCCCATCGCGTGCGTGTATTCACAAAGCACGAACGGACGCTGTTCCTTGGGGTTTTTCAGTACCTTGTTTTCTATCCAGTCCAACGGCCAGTACATACAGCTACACACGTCCACGAGCTTGGTATAATAATATTTTTTATCCGAACACTGTACGTTTTCGTAATGCAACGGTCGGGTGTTGTCGCGCGCCTTGATATATCTTGCGCCTGCGTATAAAGCTTTTCCAAAACTCCCCTCGTTGCCCATAGACCACATAATAACGCAAGGACGGTTTTTATCGCGTTCCACAAGTGCTTGGTGTCTATCCTTCATAGCATTCGAAATCGCCATATTTTCGGCAAACTCCATCCATTCTTTCATAGAAAATCCCGCCGTGCAACCCGTCAGCATACCTTGCCCGTGCGATTCGTAGTCCGCCTCGTCCATTACGTACAAGCCCACCTTATCGCAAAGCAGGTAAAATTCGGGCATATTCGGATAATGCGAGGTGCGGACGGCGTTGACGTTGAGCGATTTCATCAACCGTAAATCCTGCATAATATTCGCTTTCGTCACCGTCGCGCCCGTTTTGCAGTTGAAATCGTGGCGGTTTACGCCCTTTAATTTTACGGGTTCGCCGTTGATTTTGAATACCTTATTTTCTATGGTAATTTCACGGAACCCTACCTGTTCGTAAATTTTCTCGCCGTTCGCTTGCATTTGCAAGGCGTACAGCGTAGGCGTTTCCGTCGTCCATTTTTTTACGTTTTTTACGAGAAATTCCACCTTCTTACCCGCCGAAACAAACGCTTTTTTGCCCCTGAACGTCACTTCAAACCCGATTTTGCTTTCATTTTTAACGGTAAGCACGCCGTCCGTCGCATTTATAAACGAGGTAAATATTCTAAAATCTTCGATATGCTTTTCGGGGCGTTTCAAGATATACACGCTACGGAAAATACCAGAAAAACGGAATTTGTCCTGGTCCTCTAAATAGCTCGACGCGCACCATTTCAACACGACGATATCCAAAGTGTTTTCGCCGTCCTTTACAAGCGTAGTGATATCAAACTCGCTCGTCGCGTGCGAAATTTGCGAATAGCCTTTATATTCGCCGTTTATATAAAGATAGAACGCGCTGTCCACCCCTTCGAAATTCAAATAGTATTTTTCACCCGCTTGCTTTACGAGCGAAAAGTTTTTGCGATAATGCCAGCAAGGATTTTCGTGCGGGGTGTACGGAAAATTACAAGGGAACGGATAACGGATATTCGTATACTGAATTTGGTCGTAACCGTGCATTTGTACGCAGGACGGAACGGGGATTTCCGCGCTCGGCTCTTTTTTCAAATCCACCGCGTTGATATTGCGGTATTGTTGAATTTTCCAAACGCCGTCAAGGCTGATAAACCGCGAACTCGTCGTTCTGTCGATTACACCGTAAACCTTGCCCGCCTCGTCTAATTCAGCAAACGGGATATAATAACTTCTTTGTTTTTCTACGCCGATACGCTCGAAACGCTCGTATTCCTTGTTATGCAACATTGTAAATGCAATCCTTTTTTTTATTACTGCTCTTCATTACCCTTAAAAGCGATAACTTTATTTATATATTATCGCATAAGTTTTGTTTTCCGTCTAATTGTTTTTCACTCAAAACTTATCACATTTTACTGTTTTATTCGGTACTTGCATGATAACATACTTTCAGCAAAAAAGCAACGGCTTGGCGTTGCTTTTTTGCTGAAAATAATTACAATTCTTACGAAGCTTTATCAATCCGCAACGAGAACGGTAAGCTCTTGCAATCTGTCATATTCGTTTTTCAAATTGCGTTCTTCTATTTCCTTCAAAAACCAGTCGTTTTTCTTCCCGCCGTAGTAATGTTTTTTGAACATTTCTACTTTGGGGAAATAAATTTCCAGCTCGTCAAACTCGTCCAAAACGCTTTGCATTTTGGATAAATCGAAACGATAGTGCAAGGAATGTGTATAGGTATCGGCGTTGAAATCAATAAGCAAACTATCATCTACGAGCGCCTGCGAACGCGTGCGGATATATCTACCGCCTTTTTTCCGCGCTTCCGCGCATACTTTACAACCGCAAAACGCGCAGGGTATTCCCTCCGCAGCCGCCGTGCCCCAGTACCGAACTTTCACTATAAAAGCACCTCTTTGATTTTTTACTAATTCTATTATACCACTCGGCAAAAATTATGTAAATAGCATCACTTTGTTCAATTTTACACATTTTTTTAGATACAATGCTTTTATTCAAAAAAAATCCGTTAAATTTTACTCTTTTTTTATTTTTTTATTGACAAACGGTTATTTTTATTATATAATCAAACTTGTAAAAGGCAAACGGATTTAGTCTAAGGGGAGGAAAAAGATATGCCCAAATTTCATTTGGACGAGAATTATTTGGCGAACGAGGCTTTAACAATTAAGGATTTTAAGTTAAAACAAATCGGGCGTTTATACAGCGTTGCGGGCGATAGCGTAGGGTATCACCGACACAAGAATTTATTTGAAATTACCATCATCACGGGCGGGGTGGGAACGGTGGTCACCAACGGTATTTCCACGCCCGTAAAACGCGGGGATATTTATCTTTCGTTCCCTTTTGATTTACATAACATTATCTCGTCCAAAGAAGACCCTTTGCAATTCGACTTTTTTGCGTTTGAAACGCAGGACAGCGTTTACGAAAAGGAATTTGATAAGATTTTTAATAGGTATTCCCCTGCCGAACGGCTTTTTTCAGACGAACGCATTGCCACGCTTATCGGACACGCGTTGGTGGAATTTCACAGCGAACAGCCCTATTCCGAAGATGTTTTGTATTATATTTTCAATCAAACCCTCATCTACGTCATTCGGGATTTTCAAATGATAAAACCGCACCGTCCCTCGCTAAACACCTCTCAGCCCGAAACTTTTTGCTATCAAATTATGCATCATATCGATACGCATATTTACAGTATAAAAAATTTGGACGAAATCGGCGCAGTACTCAATTATAATTACAGCTACCTATCCGCCCTGTTCAAAAAGACCACGGGATATACCATTTCGTCCTATTATCAGCAAAAAAAATTAGAAACGGCGTGTACCTTGTTGGAAGAAGGTTCGCTCAACGTCACGCAAATTGCGGAAACTTTGAACTATTCCTCCCCTTACGCGTTTTCCCGTGCGTTTAAGGCTATGTATCATTGCCCACCAAAGCAATACGCCAAAGCAAAACAAAAAAAGTAAAGAACGCGTTGACGGGCGTTTAGTTTCTCACTCCTCGCGAAAACTTATGTTAATTCACGAGTTCAAGTTACTCGTCAACGCCAAAAGAACGGATAGGCATTTGCCTATCCTTTCTTTTGGCGCAGAAGACGAGATTTGAACTCGTGCCACCAGTTAAGATGCTACTCCCTTAGCAGGGGAGCCCCTTGAGCCACTTGGGTACTTCTGCATAGCTCAATTTGTTTTTTCTTTTCAAAAGCTATACTACTATATCATATTTTTCTTTTCTTGTCAAAGCATTTTGCCGTAAAAAATAAAAATTCTTTTATAAAAATCAGGGCGATTTCAAGCAACCGCCTAAAACCGCCCCGTTTTTAGCTTTTTATCTTACGATTAGTGCGTCAACAAGAACATTGCAAGGAAGATAACCGTCAACACGTAGGTCGCCACGCCAACTTCTTTTGCTTTGCCCGTCGCAATCTTGATAATTACATACGAAATCAAACCGAAACCGATACCAAACGAAATGTTGTAGGTGAACGGCATCATTGCAATCGTAAGGAATGCAGGAAGTGCAACCGCGGGGTCGAACCAGTCGATATCGCGAACGTTGTTCATCATCAATACGCCGACGTAGATAAGCGCCGTAGCCGTCGCGCAAGAAGGAATTAATTGCGCGATAGGCGAAAGGAACATAGCGATTGCAAACAAGATTGCTACTACGTACGAAGTAAGCGCCGTCTTACCGCCAGCCGCACAGCCCGCCGAGGATTCAACGAAGGTCGTAACCGTGGAAGTACCCAAAACCGCGCCTGCGCAGGTTGCAACTGCGTCTGCAAGCATTGCGTTGTTGAGGTTGGGAACGTCGCCCTTTTCGTCGAGCAAGTTACCGCTCTTGCAAGCGCCGTAAAGCGTGCCGAGCGTATCGAACATATCCACCAAGCAGAAAGCGAGCGCGGACGTAATCAGCATTAAAATAAAGTTTGCAACGCCGTTCGCTTCAATATAAGGCGAGAAGTTGAAGCCTTCCGTAAACACCTTACCAAACGCTTGCGTACCAAAATCCTTGAACGCGTCGAAAGGATTAGACATCTTCACGCTTTCAAACACCGCTTTGCTGGACGCGTCGCCAAACGCTACGCCAAGACCGAGCATTGCGTAATACAATACAGCCGAACCTAAAATCCCCCACAAAATCGCGCCTTTTACGTTCTTTTTGGACATTGCGCCAATCGCGATAACGCCCAAAACAACGACGAACAAGGGAACGAGCGTAGCCCATTCGTGCTTGCCGAGCAAGTTCATACTGCCCATCGTAACGCCCGTGCTTGCGCTGGGAATTACAAGTTTTGCGTTTTGCAAACCGATAAACGCGATAAACAAACCGATACCCGCAGGGATAGCTTTCTTAATCGCTTCGGGGATTGCACCAAAAATCTTCTTACGAAGCCCCGTAACCGTAAGCGCTACGAATACCAAACCGTCAAGTAAAATAAATACAAGCGTGTTTGCGTACGAGAACCCGAAGGTAGAGCACATCGTATACACGAAGAACGCGTTCAAACCCATACCGGGAGCTTGCGCCAAGGGTAAACCCGAAAGCAAACCGATAAGCACCGTACCGATAATCGCGGAAAGCGCGGTTACGATATACATTGCGCCGTAAGACACAACGCCCAGTTCAGCGAACATTCCCGCGTTAACCATAAGAATGTACACCATTGCCATAAAGGTCGTAAGACCGGCAACTACTTCCGTTTTAAGATTCGTTCCCTTCTTTTTGAGCTGGAACTTTCTTTCAAAGAAGTTTTCTTTTGCCGATACGCCTTCGTTGCCTTGTTCGACTACTTCGGTTTCTACAACTTTTTCGTCATTTTCCAAGTTAGACATAACATAACTCCTTAAAATATTTTTTTGCCCGTTTTTTTAGGCTCATCATAATCTTATCACAATCGACAAATTTTGTCAATTTTTTCAAACGACTTTTTTTCAAAAAAATTCCCCGCGCGTAAAAAACGGAACTCGAAAACTTTTTTTGCGCAAACGCTTGCTTTTCAAAATAAAAAAGAGTATAATAATCTTAAAGTATTTATTTTGTGAGGTATTTTATTTATGAAAGTGATTATCGCTGAAAATTATGAAGAAATGAGCAAAAAAGCTTCCGAAATTATTATCGGTATTGTTAAAAATAACCCCAACGCGATTTTAGGTCTTGCGACGGGTTCTAGCCCTATCGGTACGTATCAATATATGATTAAAGACCACAAGGAAAACGGTACTTCCTATAAGAACGTTCGTTCCGTCAACTTGGACGAATACGTAGGCTTGACCGCCGACCACGACCAAAGCTACGCGTACTTTATGCGCAGTAATTTGTTCGATTTTATCGATATCGATTTGAATAACACCAACCTTCCTTGCGGTAGCGCACCCGACGCGCAAAAGGAATGCGACCGCTACAACGCGCTGTTGGAAACAATGCAACAGGACGTACAGGTCTTGGGTTTGGGTTCTAACGGACATATCGGTTTTAACGAACCCGGCACGCCCCTTTCCTCCGTTACGCACCTCGTTGATTTGACGGAAAGCACCATTAAGGACAATTCCCGTTTGTTTGCGTCCATCGACGAAGTACCCAAGCAAGCGCTTTCGATGGGTATTAAAAATATTATGAACGCAAAATCTATCGTAATGGTCGTTTCGGGCAAAAACAAGGCGCAAGCGGTAAAAGGTATGGTACAAGGCGAAATCACCGTCGATTTGCCCGCCTCCGTTTTACAGCTCCACCCCAACGTTACCGTGATTTGCGACAAGGACGCGGGTAGCTTGCTCTAATAAAACTATTATAATTATAGCCAAAAGACGTTGTAGCCATAAGCCACAGCGTCTTTTTCTTTGCATTATATCCGCAAAAAAAACCTCGGTATGCACCGAGGTTTTCGTCGTTTTTTTACTTGATTATAAGTTCGCAAAAATTCTAATCGCCTTTTTCACGTCCTCCTTCATTGCGTGCATCGCCGCGTATTCTACGTCGTGCAAATAGTTGGTTTTGCCCTGTTCAATCGTATCTTTCGCCGCCATATAGCCCGCTTTGGACATATACGAATAGTAGTTAATTTTTCGAATACCGTTTGCAATCGCCTTTCTAAATCCCTCTTCGGAAACACCGCTACCGCCGTGCATTACGAGGGGCAAGCCCGTTGCTCTCGCTACGTTTTTAACTACGTTAAAATCCAACTTGGGTTGCGCGGTGTAGAAACCGTGCGCCGTACCGAACGCAATCGCAAGCGCGTCGATACCCGTCGCTTTACAAAACGCCGCCGCTTCGTCGGGGTCGGTGTAATAATCTTCCGCTACCATATCGGTATGCACTTCGTTGCTACCCGCCTCGCCCGTTACTAATCTGCCAAGCTCCGCCTCTACGCTTACGTTTAACGCGTGCGCACATTCGGTAATTTCCTTGGTAATACGCAAATTTTCCTTATACGGAAGCGCCGACGCGTCCATCATTACCGAAGTAAAGCCCGCGCTAATCGCTTTGTATACCATATCCAACGACGTACCGTGGTCGAGGTGTACGCATACGGGTACTTTCGCGTTTTCCGCCACCGCGAGCATTGCGGGCGCTGCCATAAAGATATCGTTGTATACGTTATGCACTTCCGCGTGTGCCAAAATAACGGGTTGATTTAATTCTTCCGCGGCGCCCACTACCGCTTGCAAGCTGTCAAAACCCGTTGCGTTGAACATACCGACGGCAATTTTATCCGCCTCGGCGATTTTTAATATTTCTTTCAAATTTACAAGCATATTTTTCTCCTCGTGAAATTTTTATATAATTTTGTTATTTCTTTTTCCGATTTCATTCCGCTTACCGCGTCCGTTTGCGAAAGCGCCGACGTCGCTGAAAGCGAGGCAAGCTCTAAAAGCGCCTCGTCGCTGTATTCGCGGTAAATACCTATCAACGCACCCGCGCAGAACGCGTCGCCCGCGCCCGTCGTGCCTTGGATAAATCCCTTCGGCAAGTCAAACGAGGGTAAATAGCTAAAACCGTTCTCGGATACGCACACGCCGATTTCGGGCGCGTGGATAATTACCCGTTCCTTTACCCCAAACGACTTTAATTTTTCGGCAATCGCGCGCAGATTTTGTAGCTTAGGCTCTATTCCCGTAAGATTGCCCGCCTCCACTTCGTTGATAATCAAATTATCCGTGTATTTAAGGCAGGGCAACACCTTTTGATAACGCGTCGAGTTTTCGCTTACGAGGTCGATAGAGGTTTTTATCCCCCGTTTTTGCGCCTCGGCGAGTATTTTTATCCCGTCGCCCTCGTCCACTTTATCCAGCAACAAAAAATACCCCAAATGCAACATCTTCACCTGCAACGCATCAAACGGAAAGGTGTCAAACCCAAACGTCCCATTCGCGCCTGCGTAGGTAAAAAAGGTACGCTGACCGCCCGAAACGCTCATTACGTCGGTAAAGCTCGTTTTGTCCTTGCCCGTTT
>JAZSPG010000102.1:0-24176 GCA_045537295.1 Candidatus Scatosoma sp. | reverse complement strand
CTTATAAAGATTGACGAATACCTCACGAACCGCGCGAGAGCACTTTTCATCCATTGTGAACGCCTGACGGGACCAATCGCACGACGTACCCATCTTGCGCTGTTGGGTCATGATACGGTTGCCGTACTGTTCTTTCCATTCCCAAGCGCGTTTTAAGAACCCGTCGCGACCTAAATCCGCTTTGGTAACGCCCTCCGCCTTCATTTTTTCCACGATTTTCACTTCCGTCGCAATCGACGCGTGGTCGCAACCGGGAAGCCAAAGCGCCGAATAGCCCTGCATACGCTTAAAACGGATAAGCGTATCTTGCATCGTCGCGTCCATCGCATGTCCCATATGCAACTGCCCCGTAATGTTAGGAGGAGGCATCATAATCGTAAAGGGAACTTTGTTTTGGTCTACTTCCGCACGGAAATAACCCGATTTTTCCCAGTCCGCGTAAATTCTGTCCTCAAAATCTTTGGGATTGTAAGTCTTTTGCATTTCCATAATAATCTCTACCCTCGTCGTTTGTCGTTTATCTATTACTTCTTTTACTGCTCATTTATACCCAAAACCCGAAAAAATGGCAGGGTAAAGATTATTATACTACTTTTCAAACGCATTGTCAATTATTAACGACCTATCATATAATATATTATTCTAAAATTTTTTTCAAAACCGGAGAACTTTGTATTATGAAAAAATCAAAAAAACTCTTATCCTCGGCTCTTGCCGTCTGTTTCACCATCCTCCCGCTTTCCGCCCTTTCCGCTTGTAAAGATAAGGATACGGACGGAATGAAAACCTTGCAAATCAACGAAGTAACCCATTCCGTTTTTTACGCACCGTTATACCTCGCTGACGCCTTAGGCTATTTTAAGGAAGAAAACATCAAAATCGAACTCACCAACGGCGGTGGCGCGGACAACGTTATGTCCGCCGTACTTTCGGGCGACGCGGATATCGGTTTTTGCGGTCCGGAAGCCTCGTTATACGTACTTATCGGCGGTTCGTCGGACGTTCCCACCGTGTTCGGTCAGCTCACCAAACGCGACGGTTCGTTCCTCGTTTCGCGCAAATCTGAACCTAATTTTAAGTGGGAAGATTTGAAAGGCAAGGAAATCCTCGCAGGACGCAAAGGCGGTGTACCCGCTATGACTTTCGAGTATATCCTCAACCAGAAAAACCTCAAAGACGGCGTTGACCTCACGCTCAACTACGACGTAGCGTTTAATTTAATGACGAGCGCGTTTGAGGCGGGTACGGCGGATTACTGTACTATGTTCGACCCCGTTGCCTACGAATACGAGGCGTCGGGCAAAGGCTACGTCGTTGCGTCCGTCGGCGAGGCGTCGGGCGAAGTACCGTACACCTGTTTTATGGCGAAAAGCTCGTGGCTGAATAAAAATAAGGACAGCGCCGAGGGATTTTTGCGCGCCGTCACCAAAGCGGTAAAATTCGTCAACGAAAACGAACCTGCAAAAATAGCGCCCTATCTCACCGCGTATTTTGAAGGAACGTCCCAAGCCTCGCTTTCCGCGTCCGTACAGCGTTACCGCGATATTGACGCTTGGAATACCAAGCTGTCTATGACGGAAAGCAGTTTTAACCGCTTGCAAGACATTATCCAAAACGCAGGCGAGCTTTCGCGTCGCGCGCAAATGAACGAGCTTGTCGATAACACCCTTTCCGACAAGGTTTACGCAGAAATTTACGCAAATTAAGATACGCGCATTTTAACAAATACTACGAAAAAGGAATACGCAAATGAAAGAAGTTTTACAATTCGAAAACGTGTCGATGCACTACCATTCCCGTCAAGGCGAAACGGTTGCAGTTGAAAATATGAGCTTTTCCGTAGCAGAAGGCGAATTTGTCGCGATTATCGGACCTTCGGGTTGCGGTAAAACCACCTTGCTTTCCTTATCGGCGGGCTTGCTCCCGCCGACCAAAGGCGAAGTGAAAACAAACGGCTGTTCGTTTGGGTATATGTTACAAAAAGACGAACTGTTTCCTTGGCGCACCATCGAAAAAAATATATTCTTACCCTTAGAAATCAAAAAGACGAACACACCCGAACACCGCGCTCGCGCGTTAGCCTTAGCGGAAAAATACGGTTTGGGGCAATTTTTGAAAAGCTATCCCTCATCCCTGTCCGGCGGTATGCGCCAACGCGCCGCGCTCATTCGCACGCTTGCCGTAAACCCCGACGTTTTATTGTTAGACGAACCGTTTTCCGCGCTCGATTACCAAACGCGTCTTTCCGTTTGCGACGACGTGTATAAAATTATCCGTAGCGAAAAGAAAACGGCGCTGTTAATCACGCACGACATCAGCGAGGCAATTTCGGTGGCGGACAGAATTTTAGTGCTTTCCCACCGCCCCGCTCGCGTCACCGCAAGCCACACGCTCGCTTTTTCGGAAACCGAACCGTTAAAACGACGGGAAAACAAGGAATTTTCAAAATGGTTTGAAATACTTTGGAGGGAATTGAACGTATGAAAAATCAAAACGGATATACCCAAGAACACAAACTGTACTTACAAAAGGTAAAACGGAAAGGTATCCTTATCAATATCGCGCGGTTCTCTATTCTTTTGCTTTTTCTTTTGCTTTGGGAACTGTCCGCGCGCTTTGAATGGATAAATCCGTTTATCACAAGTTCCCCCTCGCGCATCGGCAAAACTATCGCCGAACTTTATAAAAACGGAACGCTGTTTTACCACGTCGGTACGACGCTTTGGGAAACCTTGGCAGGCTTTTTTATCGCCGTCGCGCTCGGTTACACCATAGCCCTGCTACTTTGGTGGAGTGAAATTTTTCGGCGCGTTTCCGAACCGTATTTCGTCGTGTTGAACGCCCTGCCGAAAATTGCGCTCGGTCCGCTTATCATTATTTGGTGCGGTACGGGCAGTAAAGCAATCGTGTTTATGACGGTGCTTATCGGGCTTATCGTCGCTATTTTGAATATGTTAAACGGTTTTATGGCGACGGACGAAAATAAACTGCTGTTGCTTCGTTCTATGGGCGCGAGCAAATTGCAAATTTTAACCAAACTTGTCATTCCCTCCTCTCTGCCTAATTTTATCTCTATGCTTAAAATTAACGTAGGTATGGCGTGGATAGGCTCGATTATGGGCGAGTATATCGTGTCTAAGGCAGGTATAGGCTATCTTATCGTCTACGGCGGGCAGGTGTTTAAGCTCGACCTCGTGATGAGCGCCGTATTTATCCTGTGCGTTCTCGCCGCGATAATGTACGCACTCGTCGCGCTACTTGAAAAACTCGTCGTGAAAAACCGTAACTAAATAGAAAAAGCACGCCGTATACAGCGTGCTTTTTTCTTACCCTTTTACCGCACCGCTCGTTACGCCCTCGACGTAATAGCGTTGCATACTCATAAACAGCGTAACGATAATCCCGCCGACGACGAACGCCCCCGCGCAGAACACGGTAAAGTTGTCGTTAAAGCTGTTCTTTTCAGCGTTTATCATTTTGTATAACCCCAGCGAAACGGTATACAGTTCTCTATCGCTTATAATCGTGTTGACGAAAATGAAATCGCACCAAGGCGAAATAAACGAGGTAAGCACGGTATACACGATAATCGGCTTTGCCAGCGGTAAAATTATCCGCCAGAACACGATAGGCTGGCTTGCACCGTCTAAAATCGCCGCCTCTTCCATAGCTCTTGGCACGGTATCGAAAAACCCCTTGCAAATATAATAGGACAATGCGGAACTTCCCGAATACACCAACACGAGCGCAAGACGCGAGTTGGTCAAATTCATTGCCTTTAAGATAAAATACACGGCAATCATACTCATAAATCCGGGGAACATACCCAAAACCAAAAGTACGTTCATAATCGGTCTGCGCATACGGAAACGCAGGCGTGATAACGCGTAACTCACCATTAAAATAAACAGCGTAGAAATCGCACACGCGCTCACGGACACTATTAAGGTGTTGACTAACCATTTTCCAAACATTGTATCTTGAAAAAGCCGTGTAAAATTCCCAAAACCCAGCTGTAAATTATTTGGAATCAGCGTATTGATAATGCCAGTGGACGGCGTTACGCGGAACGCCGTATACACCAAAAATACGATAGGCAGAACCCAAAAAATCCCCAAAACCGCCAGCGTTAAATAACTCAATGCGTTGGACAAATTGCGACGAAAAAAAATGAACGCGTTTTTCATTGAAAGGTATCCTCCCCCTTAACCGCGGAAGTTTTATTATAGGTGATAAGCGATAACACCGCACTTATGACGAAGATGGCGATACCGATAACCGACGCGACGTTAAACTTAGGGTTTTCCGCTGTCGTTAAACGGTATAACCAAGTCACGAGCAGGTCGGTGGATTGCGCTTGCGAGCCTCCGCCGTAATGCAAATTGTCCACAGGTCCTCCGCCCGTCAATAGCCAAATTACGTTGAAGTTATTGATATTACCGACGAACTGCGTTATTAAATACGGCGTCGTTATCTGCATCATATACGGTAAGGTAACGTGGATAAATATTTTCACGGGCGACGCCCCGTCAATTTTCGCCGCCTCGTAGTAATCGGCGGGGATATTCATTAAAATACCCGAACACATCAAAAGAGTATACGGTACGCCTATCCAAATATTCACGAGAATAATCATCAGTCTTGGCAACAGCGACAGATAGCGTTGGTCGGCAAGCCATAAGATATTCGTACCTAAGATTTTATTCAAAATCCCGTCGCCGTCCAAGATTTTTTGCATTAAAAGCAAAGTGACGAACTGCGGTACGGCAATGGCAATCACAAACAGCGTACGCCATAACGCCTTTAATTTTATACCTTTTTTATTGATTAAAAGCGCGAGCATCAACCCTAAAAAATAGTTGGTGAAGGTAGCGAAAAATGCCCAGATAAACGTCCAAAGCAGTACCCGTAAAAACACGAACGCAAACCCCGTCGTTCCGCCCGTTAGCGAAAAGAGCGTTTTGAAGTTGGAAAAACCCACCCAGTCGAAAAGTTTCCCTGGGGGCATATGCGCATAGTCGTAGTTGGTGAATGCTATCAGCACCATAAAGATTAAAGGCATCACCGTAAAAATGACAAGGCAAATAAACGGCAGGGATAAAAGCGGTATATAAAAGCGTTGATTTATCAGCGTTTGCCAGTCCTCTTTGAGCGTCGCCACTTTTTCGCCTTTGCGCAGGCGTTCGTCGTTTTCAAGGCTACCTTTGACGTTCGCCAGCCAAATTGCAAGAAACACGGCTATTAAAACGAGCGAGGCAACGCCGTAGAGCAAGATTAAAAAGCTGTTGTCGCCTTGGACTTTTTCGAAAATTTGCAAATCCTCGTTCCAAATTTCGCTCGACAATCTACTGCCCAAATCCCCCGAAAACAAATGTGCGATATACTGCCCGCCGAAGAAAATCATAAACAGCAAAAACACCGTTTGAAATAAGAAATACAGCAGGCCTTTTACCATTTGTCCTCTTGCGATTTGTCCGCAACCCATAAAGAAAAAGGAAAGCCTCGTAGCGTAAGAGCCGTTTTTAAGCGCTGAGCCTAATTCACGGAAAATATTCTTTTTCCCGACCTTTTTCCTAACTCTTTCCCTCATACAAGCCCCCTTATTATCTATTCTTATACAACCGTTTTTTCAATGGCGTCCACGCAAGCTTTTAACTGTGCGGTTAAATTAAAGCTGTTGTTTTGCGCTCCCGCAATCATAGCCGAACCCAAACCCTGCAAAGGCACCCAAAGCGTCGTGGGTACGCCCTTTTGCGTTTGCGTATGCGCAAGTTGCGCCGTAATCGCTTTCGCGCAAATATCCGACTGCACCTTTTCGTCCATTCTCGCCGTTTCGTCCGTCGGCACGAATCCGCGCGCCTCAAAATGCTTTATTTGGTTTTCCCTGTTCGTATAAAACTCGGCAAAATCCATCGCGTCCGTTTTGTTCTTGGAATAGTTGTTTACACCCATCAATTTATACCCCGCAAACGAAACGAGCTGTACCTGTTCCGCGTTCGCCGTACCTTTGGCAAAAGTATAAGTCGGCAGTTTTGACGCACCCAAATTTTCGCCTAAATAGCTTTGAATAGTCGTTCTGTTCCAAATCCCAGACACCGCCGCGATTATCGAACCGTCGTTAAAGCCCGCGGTGATTTTCGAGTCGTCCGCGTCCGCTTTCACGCGCGAATCCTTGACGAGTTCCCACATAGCTTGCGTTACCGCCGTACCCGTTTCGTTATCGAAATTACAAGAAATGCTCGTTTCGGCGAGGTTATCGTCGTACGTTACCTCATAGCCTAAGCCTTTCCCGAAATAGAACGCCGAAGTATACCAGCCGTCCGTCATAGGATAGGCGAATTTTTTACCCGCCGTGCATTTGCTTAAAATCTTATCGATACTCGTCACGTCCGTTTCCGAAAGCACCGATTTGTTGTAATACAGGAAAAAGGTATTGTCCGTGTACGGCATACCGTAAACGCCGTCCTTACCCTTAACTTTTACGGTAACGGAATCAATAGAATCTTCCGAATTTGCCTCTTTTACCCTATCTAATCTCGCGCCCGCAATTTGCGCCAACGCGTCGCCGTTGATAAGTTTGCTCAACTGGTCGTTTAAGCACGAATACACGTCCGCGGCGTTTTCCACGTCGTTTAATACGCGTGTCGCCACGTCATTCTCGCCTTGAATATCAATCACGATATCGTACTCTTTATCAGGGTGCTTTGCCTTAAAATCCTCCGCTACGCTCCGCGCAAACGCTCTGTCCGCCTCAGAAACCCAAACGGTGAGCTTAACTTTTCCCTCGTCCTTACCCATTTTACAGCCGACAAACCCAAACGCCGTCGTAAGCGCCATTGCCCCGCAAATAATTTTCGCCGTTTTTTTCATTATATCCTTATATCCTCCTTACGCCCATAGCTTTACGGGCAGTCTTTCTTTTAGTTTTTCTTTCTTTGCTCGTTTTTATTCGTCTAAAAACAAAAAAACCCACTTCACAAAGAAGTGAGTTTTATTTTGCCGTATTTTTATCAGCGACGGTATTCCTCCGCCATTTCTTTCAGCCACGAGGCTTTGCGTAATTTTAAGTCCTTTTCAACAAAACGGAACGTCCAGTTTTGCCCAGACACCGTGGACGGCGCGTTAAGTCTTGCCTCCTCGCCCATACAAAGAATATCGTGCATCGGAATAATCACCGTATCCGCCACGGACGCCGTTAACAAACGAATAATACTTTCACATTCGTCCTCCATCGTTTCGGTGATATAGGGTACGTCCGCTTGCAGACATTGTTTTTCCAATTCCTCTTCAAACGCCTTGCGTTCGCATTTGTCCATGCTTTCAATAAACGCGCGCAACGGCTCGTTATCGTGCGTTCCCGTGTATACGATACAGTTCTCTTTCAAATTCGAGGGCAAATAATCGTTGTCGGGGTTACCGTCAAACGCGAACACGAAAATTTTCATTCCAGGATAGCCCGTCGCTTTCAAAAGCTCCCGCACGCTGTCGTCGATTATTCCCAAATCTTCCGCAACAATCGAACAATCCAACAAATCCTCGAACAAGTCCATTCTCGGACCAACCCGCCATTCCCCCTCTTTCGCCGTTTCCGCGCCGTCGGGAATGACGTAATACCTATCAAACGCGCGGAAATGGTCTATCCGCACAATATCGAACAAAGTCAGGGCGTAGCGGATACGCGCTTTCCACCAAGCATACCCGTCCGCTTTCATCTTTTCCCAGTCGTAAACGGGATTGCCCCAAAGCTGACCGTCCTGAGAAAACGCGTCGGGCGGAACGCCCGCACGCAAAGCGGGATTGCCCGTTTCGTCTAACACGAACAAGTCCTTGCGGTATTTCCAGTTTTCGATACTGTCGTACGCCACGTAGATAGGCATATCGCCCATAACTTGAATACCCTTTTGGTGCGCGTAGTCTAAAAGCTTATTCCACTGCCGTAAAAAGATAAATTGCGTAAACTGCCAAAAGTCCACTTCTTTTTGATGGTCTTTAATATACGCGTCTATGGCGGTTTGGTTATAAGTTTTGTACGGTTCGTCCCAGTCCGTCCAAGGCGCGTAAGAAAATTTCTTTTTCAAGGACATAAACACGGCGAAATCCAAATATTTCCCCTCGGCTAAAAAGGCTTGCCATTTTTCATCCGTTTTATCAAAGTTATCAAACGCCCTTTTCAAAACCTGCGTTTTATAAGCAAAGAGTTTCGCGTAATCCACCCGCCGTTCGTCCTCGCTCCATACGATATTTTGATAGTCCGTATCGTTTAGCAAACCGTCCTTTTTCAGCTCGTCAAAGTCGATAAAATAATAGTTGAGCGCGTCCGAGGCACAGGATTGATACGGGCTGTCGCCGTAGCTCGTCGGAAGTAACGGCAATACCTGCCAAATCTTCATTCCCGCAAGTGCCAACCAGTCCACGAACGCGTACGCGCCCTTGCCAAGCGTTCCGATACCAAACGGGGACGGCAAAGAGGAAACGGGCATTAACACGCCCGCTTTACGCTCCATTTTCGTTTTTTTAACAAGTTTTACTTCTTTTTCCATATCCACTATTCACTCACACTATCCCAGCCGTTTCATACGGCTTTTCTCTATGTATTCCCTATTTTTCGCTTTTTATGCCAAAGAAATACGGGAAAGTAAAATCTTTTCAAATTTTTTAACGCCCGCTACTTGCTCGGTTTCCAGCGCGATTTCCGCTTGATTTTTAAGTATTTCCGCCTTTTCTTTCTCCCCGAACCGCGCGGTAAACGCCGTCAAAATCCGCTTTGCCGTCGCGTGTTCTTGTGCTAAATACCCCTTTGCAACCTTACCGCATTCCTCCGCGCGCGCTAAATCGCCGAGCAGGGAATACATATACACACATTCCCCCGCAACCTTTTCAAGCTCCGCGTCGGGCAAATACGCCTCGGTGTTTATAAGACGGTTTAAGCAATCGCTCGCCTTTTCCGCCTCGCCTTTTTCTATAAAATAACGGTATCTCAAATCCAGCATAACCGCGAACAGCGGTTCGTCCTCGGCAAGCTGAGGCGCACGAAAATACAAATCCTCGTCTATTTCCGCAAAGCTCTTGCCCTCGGCTAAAAAACCTTGAATTTGCATAGCGCAAAGCATCGTCGTTTCGACGGGTTCTTTGCGATTCAAGCCTTGATAAACGCGCACGTCCGTTTTCCCGCCCGCATACTCTAAGGGTACGGCGTTTAATAAAAACAGGTACGCGGAATAGGGTAAAATCCCCCAAAGCAAATAATGCGACGAGGACAAAAGCGCAAACAACGTCGCTTCCAACGCAATCGCGAACACGAACGCCAAACTAAAAAACAACCCGCCGAGCGTATACAGTTTCGCGCGTTTTTCCATATTTTCGGCGTTTTTTGGCATAGCTTGCGTTTCGTCCGCACGGAAAGGCGAGGCAAAACGCATTTTGAGTTTGCCCTTTATTCTAACGAGTTTTACGCAAAAGAACTTCGCGTAAACGATTTGCATTTTCATTGCCAACGCGAAAACGATATGCCCAAGTTCGTGAAAAAACGGCGCAAGCGCAAACGAAAGCACGATACCGATTATACACGCGACCGCCTCGTAAACACCTTGTTTTTGTGCGAAATAAAAAGCAAAAACCAGCCCCGCGACGAATAAAATTGTCAACGCCGTTGCGTAAACGGCGGTAAGCGTTCTTTTCCTCATTATTTATGATAACCAACCTTTCTTTATCGCATAGCCCTCTAAATTATCCCTGTCGCTTACGATAATTTTTTCAATGCCAAAGCGTTTTATCAGCGTATACAGCCAAACCGCTCCGCCGACGATAATATCCGCCCTGCCCGTAGGCATACAGGGAAGTTTGGCTATTTCTTCGACGGTAAGTTTCTTTAACCCGTCTATTAGAATTTTTAACTGCTCGGCGGTGATTTCCGTACCCGTTACCAAGTTGGAATTATATTTTTCCAACCGTAAATATAACGACGCCAAAGTGGTAGCCGTACCGCCGATTGCATATAAAACTTTATCTAACGGCGGGTTTTTATAATCCTCTAACGCGTTTTGCATAAGCGTTTGGGCGTTCTCCCCCGCGTCTTTTATGCGTACCACGCCGATATTCGCGCTCTTTTTATACACGGTAACGCCTTGTTTTTTCACGACAAGTTCGCTACTTGCCCCGCCGATATCTATCAGCGCGCCGTCTTTCTCGCCGAGCGCGCCCAAAACGCCGAGCTCCGCTTCCGTTTCGCCCGAAACGACCTCTACGATAAGCGGGCAAATTTCTTTTACCCGTTCCACGAACGCTTGTCCGTTTTTTGCCGAACGCACCGCCGCGGTGGCAAACGCCCCTACTTTTTCCGCGCCGTCGCGTTTTGCTTTCTCGTAAAATTCTTTTACGGCTTGCGCCGAGCGTTCTATCGCCTCTATTTTCAACGCATCCGAAAGGGCAAGCCCCTCGCCGATACGGGTAGAACGCAAATCTTTATATAAAACTTTTCCGTCCGCCACAAACATTAGGCGAACGGAATTAGAGCCGATATCAATCACGGCAAATTTTCTCATTTATTTTTCTCCCTGCTCGTAGGTCCAGCCCTTTTCATACGCCAGCCAAAGCTGACCAGGACCTTCGTACCAAGCGGCATTGATTTCGTTTTCTTCTTTCATTTCTTCCAAAATCGCGGTTTCCGCTTCGAGTGCTTTTTCCCGACGGTTTAATACCCCGATTTTTACGAAGGTGTAAATTAAAAAGGAAAGTAAAATCACCAAAAGCATTGTTCCTGCAACAACGCTTGCCGTGATAACTTTTCTCATTTTGTCTTGCGTCATAATCCTTTACCCACCTCTTTTTTTAAGAGTTTTTTCCGATTTTTCGCCTTTTTTATCCATTGGGTTACTTTATTATAGCACAGGTTTTGAAAAAAAGCAAGTATTCTGTGCAAACTTTTTAGATATATTATTCCGCCCAAACCGTAACCTACACACATATACAGCCGAAAAGACGGAAACCTAAGCGCAAACGCCATCGCCGTACTAAACAGCGTAAAGCTCACGCAAAAGGCTATATCCAAACCTGCGCCGATAATTTTGTTCTTCCCTATTCTGCACCCAAACGGTAACCGCACGAACGAAAAAGGCTCGTACAATACCCCGCCTAAAAAACCGATTATAAGGCATAATCCGAATACCGCGAATTGTTCTTGCGTATCCATTTCTTAGCGAAACAATTTAGAGGCAAAGCTCTTTCCGCCGTACGAAACGCCCGAAATAACGCCCTCCGCGTTAAACGCTCCGCTTGCTTTGGAAAAGCCTGTAATCTTCAAGTTTGTACCGACAACGAACATTTTTTCCCCGCCGATAAGTGTCAAAACGATTTTTACTTCGGAAAACGCCGTAACGCTTTCCACTCCGCTCACCGTTATCGATTTCCTTTGTTCAAGACATACCAAATGTTTCGAATTATTTTCTTGCATAGTATATCCTATGCGCGTTTTTTCAAACTATTCCTCTACTACGCCGAATTTTTCTAAAAAAGAATGTTTTATCCCGTCCTGCTTATATTCCGCCAAGGTATCCAGCTGTACGTTGTGTATACTTTGGAAAATATTATTCTCGACGTTCGGATTTTCTTTCTTTAACTTAGCAATCCATTCCTTCACCCTTTTCCGCGCCGAAAAACTATCGTCGTCGCCTCCCGTCACCCGTTGCGTAAATTTGCAAGCGCAAGCAATAAAATCCAAGCCGTTATGCTCTTTCCAAAGCAAAATATCCTTTTCCAAAACGCAATACAGCGGTCGGATAAGCTCCATACCCTCAAAATTACTGCTTTTAATTCTCGGCAACATACCTTGTAATTGCCCGCCGTACAGCATTCCCATCACCGTCGTTTCAATCACGTCGCTTTTATGATGCCCCAGCGCAATTTTATTACAACCTAATTCCTTGGCCTTTGCATACAAATGCCCCCTGCGCATTCGCGCACATAAATAACAGGGCGACTGCTCGTCTACCGCCTCCGCCGAGGCGAATATATCGCTTTCAAATACGGTCAGCGGTATATGCAAAAGCTTTGCGTTTTCTTCGATTTTTTGCCTGTTTTCACGGTTGTAACCAGGGTCCATCACCAAAAATACAAGCTCGAACGGTACTTCGCTGTGCCGAAGTAGCTGTTGCATCAATTTCGCCAGCAACATACTGTCTTTCCCGCCCGAAATACACACCGCAATTTTATCCCCGCTTTCGATTAAGCGGTATTTTTTCACGGCAAGCACGAACGGCGACCAAATCGTTTTACGGTAGGTCGTAATAATCGAACGCTCTATTTCCTGATGTTTTTCGAGTATTTTAGGCATAACCGTCAACTCCTCTCTAACGAATAATTAACAATTTTTCTTTCGCGCGCGTTATCGCCGTATACAGCCACCTGTCCGCCTCCTCGCCGAACGCCCACGATTCGTCGAATACCACGACGAAATCAAATTCCGAGCCTTGCGCTTTATGGCAAGTGACCGCATAGGCAAATTCAAATCGGCAAATCGGCTCGTCCGAAATAGAACGGAGGGTATGCAAAAGCGCAAAATTCCCCTCGTGCGCCACCGAACCGTCCGAAAGCGTCACCGCCCTGTCGCCGTATAAATGCTTGTACGTTCCTTGGGTGAAAATACCCGTATCGAACGGCACAACCACGCCCTCGTCCATAAAATCCGCCTGAAACTGCATCACCGCTAAATCGTCGAAACATTCCCGTACCGCTTTCGCCGTGCCGATTATACCGTTCACCAAATAAAATTTTTCCTCTTTATCCAACGGTTTTTCCCAATCGTTTAAGGTACAAATAAGTTTTTCGTTATCTATCGGCAAAAGCTGGTCCTCGTCTATCCCTTTATATCGCCGAATTTCCGCGTTTAATTGCGCACGCGTTTTGTTCCTACCGCATATAATTTGGTCGGCTTTCAAAAAAATGCGTTTGCGTTCCTCCGCCGTCATACCGTTTCGTCCGATTACGCAAACCTTATTCCCATAATTTCCAAACGGTATGCGTTTCCCTTCGCGCGCCATCGTCGCCAAGCGGATAATCGGGTTATCCGAGGCTTGCCGTACGATTTCCGTCATTGTATAATGCGGATTTTGCATCAGCGGACAAGTCCCGTTCACGGGCGGTAACTGCGCGCCGTCCCCGCAAAAAAGACACTTTACACCAAAGGACAGCAAATCACCAAGCACCGTTTCGTTTATCATAGACGCCTCGTCTACGATAATTAAGCGTATATTCGCGTCAATTTGAGAACGCTTGATAAAGCTAAGCTCGCGCTTTTCGATAATCTCCCCGTTTTCGTCAACGTCAAACTCTTCCCCGTCGCGCATATAAATTAAGCTATGTACCGTACCCGCTACGCAACCGCAACGCACCAAATTCGCCGCCGCTTTGCCCGTAGGCGACACGAACACCGCCTCCGTCCCGACCTTTAACCGCAAAACCTGTCTAACCACGTAATCGATTAAAAAGGTCTTACCCGTACCCGCATAGCCCGACAATACGAAAATCCTATCGTCCGTATTCGTAAACCATTCCACGATTAAGTTTTTTGCGTTCTCTTGGTCGTTCGTCAGCTTTACTTCCATAACGATATTTAGTATATCACATTTTTTTCCAAATTGCAACCGTTTTTTTCAAAATTCGCAAACAAATGTTCGTAAAAAATAAAAAATCGGTGAAAAGACCGATTTTTCGTTTGTTTAGTTTTGTTCGAATTTCATAATCAGCGTTTTTACGCCGACGGGCAAAGTAATCACAAGCACGCCTTTTTCCAAGGGAAATTCGCGTTTTATCTCGCTTTTTCTATCCAACGACAAACACACGGTATTTTTCCGTTTATCGTACGAATATTTTCCCGACTCTTTTCGCTCTTTGCCGTCTTTCGCGCAATAGTACAGCGAAAAGCTATCGTCCAAATTAAGCACTAAACGAATATAGGAAAATTCGTCTAAATATTCCCTATCCCCAAGCGTCGCGCTTTTGCATTCATACACGCCCGTATGCGTTTTGGCTATATCCGTAAGTGAGCTGTCTTTTAACCCCGTACCGCATAAAATCAGCGCCGTCAAGCCCGCTAAAACCGAACTTCTTATCTTCCCTTTCATACCTATACCCTGTGCAATTTACGCTTTTTTATGCGCGACGCGCGTTGAGCGCAAAATTTTGCGTTCCGCTCGGCGTTTCGCGTTCAAAACTTTGCGCGCCGAAACAATGCGTTCGCTGTTAAAAATGACGCCCGCGATAAAGCAAATCATCAAAACGTAAAGCCAGAGCAAAAACACGATAATCGCGGAAAGCGCGCCGTATAATTTGTCCATATTGCTTAATTTCAGATACACCGTAAATCCCACCACGGCAACCGTCCAAGCCAACACGGTGGCGAGCGCGCCCGGTAAAAACTGCTTTATATTCGTCTTGTACGGACAAATATACGCGTTTAAGAGTACCGCCAAAGCAAAGGCAAGCGCAAGTAATAACGCGTAATCGAGTACGCGTTTCCATACCCCCGTAAGATACCGAGAAAACAAAAAACTGCCCAAGCCGAACAGGAATAAAAACAAAATTATCATTCCCATCACGATAAAGGTGAGCGCTACCGCGCCTAAGCGCACGCGCAAACTTTTTTTTGGTCGGCGGTATTCGTAGATAATTTCACCGCTACGGCGCATTTGGTAAAACAAATTCGTGGACGAATACAGCGTGGTTACGACCAGCACCAACGACGCGCTTGCGGTGGCGTTTACCGCCTCTCTTTGCACGTACGCCAACACGTTTTTCACCGACTCAAACACGGGAAGCTGTAAAACCTCGCTCACATCCAAGGGCAATTTACCCACAAAGAGCGCCAACCAAAAGGCAAACGGTACGATAGAAGTAATCAAAAAAAATACGAGCGTCCCTGCGAGCGTCGTATATCGTTTTAAGGACAATATTTTATATTTTTCTTTCACATACGCATACGCCTTACGGAGCTTTTCCATTGTATAAGTATGCCCCGTTTTCGCCTTTTCAAACAAACACCGCCGAGAATATTTCATCTCGGCGGTAAGTTGTTAATTTTTATTAGCGGTATCTCTTTGCTTTGGTTATTTGCGCTTCCGTTATATCCTCGAACGGAAACATAGGAATAGGTCTTTTTTCATAGGGCAAATCGTTCAAAACGCCACCCGCCGCGCCTAAGGTATCACTGTTGCAAATTTCCTCGGCAACCGCCGTATACCCCGCTCGGAAAGAGGTGCACGCCTTTACGCTTACCAAATCGCAAAACTCGGGTTCGATACCAAAGCTACGGTAGAACGCCAAATCGCCTCTCGCGCCCTCCTCAGCTACGTGGATAAGGATTTTCCCTATCTCCAACACCGCCGTTTTGCCTGCGTTGCGCTGAGAACCACGCTCCTGCGGTCCGTAAAAAATATACTTTCCGTCGTGTAAGCTACGCACCCGCGCGCCTTGCAGTAAAACGGGTTTGGTCAATTTCGGCGCAAGCGTTGCACCGAGCATAAAATCCGCCACCGCGCCAACGCCCGCTGAAAACGCCTTTTTCACTGCTTTGCTATCGCGTACCGCCACCGCACAACGAAGTTCGTCTTTGTACGGCAAGAGTTTTTGCAATACGAACGCGCTATCCCCGCACGCGCCAGCGTTTGGCGAATCGGCGGAATCCACCAGCACGATAGGTTTGCCAGATTTATTTTTCAACGCCTTGTCAATAACCGCCTCTACGCTTAAAAGAGGCATACCCAACAAATCGTGGCGAATGGAAAATTCTTCCTGCGCCAAATCCTCCGCTACCGTTTTGGCAACCGTTTCGTCCTCCGCCACCACGACGATAGTCGAGGCAAATTCTTCCACGTCCAGCCAAGGTTGTGCTTGGAAGATGGTATAATCGGCGATTTTTCCTGAGTTCACGAACGCTTTTGCGCGTTCGGTCAACGCTAATAGTTTCCCGCTCACCGTCGTATACGCGTGCGCGGGCGCAATCATAGGAATTGCGACGCGAACGGTTTTTAACGGCGTTCCGTTTAAGCGGTCTAACAGCAATTTCGCCACGCGGTTGCCCGTTTGGTATTTATCCAAATGCGGATACGCTTGATAACCGCACACCAAATCGGCGTTTTGCATTATTTTTTCCGTGATATTCGCGTGTAAATCAAAGGACGCGGAAATCAAGCAGGTATCGCCTACCGCCCGACGAACCGCCTGTAAAATATCTCCGCAAACGTCGTCGGATACCTCGGACATCGTTGCGCCGTGTAAGGACACGATAACACCGTCTACGCGCTCGGCTTTTTTCAGCGATTCTACGGTTTTTTGAATAAAATACTCTGCTACACCCGATTTCAAAGGCGCACCGCTCGAAGAATCCAAGGCAAGTCCGCCGATAATCTCTGCGTCTTGCGCTTTTAAGGCGTCTATTACCCCGCAAAGCACCGCTCCGCCTTTGTTTTCTCCGTTTTCGTATACGTTTATACATTTGAAATCGTCTAAGGTAGCGAATACGGGATTGAACGCGTTCGATTCCTGATGAAATTCACAAACGAATATGCGTTTTTTCATAAAAGCTCCTTAAATATTAAATATCCTTGGTTGCAACGATATCCACGCCCGTTTCGCAAATATTCTTCACGATAACGTCGTATCTCTTAACAGGCGCTTTCACCACCGCTTTTTTAATGACTTCCATACAGTCGAAAAGCTTGGTCATAGGCACGGGCGCGGAAGAACGAACGGGTAAAAGTTCGTATTCCTTACCCTCGATTTTCACCGTCGTCGTTAAAATACGAACGGGATTAGAATATTCCGCCTCCGCATAGGTTACCCCTCTTTTACAGCCGTAACCCTCAATCGAACTCGCTTTCTTACCGTCCCCGTCCACTAAAATATGGCAACCTCTCGGACATACCGTACAAATAATTTCCTTTTTCATACTCACGCCTCCTTTACTACTTCCACCGTAACCTGTTCGCCGTCAATCTTTGCAGTATCGAAGGTAATCGAACACATTTCACCGGGATTTACGCGGATTTCTTTCTTTTGCGCCAAAACCGTTTCCCCGCATTTTGCTACGAGTTTCACGTTATTTTCGGGCTGTAATACTCTAAAATACAGCGTAACCTTTTCCGATTCGCCCGAAAGCGCAAGCTTGTGCGGGCAAAGATACCGCACGTTTCTGCCCGTAACGCAAGGTATTTGCTTTTTCGTTGCGGGTAATTTTCCGCTCGCGTACCAAGACGCATATTTACCCGCCTGTTCGCTTTCCTTACTTACGTTGTCTACGAGGTCGTTTACGTGTACCACGTTCCCGCAAGCAAACACACCGCTAAGCGAGGTTTCCATATATTGATTTACCTCAGGACCGTTGGTAATTCTGCTCAAAGAAATACCCGCATTCTTCGTCAATTCGTTTTCAGGAATAAGACCTACCGAGAACAGCACGGTGTCGCATTCCACAAATTCTTCCTGTTCTTTAATCGGCTTTTTGTTTGCGTCTACGGGTGCTACGTATACGCCCGTTACGCGCTCGTTGCCCTCGATTTTCGTAATCGTGTGCGCGAGTTTAAGGGGAATACCGAAATCGTCCAAGCATTGTACGCGGTTACGCGTAAGCCCTGCAAGGTAGTCCATAAGCTCGACGACCATTACCACCTTCGCGCCCTCCAAAGTCATACGGCGCGCCATAATCATACCGATATCGCCCGAACCGAGAATAACTACCTTTTTCCCAACCATCACGTTTTGCCGGTTAATTAAGCGTTGCGCCGAACCCGCGGTATACAAGCCCGAAGGACGCGTACCGGGTACGACGATATTCGCTCTCGTTCTCTCACGACAGCCCATAGCCAAAACGACGCTACCCGCCTTCACGCAGGTCATACCGTATTCACCGTTCGCGCAGTACACTTCTTTGGTTTCGCCGTTGACTTCCAAAACCATCGAGTTGAGCAAAACCTCTACGCCGAGTTCTTTCGCCTCGTCGATAAAACGGGAATAATATTCGGGCCCGGACAATTCCTCGTTAAAACGGGTTAAACCAAATCCGGGGTGAATACATTGTTGTAAAATACCGCCAAGCGCGTTGTCGCGCTCGATAATCAGCACCTTTTTCGCGCCTTCCTTTTTTGCCGACACCGCCGCCGCAAGCCCCGCAGGACCACCGCCGACTATCGCTACGTCACATTGAATATTATACATAACTTTACTCACTCCTTCCGCTTATTCGCGCGTTTTGCCCGTTACCATATACGAGCCTTCGTTGTGCTTGTTGATTTGCGTGGGGTCTACCTTTAATTCGCGCGCCAAAATTTCAATAACTTTCGGACCGCAGAACCCGCCTTGGCATCTGCCCATACCCGCGCGCACACGGCGTTTTACCGCGTCTACGCTCTTTGCGCCGAGCGGACGGTGAATGGCTTGCATAATTTCCGCTTCGGTAATCGTTTCGCAACGGCAGATAACATTGCCGTACAAAGCGTTTTCCTCGATAAGTTTCGCTTGTACTTCGCGCGTTTGTTCGCTGAACTTCACGATACCCTTGCGCGTAGGAATAAAGTTTTCTTTCAAAACCATCTTCACGCCCATATTCAGCATAATTTGCGCTACGTATTTACCCATTGCCACCGACAAGGTAAGCCCCGTCGAACGCACGCCCGAGAGATTGATATATCCGTACAAATCCTCGTACGTATCCACGTGCAAACCCTCGGGGTTACGGTTGGGACGAAGCCCCGAATATTGCGTAATCGTGTCGCGAAGATTTACGTTCGGAACTAAATTTCTAACGTCTACCGCGATACTGTCCAAGCCCTCCGTCGAGGTCGATTTATCCACTTTGGAAGGTTGGTCCTCCGCCGTAGGTCCGACGAGCATATTGCCGTGAATGGTAGGACACATCAATTTACCCTTGGTAATTTTCGTGGGTATAGGCAATACGATACGGTTTACCTTGCAAGAGGTGTTTTTGTCCAAAATATAGAACTGACCCTTTCTCGCTACCACTTTATAATCCGCTTTCCCGACCATTTCCGCGATTTCGTCGCAGTAAAGCCCCGCGGAATTGATAACGTACGTCGCTTCAATTTCCCCTTTCGTCGTTACGACGCTCTTGATTTTACCGTTTTCCGTCTTAATATCAATAACTTTCGCGTTGAGCAAAAATTCCACGCCGTTCGCGTTTGCGTTTTCCGCAAGCGCTTGCACTAAAATAAACGGGTCGATAATGCTCTCGCGCGGGATATACAAACCGCCCTTTACCTCGGGATTGAGGTTAGGCTCCATTGCCAAAAGCTCTTCCGCCGTTTTGTATTCCACGTCGTAAACGCGGTTTTTGAACGCCTTCGCCTTGATTTCGGGGAGTTTGTCAAACTGTTCTTGCGTGAACGCGGGCAAAATTGCACCGATACGCTTAAACGGTACGTCTAAATCCTTTGCGATTTCGTCGTACATAGGGTTCGCCGCGACAACGAGTTGCGATTCCAACGAATCGGGCGTTGCGTCGTAGCCCGTATGTATAATCGCGCTGTTCGATTTGGACGCGTCACCGCCGATATCCTCGTTTTTGTCCACGACAAGAACGCGAATATCGTATTTCGACAACTCGCGGGCAATCGCGCAACCAACCGCACCCGCGCCGATAACTACTACGTCTGTTTTTATCATTTTTGTACCTTCCTTTTTTTGCGAATCTCCGTTCGCTTTTATTCTTAAATAAAATTATAACACTTCATCAAAATGTTGTCAAGAGTTTTGCATAATATTTTCAAAACAAAATAAAAAAACAGTCCTGCGAGAAATCCCGCAAGACTGTCTGACATTTCTTTTATATTTTTGCAATCACTACTTGGACACCTTTCTTTTCCAAGGCTTTCAATAATTTTTTGGGTGCTTTTTCGTCCGTGATAAGCACGTCTATATCCTCGATAGCGCAAACGTTACAAGTTACCCGAATACCGAATTTACTGTAATCGGCAACAGCGATTACTTTTTTCGCGTTTTTTATCACCTTTTCGCGTATAAACGCCTCTTCGGGAATGAAATCGGTGATACCGTCCTCGGTAATACCCGCTACGCCGATTATCGCTTTATCGATATTAAAATGTTTCATTGTTTCCTCGGCGATAGAGCCCGAAACGGAAAACTCGCCCCCGCGCAATCTTCCGCCCGTTATCGTTACTTCCTGACCCTTTTCCGAAAGCGCGAGCGCCGAACGCAAGGAATTTGTAAACGCTCGGATTTTCTTTTTCTCGTCCAACCGACGCGCAATAGAAAGTACCGTCGTACCCAAATCAAAAAACACACTCTCGTTGGACGAAATCATTTTTTCCGCCTCGCACGCAATCGCGGTTTTTTCACGTTCGTTTTCATTTTCACGACTGTTGTATTTGGGTTCTACGCTTATCAACCGTTTTTTCACCGCTCCGCCGTAAACGCGTTCTAATAAACCGCATTCTTCTAAATACGCCAAATCCCGCCGTACCGTTTCTATGGAAATGCCGAACGTATCTATAAGCTCGGCGTTGGTCACCGTGCCTTGTTCGTCTAACAGCGCAACGATTTTATTTCTTCTCGCTTGGTTCATTTTATCACCTGTACTTTCCTATTTATCCTATTATATCCTTTTTTTTCCGCCTTGTCAATGCTTTTGCCCGCGTAAAAGAAAAAACGGCAAAACGCCGTTTTCCCTATCAATACACTTAATTACAACCGCAATTACACGAACTATACGAACCGCAACATCTCGTCAATCCGTACTGTCTTGCATAATAACCGTCGTCGCCGTTCGCAGTCGTTACCGCCGAGCCGTTCCCGATTGCACCGCAAACGGTATAGCAACCGTATACACCGTTCCCGTTACTGTTTCCGTTACTGTTTCCGTTATTCGTCGTATCCGAGCCGTTTGCGCTACCGCAACCGCAGGAATTACAACCGCACGAATGAGAGCAACTACCGCAACCGTTAGAACGGTTAATTATCCGCAAACAACCGTTGCAGTCACGGCAAACGCTTTGCGTCGAGGCGGTGTTGGCGGTGTTATTGCCGAACAACCAACTGAAAGGACAACAAGCGCAGAAATTGCAACCGCAACCGCGACTTTGACGAGCGACGTTTTGACAACCGCAATTTTGACGAGCGTAGCCTTGACAGCCGTTACAGCCACAACGCGAAGAGTTAGCATTCGTATAACCCGTATTACAAGTATTGCACATAGTATTTCAATTTCCTTCTTGCGTATTTGAGAAAAATCTCATACTATACTATATGCAAAAGGCCTACCGTTTTGTTACGGCAAGCCTTTTTTATTTATCTTATTCCCATTCAATCGTTCCCGAGGGTTTCGGCGTCAAATCGTAAAGCACGCGGTTTACGTTTTCCACTTCCGTCGTGATACGGGCGGTAATCTTTTTGAGCAATTCGTAAGGAATTTCCTCAATCGTCGCCGTCATCGCGTCCACCGTATTCACCGCACGGATAATTACGGGATACGCATAGGTACGCTTGCCGTCCTTTACGCCAACCGACCTAAATTCAGGTACGGCGGTGAAGTATTGCCAAACTTTGCCTTCCAAGCCCGCAAGCTCAAATTCTTCGCGCAAAATTGCGTCCGATTCGCGAACGGCTTCTAATCTTTCACGCGTAATCGCGCCAAGGCAACGAACGCCCAAACCAGGACCAGGGAACGGCTGACGGTATACCATACCGTCGGGCAGACCCAACGCGCTACCTACCACGCGCACTTCGTCTTTATACAAGAACTTCAAGGGTTCTACCAACTCGAACTGCATATCTTCGGGAAGTCCTCCGACGTTGTGGTGTGCTTTTACGCCGTCGCTTTCGATAATGTCGGGGTAAATCGTGCCTTGTGCAAGGAACTCGATACCCTCTTGTTTTCTCGCCTCTTCCTCAAACACGCGAATAAATTCCGCGCCGATAATTTTACGCTTTTTCTCGGGCTCGGCTACGTCCGCCAACTTACCAAGGAATCTGTCCACCGCGTCTACGTATACGAGGTTTGCGTCCATTTGGTTTCTAAACACCTCTACAACCTGTTCGGGTTCGCCCTTTCTCAAAAGACCGTGGTTTACGTGTACGCAAACAAGCTGTTTGCCGATTGCTTTAATCAAGAGCGCCGCGACTACGGACGAATCGACGCCACCCGACAACGCTAATAAAACCTTTTTATCCCCAACTTGTTTGCGGATGATATCCACTTGCTCAGCGATAAACTCGTCGGCAAGCGCTTTCGTCGTGATACGCGCCATACTTTCAGGACGTACGTTATTTTCCATATATTTTTTCTCCTCTATGTTAAGTTTTTCTATTTTTGTAAATTTTTATACGGTTTTATGCAATAACCGCCTTAATCGCCGTCAATAATTCCTCATACGTTTCATATGCGGGCAAATCGGGATTATCCGCTTTTATCTTTTCGGTACTGCGGAACAAAAATCCCGCCTTACTTGCGCGTATCATTCCCAAATCGTTATAACTATCCCCCGTCGCAACCGTTTCATAGCCTATCGACTGCAACGCGCGGACGGTGGTGTATTTAGAATTTTCTATCCGCATCTTAAAACCCGTAATCTCGCCGTTTTCCGCTACTTCTAAGGTATTGCAAAACAAGGTGGGATTACCGAGTTTTTTCATCAACGGCATACCAAACTGCGTAAAGGTATCGCTGATAATAATTACCTGCGTCACCGCTCGGAGTTCGTCCAAAAATTCGCGCGCGCCGTCCATCGGCTCGATTTTCTCGATAATTGCGCGAATTTCGTTTAACCCTAAACCGTGTTCTTTCAAAACCCCTAAACGAAACTTCATCAATTTATCATAATCAGGCTCGTCGCGCGTCGTGCGCATAAGCTCGGGGATTCCGCTCGCCTTGGCAAAAGCTATCCATATTTCAGGGACGAGTACGCCCTCTAAATCCAAACATACTATATTCATAATCTTACTCACTTAGTGTTGCGTATAGTTCGGCGCTTCCTTGCTGATTGAAATATCGTGCGGGTGGCTTTCGATAAGGCTCGCGTTTGTAATACGTACAAATTCCGAACTCGTACGAAGTTCCTCTACCGTCGCTTTACCGCAATAACCCATACCCGAACGCAAACCGCCTTTCATTTGATAGATAACCTCGGCTACACTACCTCTATACGGTACTCTACCCTCAACGCCCTCGGGTACGAACTTCTTCGTGCCTTCTTGGAAATATCTATCGCTACTACCCGCCGCCATCGCGCCGAGCGAGCCCATTCCTCTATATACCTTATAACTTCTACCTTGGTACAATTCCACTTCACCGGGGCTTTCCAACGTACCAGCAAGAAGCGAACCGACCATAACCGCACTACCGCCTGCAGCCAACGCTTTGACGATATCACCGCTGTATTTAATACCGCCGTCCGCAATTACTCTCTTACCGTACTTATCCGCCTCTTCCGCGCAATCCATAACCGCCGTAAGCTGAGGTACGCCGATACCTGCAACGATACGCGTCGTACAAATCGAACCAGGACCGATACCTACCTTTACTACGTCCGCACCAGATTTAATGAGCGCTTCCGTCGCCGAAGCCGTCGCTACGTTACCCGCAATCAAGGTAATGTTGGGGAACTTAGAGCGGATTTCTTCTACCTTTTTCAAAACGCCTGCCGAATGTCCGTGCGCCGTATCGATAGCAATCACGTCAACGCGGGCCTCTATCAAAGCGGAAATTCTTTCTAAGGTGTTTCCAGCCGTACCTACCGCCGCGCCGACGAGCAATCTGCCGTTTTCGTCCCTTGCGGAGTTGGGGTATTGAATAGATTTTTCAATATCCTTAATGGTGATAAGACCTTTAAGATACCCTTTCTCGTCCACGATAGGCAATTTTTCAATTCTGTGTTTTCCAAGGATTTTTTGCGCCTCGGCAAGCGAAGTACCTACGGGCGCGGTTACAAGTCCGTCCCTCGTCATAATGTTAGAAATAGGCTGTTCGTAATTGCTTTCAAAACGCAAATCACGGTTCGTCAAAATACCCACGAGTTTGCCGTTTCTCGTAATGGGAACACCGCTGATACGGTATTTTTCCATAAGCGCAACCGCGTCTTTTACGAGGTTGTTAGGCGCAAGGAAGAACGGGTCGGTGATAACGCCGTGTTCGCTACGTTTTACTTTATCTACGTGCG
>JAZSPG010000072.1:0-4065 GCA_045537295.1 Candidatus Scatosoma sp. | reverse complement strand
GCTCGTGGGGGAATCGGGTTCGGGAAAAAGCGTTTCGGCTATGAGTATTTTAGGACTTTTGGACGAGAACGGATTTATCGAACAAGGACAGATTTTGTTTGACGAAACGGGCGGGGGTGATGCGGTGGATTTGACGAAGTTAAAGCCCGAACGGCTTTGCGAGGTGCGGGGAAATGAAATTTCCGTAGTGTTTCAAGAGCCGATGACGGCGTTAAATCCCGTGTTTTCTATTCGGCGTCAGCTTATCGAACCCTTTCTTATTCATAGAAAAATGCGCAAAAAACAAGCGGAGGCGGAGGCGTTGAAGATGTTGAACGCCGTGCGTATGCCAAATCCCGAACGGGTACTGGGGCAGTACGCACATCAGCTTTCGGGCGGGCAAAGGCAACGGGTGATGATTGCTATGGCGCTTGCGTGTAAGCCCAAGCTTTTGATTGCCGACGAACCGACCACGGCGCTCGACGTAACCATTCAGGCGCAGATATTAAAACTGATGAAAGATTTGCAACGCGAAACGGGTACGGCGATTTTGTTTATTACGCACGATTTGGGGGTAGTAAACGAGGTGGCGGACGAGGTCGCCGTGGCGTATTGCGGGCAAATCGTGGAAAACGCGCCCAAGAAATTATTGTTTGAAAGTAAGTATTCGCACCCGTACACGCAAGGTTTGCTCTTATCCATTCCCTCGCGCGAAAAGCGGGGAAAGAGGCTAGAACAAATTGCAGGAAGCGTGCCGTCGCCAAGTAATTTGCCAAAGGGCTGTAAATTTGCGCCACGCTGTAAATACCGCACGCAAAAATGCGTGGACGAAGAACCGCCTCTTTTTGAGGTGGAAACGGGGCAAAAAATCCGTTGTTTTTATCCGAGTAAGGAGGAAAGGGAAAGTGCAAAAAACCGAAAAATTACTCTCCGTGAAAGGTCTTAAAAAGTATTTTCCGACGGCGAAAAGTTCGCTGTTTTCTAAAAAACGGCTGTATCTCAAAGCGGTCGAGGATATTTCCTTGGATATTTATAAGGGCGAAACCTTTGCTTTGGTGGGGGAAAGCGGTTGCGGTAAATCTACACTCGGCAGGGTGATTTTACAGCTAATTCCCGCGACGGACGGCCAGGTTTTGTATTACGGTACGGGACAAGAAATCGACCTCGTCAACGCGGATAAAAAGCAAATGCGGTTGCTAAGAAAAGATTTGCAGATTATTTTTCAAGACCCGTATTCGTCGTTAAATCCGCGTATGACGGTGGGGCGGATTATCGGGGAAGGACCTACGACGCACGGTTATTTCCGAAAAGGAAGTAAGGAACTGAAAAATTACGTTTTGTCGGTGATGGAAAAATGCGGGTTGCCCGCCCATGCGTATTCGCGGTATCCGCACGAGTTTTCGGGCGGGCAACGGCAAAGGGTGTGTATTGCGCGCGCGCTTGCGTTAAAACCCAAATTTATCGTTTGCGACGAGTGCGTTTCCGCGCTCGACGTGTCTATTCAGTCGCAAATTCTCAATTTATTAGAGGCGTTAAAGCAAAAAGAGGGGTTGACCTATCTTTTTATTTCGCACGATTTGGGGGTGGTACGGCATATTGCAAGCCGTATCGCCGTAATGTATTTAGGGGAAATCGTCGAGCTGGGCGACAGCGAAGAGGTGTTTGAAAATCCCCGCCACCCCTATACGATAGCCTTGATTAGCGTCGCGCCTACTTTACCGAGCGAAGAGGCGGAAGAACGCGAAAAAATCGTGCTTGAAGGGAATATACCAAGTCCCGTGTTCGTGCCGAAGGGTTGTAAATTTCACACCCGTTGTTTTATGGCGCAGGATATTTGCAAAACCTGTGTTCCGCCGTTCGTCGAGGTGGGTAAAGGAAGGTTTGCGCGCTGTCATTTTGCAAAGCAAACGGGCGAAATAAACGGCGGAAAAGGTAGAAAATAAGGGGAAAAAGTGAAAATATGCAAATAAAACGCAAATGCGCGTAGTTTCGTGTTGACAAACGCCTGAAAAATGTATTATAATATGATAGAGGTCGTACGGCGTTACGGCGAATATTTATTTTTTTTGGAGGATAATCAACTATTATGGACCCCCTTCCCCTAACTATCGTTATCGTAGTTTTAGTGTTACTTTCCGGTTTCTTTTCGGGGACGGAAACAGCGTATTCCTGCGCGAACAAAATCAAACTCAAAAGTATGGTGATGCTCGGCAAGAAGAATGCAAAATCGGTGTATAAATTCGCCGACGAAAACTACGATAAGCTCGTTACTACCATTTTAATCGGCA
The DNA here is from genome assembly GCA_045537295.1 of Candidatus Scatosoma sp. GTDB lineage: Bacteria > Bacillota > Clostridia > Christensenellales > Borkfalkiaceae > Scatosoma. The sequence goes on along the minus strand of JAZSPG010000072.1, from coordinate 1,798 downwards.
ACAATATCGTCAATTTGACGGCGTCTGCGTTGGCTACGATTTTGTTTGCACAGTTGCTTCACGGCGCAAACTATTCGGCAACGGTATCTACCGCGGTGCTTACCGTCGTGGTACTGCTGTTCGGCGAAATTACGCCCAAGTATTTGGCGAGCGTATATCCTGAAAAATGCTGTTTCGTGTTCTATCCGTTAATGCAACTTTTCTACTGGATTTTATTCCCGTTTGGAAAAATTTTCGATTTCTACAAAGCGGGCGTAGCGAAGGTGTTTAAGCTGAAAAAGGACGAAACGGTGACGGACGAGGAATTGCTTTCGCTCGTTGACGAGGCGGAGGAAAGCGGTACGCTCAAAGAGGACGAATCCGAGTTGGTGCGTTCGGCTTTGGAATTTGACGATTTGAAGGTAGAGGATATATTAGTGCCTCGCGTGGACGTGTTCGCTGTGGAAGAGGATTTCACGATGGACGAGGTGCGCGCGGTGTTCGAAAAGACGGGGTATTCCCGTTTGCCTGTGTATAAGGAAACGATTGACAACGTAATCGGACTTATTCACGAACGCGATTTTTTCAGCGGTTATTTGCGGGGCGAAAAGCAAATTTCGCATTTGGTACAGGATATCGTATTCACTTCCGAATACACGAGAATTTCCACGCTTTTAAGACTGCTCCAAAAACGCAAGGTGCATATGGCGGCGGTTTCGGACGAGTACGGCGGTTTGGTGGGTATCGTTACCTTAGAGGATATTTTAGAAGAACTCGTCGGCGAGATTTGGGACGAACACGACGAGGAAGAAGTGCTGTTTGGGAAAATCGACGAGGGCGAGTACTGGGCGGACGGTAAATGCCCGCTTAGCGAGTTCTTCGAGCTTTACGATATGGAGGACGAGGGCGAAAACTTCGAATCCAACACCATCGGCGGTTGGGCAACCGAGCAGTACGGCGGTATTCCGCCGATTGGCGAGGTGTTGCGCTGTAAACGCGTCGAAATTAAAATCGTCAAGGCGACCAAGCAAAAGGTACTGAAAATCCGTTCTAAATTCGTGGACGATTTCGACGAGGCGGAAATGGACGAGGACGAAGGGAAATCGCGTAAGAATTCCAAAGAAATCTGAAAGTTTCACTCTTGATTTTTTACGAAAGTGTGTGTATAATAATCGCAATAAAATTTATAGAGAGGTTTTAGCGTTATGGCAACTATTTTAGTCACGGGCGGATGCGGTTATATCGGCTCGCATACCGTACTTGAATTACTTAACAAAAATTACGAAGTCGTCGTGGTGGACAATTTCAGCAATTCCAGCTTTGAAAGTATCCGCAGGGTGCAGAAAATCACGGGAAAAACGGTGACTTTTTACGAAGCGGATATTCGCGACTGCGAGAAAATGGAAGAAATTTTCAAAACGCATAAATTTGACGCCGTTATCCATTTCGCAGCGTTTAAGGCGGTGGGCGAAAGCTGTAAAATGCCTTTGAAATATTACGAAAACAACATTAGCGGTACGGTTTCGCTTTTGCAGATTATGAACAAATACGGCGTGAAGAAAATTATCTTCTCGTCGTCGGCTACGGTGTACGGCGACCCCGAACGCTTGCCTTTGGACGAAACCTGTCGTCTTTCCACCACCAACCCTTACGGTTCGACCAAGCTGATGATGGAAATGATTATGCAAGACCTCTATAAAGCGGATAAAGAATGGAACATCATTTTGCTCCGTTATTTCAATCCCGTCGGCGCGCACGAAAGCGGCTTGATCGGGGAAGATCCAAAAGGTATCCCCAACAATCTTATGCCCTACGTAGC
>JAZSPG010000080.1:0-2492 GCA_045537295.1 Candidatus Scatosoma sp. | reverse complement strand
ACTCCTTGGCTCACAGAACGACATGGCTACGACCCGACTTCCCTGAGGTCCTTGTTCACCTTGCGGACCTTGTTCACCTTGCGGTCCTTGTTCACCTTGCGGACCTTGTTCACCCTGCGGACCTTGTTCACCTTGCGGACCTTGTTCACCTTGCGGTCCTTGTTCACCTTGCGGGCCTTGTTCACCCTGCGGACCTTGTTCACCTTGCGGTCCTTGTTCACCCTGCGGACCTTGTTCACCTTGCGGACCTTGTTCACCTTGAGGTCCTGCTGGACCTACTGGACCTATAATATAGCGAGAAATATACGTTCTACGATAATTGCAACCGCATACGTTTTCATCATCAAAACAACTCATAAATCGTACTCCTATAATAGAATAAGGGCAACCGCCCTCAATTACAGTATATTATAAAAGCACGAAAGATGTGCATTTATTTGGATTTTCGAGTAACTTTCACGGCACACCAAGCAAAAGCCCACAGCGTTATCGCTGTGGGCTTTGCTGGTGCACCGTAAGAGGTTCGAACTCCTAGCCTTCGGTTCCGTAGACCGACGCTCTATCCAGTTGAGCTAACAGTGCATATATTTAGTTTTTCGCGTCGGTCTCGTAGACCTTCTCACGCAAAGTGCGGTTTGCTTTGCGTTCGGGCACCGTTCGCGCGAGGCATATGCGCTCACTCATCTCGCCCCTACAAAGCGTTAGCAACGCTTTGCTTAACGGGTAGCTCGTCGCTCTATCCAGTTGAGCTAACAGTGCATATTTGAAAGCACTTCATCCAAAGTGCTTATATAGTATAGAATATTTTTTTTAGTTTGTCAACTGTTTTTGCGTGACATTTACAAGTTTTTCAAAAAAATACCCTACGCCTCGCTTTATCGCGTATTCACTTTTATAAATCGAACGCAATCGCGGTTACGTCGTCCGAAAACTTCCCACCGCTGAACACGCCTAACGCCGATTTTAACTTCGCCACGAAGTCCTCCGCTCCGTGCGACTGCATCAAAACGCTTTCCGCGCGTTCAATCCCAAACCGTTCGCCTTTCGCATTCACGCATTCGGTTACCCCGTCGGTGAGCAACACGAGCAAATCCCCGCTTTCAAACGGTAATTCGCGTTCTTCATATTCAAAATTCGGCATCCAAGTCGAAATAGGCGGTGCGGGCGATTCGATTTCGTGGATTCCGTACGCGTTTTTCAAAAGTATCGGCGCGTTATGCCCTGCCGACACATAGCGAAGCTTGCCTTGCGTTTTGTCCATTCGCACCCCCGCCACCGTCACGTACGAGCGTTCGTCTTGGTTTAATTCGTTGAACTTCGCGTTCAACGCAATCAACGCTTTCGCTAAGTCGGGCTGTTTCCTATCCAACCCTGCTTTGACAAACGCCGAAAGCATACCCGCGGAAATACCTTTCCCCGAAACGTCCGCAAGCACGCCGTACGTTTGCCCGTTCAATTCGTATACGTCGGGCATATCCCCGCCCACGCTAAAACAGGGTATATAAATATACGAATACGAAACGCCTCCCGCACTTTTGCCTGCGGGTAACAGCCGTTGTTGCATTCGTTGCGCCGACAACAGCTCTTGTTCCATTTCCGATTGATATTCGCCGTCGGTAAGACCTAAAAACAGCCTACCTTTTTCGTCCACGGGAACGACGCGGATACGCATAGAAATTTTATCCGTTCTGCCCGCGCGGGAAAGCGTTGTCGTCAGTGTTTCTATCTGCTCTTTTTTCTCTTCCACCGCGCGTTTCATAACGCGGTAAAAGGCACAATATTTACAGTTTTCCCCAGCCCCGCATTTCCCCTTTTCCCCACAGGAAAGCAAGGCGGAAAGTTTATTTTTACCGTCCACCGCACCCGAAAAAGCATGCAAAAAGGACGCGTTCACGAACCGAACGCGGTAATTTGCGTCGAACACTATCGCCCCTTGGGGCAACGCGTTAAATACCTTTTTCCAAGCGCCAAACGCCATTTTATACACTCCTTTTATATGCTCCTTACGGGCGGTAAAATTTAAGTCCCGTTTTTATTTTTACTTCGAACTCCAAACCGGTATACAACTCGCCGTCCAACTGCACCGTGCGTTTTTTATCGGGCGTGATTTTCAGCGTATCGCAACGGATATGCGTGGTTAAGGGATAGTCCATAATCCCGCCTTTCATCAATACGATAAAGGCTTTTATCAGCTTCCATTTCCCGCCGATACAGTCCACCGCCATAAAATCGATTTTCCCGTCCTCGCAATTCGCGACGGGACAAATTTTTATCCCTCCGCCGAACTTTGAACCGTTACACACGGCGGAAATTAACACGTTGCGTTGCTGTTTTTCGCCGTCCGCCTCAATTTCCATAGGACAACCCTTAAAGGCGAACAGGCTTTTGATAAGGCTGATAAGATACTTCATTTTGCCTTTTAATTTGCCCTTTTTACAACGCTCTAAAACGTCCACGTCCATACCCACGCCCGCGACGTTCATACAGCGCAC
>JAZSPG010000016.1:0-6349 GCA_045537295.1 Candidatus Scatosoma sp. | reverse complement strand
TGGAAATCATACAAACGGAAGAAGGTTTTCCGCAAGTGAAACAAACGAAAAACGCGCCGACGGTTGCGCCGAAACGTAAAATTTTATTCGTCGCCTCGGAGGCAAGACCGTTTATTGCAACGGGCGGGCTTGCCGACGTAATCGGTTCGTTGCCCCAAGCACTCGCAACGGACGTGGATTACGATATTCGGGTCGCTTTGCCGTTATATTCGGATATGAAACCAGAATACCGTAGAAAATTAGCGTTTTTAGGGAATATATACGTTCCACTCGGGTGGAGAAACCAGTATTGCGGGGTGTTTACCTGTGAAGAAAACGGCGTTACCTATTATTTCTTGGATAACGAGTATTATTTCAAACGCACGGGTTGTTACGGATATTACGACGACGGAGAACGGTTTGCGTTCTTCTCGCGCGCCGTTTTGGAAGTTTTGCCGTTCATATCTTATTATCCCGACGTTTTGCATTGCCACGACTGGCAGTCCGCGCTTGCGAGTATTTATTTGAAAACGATTTATGCGCATCGCGCGGAGTATAAGAATATTCGTTCGCTTTTTACCATTCATAATATCGAGTATCAAGGCAAATATTCTTTGGATATTTTAGGGGATTTGTTCGGTTTACCCGATTCGTGCCGTAATTTAGTCGAATACGACGGCTGTATCAATTTGATGAAAGGCGCGATTGAGTGTAGTGAACGCTTTTCTACGGTCAGCCCGACTTATGCGCGAGAAATCCGTTCGGCGCAATATGCACACGGTTTAGAGGATATTATCCGTAAAAATGAAAGCAAGCTGACGGGGATTTTGAACGGTATTGATATTTGTTCGTATAATCCGTCCACGGATAAAGCGTTATTTGCGAATTACGACGCGGAAAATTTACAAAACAAAGCGATTTGCAAGGCGGAACTGCAAAAAATGCTGGGTTTGCCCGTCAAAGACGTACCCGTAATCGCTATGATTTCCCGTTTGGTTGCGCATAAGGGCTTAGAGCTTGTCAAAACGGTTGCGGAGGATATTTTACACGAGGACGTGCAATTTGTACTGCTCGGCACGGGAGATTTCGCTTACGAGGAATATTTTAAGGATTTAGGCAAAAAATACGAAGGGAAAGCGTCGGTAAATATCGTCTTTAACAACGATTTGTCAAGAAAAATTTATTCGGGTGCGGATATATTCTTGATGCCGTCGGTCAGCGAGCCTTGCGGTCTGTCGCAAATGATTGCCTCGCGCTACGCTACCGTACCTCTGGTTCGGGAAACGGGCGGTTTATACGATAGCATTAAACCTTACGGCGATGGCGGAAACGGGTTTACCTTTGCGTCTTGTAACGCATACGATATGTTGTACGTAGTACACGAAGCGATTGAAGTGTATAAAAACGGCTCAGCTTGGCAAGCATTGATGAAGAAGGTGGCGACGACGGATTTCTCGTGGGGTCGTTCGGCTGAGGAATATAAAAAATTGTACCAAGATACTTATAATGCTTGGTAATTACGGTATAGGACAAAATTTTTAGGAGAATAGAGAATATGGAAAAAACAAAAATCACCGAAACGGACGCGAAAGAGCTTATCAAAGGCAAACTTTCGAGATATTTCGGCGTAGCGCCTACTGAGGCGAGAAAGGAACAGTTGTATAAGGCTGTCGTAATGAGCGTTCGGGATATTATGCTGGAAAAACGCCATAAATTCCACACCGTTACCAAATCCGCGAAAGCAAAGAGGGTATACTATCTTTGTATGGAATTCTTGATGGGGCGGTCGTTGAAAAACAGCGTGTATAATTTAGGGTTATACGATACTTTTACCGACGCGCTGAAAGAATACGACGTGTCCTTGGAAGAATTGTACGAATTAGAACCCGACGCGGGCTTAGGAAACGGCGGTTTGGGTAGATTAGCTTCCTGTTTCCTCGACGCGTTGGCGACGGGGGATTATCCAGCTATGGGTTATTCTATCCGTTACGATTACGGTTTGTTTAAGCAAAAAATCGTAGACGGTTGGCAGACGGAATTGCCTGACGTTTGGTTGCCCGGAGGCGAGGTTTGGCTTACGCAACGTAGCGATAAGGTGTTTACCGTTAAATTCGACGGATATATCGAAGAAAAGTGGACGGAACACGGTTTGGAAACCATTTACCGCGACGCCAAGGAAATTCAAGCGGTAGCGTATGATATGATGGTTTCGGGGTACGACAGCAAAGCCGTTTCCGTGCTTCGTCTTTGGAAGGCGCGTAGCGTGCAAAATTTCGATATGAAACTCTTTTCGCAGGGCGATTATGCGTCCGTTATGAAAGACGATAACGAGGCGGATTTAATCTCGAAGGTACTTTATCCTGCGGATAACCACGTGGAAGGTAAGTCGCTTAGATTAAAACAACAGTATTTCCTCGTTTCCGCGTCCTTGCAAAATATTCTTGCCGACCACAAGAGAAGATACGGTTCGTTGAAATTATTACCGAAAATGGCGGCAATTCACTTAAACGATACGCATCCCGCGTTGGCAATCCCCGAGCTTATGCGACTTTTGATTGACGAAAACGGTATGAGTTGGGACGAGGCGTGGAATATAACCACTTCCGTTTGCGCGTATACGAACCATACCGTTCTTGCTGAGGCGCTCGAAACTTGGCCTGAGGATTTAATTGCGAGAAGATTGCCTCGAATTTATACCATCTTAAAGGAAATTAACCGTCGGTTCTGCGAAGATTTATGGACGAGATTTCCAGGGGACTGGGATAAGATTTCGCGTATGGCGATTATGTCCTATAATGTCGTGAAAATGGCGAATTTGTCCGTGCACGGCTCGCATAAAGTAAACGGTGTTTCCGCCTTGCACAGCGATATTATTAAAGACAGTATTTTTAAGGATTTTTACGATTATACCCCGCAAAAGTTTACCAACGTTACGAACGGTATTGCGCATAGACGTTGGCTGAATCAATCCAACCCCGAACTTTGTGCGTTGTTGGACGATTGTATCGGTACGGGCTATGCAAAAGACGCGTCTAAGCTTGCCGAGTTCAAGAAATTCGAAAACGACGACAGCGTTTTGAAACGGTTAGAAGAAATTAAGGCGTTGAAAAAGAAACAGTTTGCAGATTTTGCCTATAAAAAGCAGGGGGTAATTATCGACCCGAATACGCTTTTCGACGTCCAAGCCAAGCGTTTGCACGAGTACAAGCGTCAGCTTTTGAACGTGTTGCATATTATTCACGATTATATCGCGTTAAAAGAGAACCCCGATATGCCTATGCAACCCAAAACGTATATTTTCGCGGCAAAAGCGGCGGCTGGATATTATATGGCGAAGAAAATTATCAAGCTCATTTGTTATCTTGCCGAAGATATCCGTAAAAACCCTAAAATTGCCGAAAAACTCAACGTGGTTTATATGGAAGACTATAACGTTACGATGTCCGAGGCGTTAATGCCTGCGTCTGAAATTTCCGAACAAATTTCTTTGGCTGGTAAAGAGGCGAGCGGAACGGGAAATATGAAGTTTATGATAAACGGTGCGTTGACGATAGGAACGCTCGACGGCGCGAACGTGGAAATGTCCGAAAAAGTGGGTATGGACAATATCTATATTTTCGGCTTGAATGCGCAAGAAGTGTCGGATATTTGGCATAACGGGTATTCCGCAAGCGTTTACTATAACAACGATTCGATGCTGAGAAAAGTGGTAGAGGCGTTAATCGTAGGCTTTAACGGCGAATCTTTTGCGGATATTGCAAATTATTTGCTTACAGGCTCGCCTGTTGCCGACCCGTATATGTGTATGGCGGATTATCAATCCTATCTTGCTACGCAACAGGAAATGTCTAAGCTGTACCAGGCGGACAAACGGCTTTGGAACCAAAAAGCGCTTAGAAATATTTCGGCGGCAGGGTTCTTTGCTGCGGATAGAAGTATTAAAGAATACGCTGAAAATATTTGGGGCTTAAAAGCGTTACACTAATTATAAATAGAATGAATAACTTTTGGCAAAAAGCCGTAAATTAAGTTTACGGCTTTTTGTTCAAGTAGAGGATAGTTTTTATGCACGTTTACTATAACCCGTTAGATACCGCCTGTAAAAGCGTTGTCGGCGCAATAAAGGCGGGGGAAATTCTAACGCTGAATATATTTTTGTTAAAACAGCCCAAACGCAAAAGCTGGGGGGCTGGATTAGATATACACGCATTAACCACACCTACGGCGGAGGAGTGTTTAACGCCTGATAAGGACGGCGTATTGCTTTTGAATAAAGACGGACAGCCCGCCGAGGCGTATTGCTTAAACCGCACTTCGTTCGGTTGGACGGTTTCGCTTGCAATTCACGAAATCGGTTTATATTTCTATACTTTTTCCATTGAAAACGAGGGGTTTATCTCTTGCGGGGAACAGGAAACGGGCTTTATTTGCGAACGCCCGCTCGGTTTCTTGCTCACCGTCTATGCCGAGGATTACCAAACGCCCGACTGGTTTAAGGGCGGTGTAATGTACCAAATTTTCCCCGACCGCTTTTGTCGGCAAGGAACTATGTCAGACATAAAAGGGCGGGTAAGGCGCGAGGACTGGGGCGGTGAACCCGTTTATAGACCAAACGAATACGGTCGAGTGTTAAATAACGACTTCTTCGGCGGTAATTTTAAGGGAATTGAGAGCAAATTGCCGTATTTGCACGATTTAGGCGTTACGGTTATTTACCTAAACCCCATATTTGAGGCGGGTTCTAATCACCGCTACGATACTTCCGATTATATGAAAATCGATAAGTACGTCGGTACGGAACAAGAGTTTTCAAGTTTGATTGAAAAGGCGGAAAAATTAGGTATTCGCGTGATTTTAGACGGTGTTTTTAACCATACGGGCGACGATAGCGTTTATTTTAACAAATACGGACATTATTCGTCGCTTGGCGCGTATCAATCCAAGGAATCGCCGTATTATTCTTGGTATTCCTTTTACGAATATCCGTACACTTACGAAAGCTGGTGGGGAATTGATATTTTACCGCAGGTAAACGAACAATCCGAGGATTATCAAAACTTTATTTTTGGCGACGACGGCGTGCTGAAAAAGTGGTTAGGATTCGGTATCGGCGGTTACCGTTTAGACGTGGCGGATGAATTGCCAGACTTTTTCTTGAAAGGGTTGCGGAAATCGGTAAAAGAAAGCAATCCCGACGCCATTATTATCGGGGAAGTTTGGGAGGACGCGTCTAATAAAATCGCGTATTCCAAACGCCGTGAGTATTTGCAAGGCTACGAGTTGGACAGCGTTATGAATTATCCCTTAAAAGAGGCGATTATTGCATATATGCAAACGGGAAACGCGTCGAATTTGCTGTATACCGTTCGCGTTTTAATCAACCATTATCCAAAGCAAACGCTCGATTGTTTGATGAATATTTTGGGTACGCACGATACTTCGCGTATTTTGACCGTTTTAGGCGGTATTTATTGTAATAATAAAGACGAAATGGCAAGCGCAAAGGCGAAAATGAGTGCCGAGGACAAGGAAAAAGCCTTGAAAAAGCTGAAAATGTCGGCCGTTTTACAGTATACCGTTCCGGGCGTTCCGTGCATCTATTACGGCGACGAAAACGGAATGGAAGGGCATATAGACCCGTTTTGCCGTCGTTGTTTCGACTGGGATAATTTGAATAACGATTTAATTAACTTTTATAGTAAACTCGGTGCAATCCGTAAAGAAAACCGTGAAATTTTCAAAGACGGGGATTTCAAGGAAATATTTATCGACGACGGTTGTTTGATTTTTTCCCGCGAAAAGTCAGACGAAAATATTTTCGTTTTCGTAAACAATTCGTCTAAACGCTATAAAATAAATTTGCCCGAAAAAATGAAAGAACTTTTAAGCGAAGAAGTTTTTGAAAAGACTTTGGAAATCAAACCGTACACATACGGAATTTTGAAAGTTTTTTAAGTAAGGTTTTTCATTGTTATAAAGATATTTCAAAACACCGAATATAAATAAACAATATTTTAGAATACCGAATATAACTAAAAACCGAAAACATTCCTATATTTATGGATTTTCCCTTTTAACATTTCGTAAAAGCTGTGTTTTACGAAATGTTGCAAGTGTGTTTCAATCATAAAATTATGGAAAAAATCAACTACTACACCGAACGGAATATTCATGATTTAGACAAGATTGCAGAGCTTTTGAACGATCTGCCCCCCTTTTGCGAGGACTATTTCTTGGGGATCGAAATGCGTACGAGTAGTCAAACTCGTTTAAAGTACGCCTACGACTTGCGGATATTCTTTGATTTTATTTGTAAAAAACGAATTCGAAACAAAACGATTGATGATTTAACGCTGGAAGATTTAGAGCG
>JAZSPG010000046.1:0-2433 GCA_045537295.1 Candidatus Scatosoma sp. | reverse complement strand
CAATAATCTAAGCCGAATTAAACGGTTCACCGCGTAGCGCACCGTGCTCCTTGGCTTGTCCACTTCTAAGCCTATCGTCGTATAGCTTACGTACTTCTTCCCGTCGGCAAGCTCCTTGCGCAGATACTCCATCACCTTCTCCTGCGTCCTACTCAATTCGACGTCATCGTTTTTTTTCATTTTTTCCTCCTTTTCGGGGTCGCGCTAAAGATTTGCGACGCCTACGGCGCGCCAACTTTAGCGATGGGTTGAATCGGCTGGAATTTTTTATTCTCACGGATTTTTATTCTCACGGAACTATCGTTCCGCGTTTTACGGAACTATCGTTCCGCGTTTTGCCGTCGTACATACCGCGATTCTGACTGCAACGTTTTCGGCGGTTTCCTTGCTATTTTTTTGACGGCTTTTTGTCCCACAGGGACAAAATCCCCTTTCGGCTTACGGTCAAAAAAATTTGTTCGCAAGCAAACCTGTTTCCGAAAACGTTCACTCATTCATTATTCGCGGTTATCACGTCCGTTTTGTCGCCTTCGGCGATACTGTTAAGGGTGAGTGACGTCCACCCCGCCAGCTCTATCGGTTCGTCCCGACATTCGTAAAGCTCTGAGTACGCTCTCTCGTCGTAGTTATATATCGTCCGCGACGGGATTATCATATACTCGTCTTCCGCGTGCATTCCAACCTGCTCCGTCGTGCCTTCTTTCCGCATTTTTATCTTCCGAAACCCTATCGTTGCAATATATTTCGCTTCGTAATACAGCTCTTGCAATATATACCGTTCTTCCACGTCCGTTAATTCGCCCTGCGCCTTGCGTTCGTAAAACTTAAGTTTATGCTTTTCGAATTTTTGTTGCAGTTTTTTCGGCGGTAATACCCACTCTTGCCAAAAGCATCGCATATTATAATCCGTGCATTTACGCGCGCATTTTATTAAACCGTCACCGCCTTGCTCGGTATTGATAAGGATAAAATCCCCAAAATGCCGATTTAATCGCCAAAAATCCTCTACCTCGTCGCTCGTGTTGTTCGATTTTTTACAGCCTTGGTCCCGTCCGCTCTCGTCGTTGAATAATACGCTGTATTCAGGTACGCGCTTTAATTGCGCATACACCTCCGCCGTCAGCTCATAACTGTACCGTCCACATAAATCCTGTATGCCCGTACTCGTAACGTAACAAGGTATATATTCGTTCTCCCGGTCCTTATAAAACTTATAGCTTTCCTCTAACGCTTGCAGGCGTTTGAGCTTTTCCGCGTTTAGCGTTTGCAAATAATACGACTCCCGCGCTTTTTCCGTGAAATAATCGAATTGCAGTTTTTCCCAGCGTTGCTCGGCAAGCGTTATCGCTATCGTATTCCCCGATACCGATTTCCCACTTCCCGGCGCTCCGCAAATCGTTACCGAACGCGCGTTCTTTAAGTAGTTCGCCCGCTGTTCTTCAAACGTTTCTAAGTAATACCTACATTCAATCCCCGACAGCACATATTTACGCAATACGTAATACGCTATTAACCGCAGGGCGTACAATCCGAGGTTTACGATTGCCCATCTTGCAAATTCTGGCGTTATCGTAAAATGCAACGCGCCGAACCAAGAAAACGACAATACGTGATACCATATCTCACAGCGTTTATATTCCTCGCGATTCCGCATTCGCTTTACCGTTAAGATTAAAGTTATCACCCGCGCGCCGTTACATACCGTAAAGATAAGTGCCGAAAGCATTATCGACCAAATGAGTGGCATTGACATAAACCACTCGTTAAGCCGGACAAAGCTCTTTACCGTACCCGTATAGTCGTAGGTGCATACGAGGATTGACAAATAGATAATTACCGACAGGATATACGGTTTGCGGTAATACCTCACCGTGTTGGCGACGGGTTCGGCTATCAGCCGTTCCTTTTCCTCGAACCACTCCTCGCTATGTATTTTCGCTACGTTCTTTCGCACCTAACTGCTCCTCTTTCATTCTTTCCACTACGCGTTCCGCCGAGCAAAACGCTTTAATCTTCGCTCTTTGTTTGTACGCGCAGGCGCATATCCCGCCACGCGACGTTATACCTTTGTCCCCGCATACGTCGCAGTTTTCAAGCGGTTTTAATTCCGTAGGCTTTACGCCTAATCTATCCATTACAGCGCGTTTTTCCGCGTTGAGCTTTTTCATCTTTTCTTCCAACTCTCGCTCGTCCGCACTTTCGTTACAAATTGCCTGCGCTAATCTCGGCGTCAGCTCTTTTTCTTCGGCGACGAGCTTTAAGTATTCCTTATCCCCGTTTAGCGTTGCGTTCGCCTCGCGCTTGCGCTTGTTCCACGCTTTTACGTAGCGGGTATAATACAGTTCCACTTCCGCTTTGGTGACGGGCAGTTCTTCTACCTCGCCCTCGCTTAGCTCCGTTACGGATTTCGCTTTGCTGAATATATAACGCAAC
>JAZSPG010000088.1:0-8192 GCA_045537295.1 Candidatus Scatosoma sp. | reverse complement strand
GCCGCGACTGGTTGTTGTCGCTCGGCATCAAGGACGAACACTTACACCTTCGCGACCATTCGCCCGAAGAACTTTGTTTCTATTCCAAAGCCACGACGGACTTTGAATATAAATTCGCGTTCGGCTGGGGCGAGCTTTGGGGTATCGCGGACAGAACGGATTACGATTTGAGCCAACACGCAAAAGAATGTGGGAAGCCTATCGATTACACCGACCCCGTGACGAACGAAAGATATATCCCGTACGTTATCGAACCCTCGCTTGGTGCGGACAGAGTCGTGCTTGCGTTCTTGACGGACGCGTACGACGAAGAAGTGGTAGATGCGGAAAAGAACGATATCCGTACCGTACTCCGCTTGCACCCTTTCCTTGCGCCGTATAAATGCGCGGTGTTGCCTTTGCAAAAGGGGCTTGCCGACAAGGCGGACGAAGTGTACGCAAAAATGATGAAGAAATTCCCCGCGACTTACGATATTACGGGTTCTATCGGCAAGCGTTACCGCCGTCAAGACGAAATCGGTACGCCGTTCTGCGTAACGGTGGATTTCCAAACCTTGGAGGACGAAACGGTTACCGTGCGCGATAGAGATACGATGGAACAAATCCGTATTTCTATCGACGAGGCAATTAAATATATCGAAGAAAAAATCGAATTTTAATAAAAAAGGGGCAGTCAACGCATACCTGCCCCCTTCCTTTTATAAATTTATAGATATTGAGGTGAAAAAATGAAACAGACGATTCCTGCTTACTGGGACGAACATTTACGCGAAAAAATCGAACTTATCCACCGCCGTCAAATCACCGCGGGCAAATCGGGCACAAGCGTTGCGCTCATTACCGATATGCATTGGTGCGAAAACGAAAAACATTCGGGCGCGATTATGGAAAAGGTTTTGTTCGATTGCGGTATTCCCTATTTCTTCAACGCGGGCGACTTGATTTCGGGCAGAGGCATTTGCTCTCCGCAGGAAATATTTGAAGATATTATGGAGTACAGAGAACACTTTAAGGCAATCGAACATAAATGCCTTATGGTAGAGGGCAATCACGACAGCGCGCACTCCACTTTTGCGCCTCCTGCGTATTACGTGGAGAATTTGCCCGAAGAAACGTTCAGCGAGTATTATTTCCGTCCGTACACGCAATATAAAGACCGCGTTTTCTCGGACGAACTTTCCTATTATTACGCGGACGATACCGTGCATAAAATCCGTTATATCGTGCTCAACAGCCAAAACGTACCCAGCGACGAGAAAACGGAAGAGAGTTACGCTAAATACAACCGTATGCGTAATTTCGGATTCTTGCAAAAACAGGTTTGCTGGTTTGCAAATACTGCCTTAGCCGTACCCGACAGCACTTGGAGCGTCGTCGTTTGCTCGCATTCCACCTATTTCGGCGCGAAAAGCGAACAGAACGTATACAACTACGATTTGATGATGAAAATTATCGACGCGTTCAAAAAACATACGAGTTATTCAGGCAAAACTCAGCACGAAAACCCCTTGTTCAACGCGGAAATTTCCGTGGATTTCACGGGCAAGGGCGGTAATTTCGTCGCGTGGCTGGGCGGACATAGACACACCGACCATATCAACGTGTTGGACGGTATCACGTTCGTGGACGTTGCCACGGACGCGTCGTACGAGAATTATAAAAAACTCGGCAAGCGTGGCACAATCGAGGAACACGCTTTCGACGTGTTCACTATCGACACCACAGCGCATAAAGTTTACGTTACCCGTATCGGCGGGGGCGCGGACAGAGAATTTGACTACGAGGTATTTTAAGGAACGGGCGAGCGGATAATCTTATCCGTTCGCTTTTTATAATGGAAAATATTTTTTTCCGTTTGTCCTTGACAAACGCCCGCAAAAATGATACTATATATAGGAAGGGGAAAATACCGAGCAATCGGATTTTTATAAATATTATTTACAGGAGATGTTTTATGGAAAACACAGAAGTTAAAAACGACCTCGTGTTGGACGTCCACGAAGTCCCTGCGAAAAAATCGCAATGGGCGCTTCTTTCTATCCAACACATACTCGCAATGTTCGTTGCTTGTATCACCGTACCTTTAATCGTCGGTACGTCTATCCCTGCAACCATCATTTCGGCAGGCGTGGGTACGCTTATCTATATCTTGCTTACGCAAAAGAAATCCCCCGTCGTGCTTTCCAGCTCGTTCGCGTATATATCGTCTATGACTACGGCGTTTGCGCTGGGCGGTGGCAATAACTACCTCGCCTTAGCTATCGGTATGGTAATGGTCGGGCTTATCTACGTTATCGTAGCGCTCGTCATTAAAAAGGTAGGTACGGCTTGGCTGTTCAAACTTTTGCCCACCATCGTCGTAGGACCTGTCATTATGGTTATCGGCTTGGGCTTGGCGGGTTCGGCTATCAACAATCTCACGGGCACTGCGACGGGTACTTATAACCTCGTGCATATCTTCTGCGGTTTGGTTGCGCTGTTCGTAACCGCAATTACCGCGCACTACGGTAAAAAGACGCTTTCGCTGATTCCGTTCGTTATCGGTATGCTCGCTGGCTACGGCGTTGCGCTTATCTGGACGGGTATCGGGCATTTGGCGAGCTGGGACTATGCAAAGGTTATCAACTTCGCACCTATCGTAAACAACTTCACGGATATCAAGGTTTCCAGCTTTATCGGTTACGACTGCTTTGCTTTCCTCGAATGGGGCAACGGTGCGTTTGAATGGGGTCAGCTCATCACCATCGCGTTGGCGTTCGCGCCCGTTTCGCTCGTTACCATTTGCGAACATATCGGCGACCACCTCAACCTCGGCGGTGTTATCCATAAAGACCTTTTGACAGACCCCGGTTTAGACAGAACGCTTATGGGCGACGGTATCGCTACGGCGGTTTCGGGCGTACTTTGCGGTTGTGCGAACACGACCTACGGCGAAAACGTAGCCGTCGTCGGCGTTACCAAGGTAGCGTCCGTTCGCGTTATCATCACGGCTTGTTTTGCGACGATTGCGCTTGGTTTCTTCACGCCACTTATGGTTGTGGTACAAACCATTCCCGCTTGCGTAACGGGCGGTGTTTCGCTCGTTCTGTACGGCTTTATCGCTTCGTCGGGCGTGAAAATGCTCATCAACGAACAAGTTAACTTCAACAACGCGCGTAACATCTTTATCGCGGCGGCGATTTTGGTTGCGGGTATCGGCGGTTTGTCCATTCAATTCAAAATCGCAGGACAAGCGGTGACCATCACTTCGACGGCGGTTGCAATGATTTTGGGTATCGTTTTGAATATCGTTTTGAAGGACAAGACGGAAACGGCCAATCCTCAAACGGAAGAAACGGCTAAAACGCAAGAAACGGCGGAATAAGTTCAATTTTCAAAAACCGAAAAGGGCAGAACGGTATTTTCTGCCCTTTTTGAATTTGTTAAAGCGTTCGCGCAAATACTATAACGGAGGGCAAACTACCGTTAGTATTTAGAGCGTCGCTATAAAATTTTATGAAAATTTGGTGAAATCGTGAGTAAAACGCGCACTTTGGGTGTTTAAGGGTTACAAGGACCTTACCCCTAGTCGCGAAGGAGAGAGTATGCAAGACAACGGTATCGCGTTATACCGCCGTTTCCTTGACGGTGACAAGGGGGGATTAGAGGAATTAATCGCCCTTTATCAGCACGGGCTTTTGCGTTTTATTTACGGTTACGTACGCGATACGGGCGTTGCGGAAGATATTATGCAAGAGGTGTTCGTCGAAATTTACTGTCGGCGTTCGTTCAAGGAACAGTCCGACGTAGCGTTCAAGACCTACCTCTACACTATCGCGCGGAACAAGAGTCTGAACGCGATTAAAAAACGCAAACGCAAAAGAGAACTTTCTCTCGACGCGCTGATGGAAAAGAACGCAACGCTTGGCGAGCGCGAAACGGAGGAAGCGTTCACACTCGCTTACGGGCAACGCCCCGACGAGAAATTAGAAAAAAGCGAACGCGACAAGGCGTTATATACGGCAATTCGCCGTTTGAAAGCGGAATACCAAGAAGTATTGATGCTTCGTTATTTCGAGGATTTATCCCCCGAGCGTATCGCGAAAATTACAAAACGCAAGGTAAAACAGGTATATAATTTATTAGCAAGAGGCAAAACCGCGTTAAAGGCGGAGCTACTTGCCGAAGAGGTGGATTATGAAAACGACTAAACAGTTATCGGACGAAATTTTTGAAAAAATCAGCGTGCGGGAAAAGGCGCGCTTGCAAGCGAAAAAACGCGCAAAACACATTTTGGCGGGTTGTTTAATTCTTGGGTTTTTAACCCCCGTCGCCGTGCAATTCGCTACGACGGAAGAGCTCAACCACGAGCAAACCTTTACCATTATGCCCAGCGACGATTTGCCGTTCGACCCCGACCTGCCGGATACGGATTCCACCGAAACGTTCGGCAACGGCGTTACGTTTACCTTGTAATTTTATAAAATCATTCGATTGCGACCGCGGAACGAAATTCCGCGGTCTTTCTTTTCGCCAAAAACCAACGAAAAGTTTTCTTTATTTCGCGTTCTACGCCCCTTTTGCCTTTCATATAATAGCATAGAGCTAAAAAACAAGCAAGGAGAAAGCAAGTATGAACGAAGAAATTGAATACGCCGAAATGTTAGAAATTCCCGTATCTACGGTGAATACGGTACGCAAAAGACGCTCGCACAGGCGCAAACGCGGAACGGGCGCATCAAAAGAAGTC
The DNA here is from genome assembly GCA_045537295.1 of Candidatus Scatosoma sp. GTDB lineage: Bacteria > Bacillota > Clostridia > Christensenellales > Borkfalkiaceae > Scatosoma. Next base: position 3,463 of record JAZSPG010000088.1, on the reverse strand, counting down.
ACGCAAACGGTTAGTCCCGACGTCAAGGAAACGGTTATCGCGCAGGTAAACGGCAAATTACAGGACGATATGCAAGGCGGGCAAATTAGCGCTGAGGCGGACTTGTTTGCCGAAAGCGCAAACAGCTCAGGCAAGGTTTTATTTGAAGATATTCCCGAACGCATTGATACCGTTCGGCTGTATTCCGCAAGCGAACAAACGCTGTTTGGGCGAGATGCGGACGGGTCTTTCGACGCTTACGATACGGACGGTGAAAGCGAAAACGAAGGGGGTATGTACGAGCCGAACGCAAAAACCAAGCAAAACGGCGCTCTGAAAATCGCGCTCGGCGTAGAGTTTGGGGCGGTGTGCGCGCTTTGCGGGGCTATCTTCCTCACCAACGTATTTATGCCCAACAGCGCCATCAACACCTTTTTCCGTTCGCTTACCAAAACGGACGCGGTCACACAAATCGATACGCGCAGTTACAGCGATTTCACCTTATCCCCTATCGTGAGCGAATTGTCCAGCGCGGAACTCAATTTATCGGAAACGGGTATTCTCACCTTCACCGACGCTTGTTGCGTGTATCCGACGGCGGACGGCGAAATTAGCGCCATAACGCAAAACGCGGACGGTTCGTACACCGTAAAAGTCAGCCATTCCGAGTCGTTTACGGGCGTTATCGAGGGCTTACAAACGGTATATTACGCCGTTGGCGACGAAGTAAAATCCAACGTACCGCTCGGCTATACGGACGGGGAAAGAGAAGTGCAGGTGACGATGTACTCGGACGGGGAACTTTTAAGTTGCGTCTATTTAACGGACGAGAACTGCTTGGCTTGGGTCGAAGAATAAAAAGAAAATGAACGGTAGCAAACAAAAAAATTCGGGACGGCAGGGGGTCTGTCGTCCCCGTTTGTCGTTGCACCCGCTTTTTATCGCCGTCGGGATTTGGTACTCGTTTACGGGCGAGCTGTTTTTGTTTTTATTAAGCTGTTTGGTCGCGTTACAGCACGAATGCGCACACGCTTTCGTCGCGTCCAAATTAGGCTATTCCTTAAACAAAATCGTGCTTATGCCCTACGGCGCGGTAATCGACGGGGATTTGCAAGGTCTATCCTTAAAAGACGAAATTTGTGTTGCGGTTTGGGGTCCGCTTTGCAACCTTTTCACCGCGGGTTTTTTCTCGGCGCTTTGGTGGTTTCACCCTACCACGTACGCGTTCACCGACGTCGCGTGCTTTTCCTCGCTTTCCATTGCACTCGTCAATTTACTGCCCGCCTATCCCTTGGACGGGGGCAGGATTTTCAAATGTGTTTTGGCGCGCGCCCTTCAAAAACGCAACCCCAACCACGCGCAAGCGGAACGCAAAGCGGAACGCATTGCGCGGGGCTGTACCTTCGTTTTTTCGGCGGTATTTCTTTTGCTGTTTTGTTCGTTTTGTATGCGCGGGAGCTACAATTTCACTCTTTTGACGCTGGGTTTGTTTTTATTTTTCGGCGCAATCGGGAACAAAGACAAGAACGCGGTGTACGAAAAAATGCAGTTTTCTATGCGCGCGGATTTACGGCGGGGTTTGGAAATCCGACGCGTCGCCGTGCTTGCCGAAAGTCCGATAAAGGACGCGTTACGGTTCGTCGAACGGGGCAGTTACCTCGTTTTAGAGGCGTATTCGCAATCGGGCGAATTGCTGTTCACCCTTTCGCAAAACGCGCTGTCCGACTGCTTCGCGCTCGCGCAAACCCCCTACCAGCCCCTTTCCGAGCTTGTCAAAGCGCTTTATGAGAAAAAGGCGGGAAAAATCGATAAAAATTTCGCGACATAACGCAAAACCCCTTGCCAAACCCACCGCCTTGTGTTATACTAATAAGGTACGGCCTGTCGGTTTGCCGTGACAATACGCAAAGGATAGGTATTTAATGAAAAAGGAATGGTTTTTCGACCGATATTGCGGGCAACAGTTCGCCGCGCTAATGGAAGACGGGAATTTAACGGAATTTTCCGTGGAAAGCGAAACGGGCGGGGAAATCGTCGGCAACGTGTATAAAGGCAGGGTCACCAACGTACTTTCGGGTATGAACGCCGTGTTCATCTCTTGCGGACTGGCAAAAAATTGCTATTTGTCTATGGAAGAAACGTACACAGACTATACTAAGTACGACGGTACGTTCGTGCAAAGCAACGTGAAACCCTTAAACTTAAAGATAGGCGACGAAATTATCGTACAGGTAACGCAAGCCCCGCGCGGAAACAAAGGCGCGAAGGTCACTACGCACCTGTCTTTCGTCGGCAACCATTTAATCTACTTACCCGGCACGGATTTTTTGGGTATTTCGAGAAAAATCACGGACGAAAAACAGCGGGAAAAGTTACTTAAAATCGCCGATAAAATGCGTATGGGCAGAACGGACGACGGGTTTATCGTCCGCACGCAAGCGCCGTTCGCCACCCAAAAACAGCTAAAAGCCGAGGCGGAATACCTTAAAAAATTATATAACCGTATGCAAGAAACGGCGAAAACCGCACCCGTAGGTACGGTTTTATACGAGGACGAAGAGCTTCCGATTCGCTGTATGCGCGATTCGTTCGGCGGAGAAATCGTCGCGATACACGTTGGCGACGAGGACTTGTATAAGCGACTTTTATCGCTTATCCGTTTGCGCGGAGATATCCCCGAACGCAAGCTCGTCAAATACCTGGGTACTCGTTCTATGATGCAAGAGTACGGTATTACCCCTCTTATCTACGACGCGTTGCGCCCTACCGTACCCTTAAAAAACGGCGGGTATTTGGTTATCGAGCATACCGAGGCAATGACGGTAGTGGACGTGAATACGGGCAGTTACACGGGCGAAACGAGTTTAGAAGAAACGGTGTTTGCCGTCAATCTTTCCGCGGCGGAGGAAATTGCAAGGCAGGTTCGGCTTCGCAACGTCGGCGGTATCGTCGTGGTGGACTTTATCGATATGACGGAAGAGGCGCACCGCCTCGCCGTAAACGAGAAATTAGAAACGCTACTTGCAAAAGACAAAGCCAAATGCAAAATTTTGCCTATGAGCGAGCTTTGTTTGACGCAATTCACGCGCAAGCGGGTAGGGCGCGAGGTACTTTCGTATCTGGTAAAACCCTGTCCGCATTGCGAGGGAAAAAGTTACGTACACGAGGATATATTCGTCGTGTCGCGTATCCGCGAGGCAATTTTAGACTGCTTTGCAAAGGGTTACACCGCCGTAATTATCGAACTCAACGACGGAATTATGCGGAAAATTTTATCCGAGCGCTTGTTTGAAAAAGAACTATCTACCCACTGGAAAAACTTGCGCGTTTATATGATTCCGCATAAGACCTATAAAGAGGAACGCTTTACCGTCCGCGGTGACAACGCTACGGTTTTACGACTTCCCGACAACGCACAAATTTTGTATTAGATAGTAAATATCCCCCACTAAAGTGGGGGCTTTATTTTGCGCACTAAAGTGCG